>PBLL01000018.1 GCA_002721755.1 Actinomycetota bacterium
TTCTTCAAAATCAGTGATTATTTCGCTCTTGATTGCCTCTTTAAGTTCCGCTTCAGCATTTTGTCTTTCTGATTTGTCAACGATAGTTTGAGTGGCTGCAATTCTCTCCGACCCTGCAGTTTCGACAGCATTGAAAATTTCTTTGGTGTAATCGGAAAAAGCTTCGTATTCCATTACTTCAGAATTACCTACTGCTTCAACCAGTTTTTGTTGCAGTTCAATTACTTCCTTTATGAATTGCTTGGAAAATTCAAGACCGTCGGCAAGTACAGATTCATCTACAAAAGGTGCACCTGCGTCATAAACATCACAAGTTGCCTCTGTCCCTCCGGCTTCTACCATCATGATTGCAACATCTCCATCTTCCAGCAAACGTCCAGCCACAACCATTTCAAATGCTGAATCGGCAGCCTCTTCATAAGTTGGATGCGGAATCCATTCCCCTGAAGACGCCCAAGCAATTCGAACTGCCCCCACAGGACCATCAAAAGGAATTTCAGAAATCATAAGAGCTGCTGATGCGCCATTCAAGGCCAATACATCATGAGGGTTCTCCATATCAGCTCCCATTACGGTACCGACAATGTGTACCTCATTGCGGAAACCTTCTGGAAACATAGGTCTTAAAGGTCTGTCAATCAGTCGACAAGTTAAAATTGCCGATTCTGACGCTCGACCCTCACGCCTGAAAAAAGATCCTGGTATCTTCCCAGCGGCATACATTCTTTCTTCAATATCAACTGTCAAGGGGAAAAAGTCAGCACCTGCTCGAGCTGATTTTGCACCGGTTGCGGTCACCAGAACGGTTGAATTGCCTAGTTGAGACAAAACCGCTCCTCCTGCTAATCCGGCCAGACGTCCTGTACCGAAAGTAATTGTCTTTTCTGTCCCTGAAAATGTATGGGATACGGAAATTGGTTCATTCATTATTATTCTCTTCTTTTCTCTTCTTCACCTGTTCGAAACATTTCCGATCAGGGCGACACCAGTCGATGAAAACTAATTTCTAAAAGCTGCTCATCGCTAGAGTCTTTTTTACTTGTTCCTTAATCAAATACCATTTTAGGAACTTTTTAATCAAACGCCTTAACGACGTAAACCTAACTTTGTGATAATCGACCTGTAACGCTCAACATCATTTTTTTCTAGATAATCAAGCATTCTCCGCCTTCGGCCAACCAGCATCAACAAACCTCTTCTACTGTGATGGTCCTTTTTATGAACTTTCAAATGCTCAGTAAGGTGGTTAATTTTTCCACTCATCAAAGCAATCTGGACTTCTGGAGAACCAGTATCGCTCTCATGCAGCTGGTGCTCAGAAATCATCTCAGACTTAACAGGCGTACTACTAGACATATATTCCTCTAATTCGGATTCAAACCTTGAAAACTTATACCTTCAAGGCTATAGGAGAGATCGGAGTCTCGAACCCGACCTCAAGCAATCCCCCTTGGATTACCTACAAACATTGATCCTATCAACGCTTAAGCTGCAGCACACCTAGCTAGAGATGAGTTCTTTATATCGTCTTCTCCACTCCAATGAAGGCTTATCAGCTTGAACATCCACTAATGCACCGTGTTCTAGCGGAAGTCGACCTTTTAGTTTTTCTAACATCATTTGGTCTTCCAAAACTACGGCTAGTTCCAATTCAAGTACTTCATCAGCAATTGTTCGGTTTGGAGCCACCAACGCGTTCAGGTCGTCGTTACGCCAAAGTACAAAAGTGTATACGGACTTGCCTTCCTGTATCGGAGCTGCGGTCATAAATAGTTTTTGTTCTACACCTGTCTCATAGCTCATTGTGCTCAGGACGGAGAAAGGTAAAGCAAATCCTGTACTCATGAAAAGCTTTAGGACATCATCTCCCCCTCCAGACATAACTTTTGTAGCGCCAACATTGTTTATCTTCACTTCGTAGCCATAACCAAAGAAAGTCTCATCTAGTTGTTCTAGATTAATTTTTGGCACAACCGTTTCTTGCTCGATTCCAAAAGTGCCCCTATGTGTATATGGGAAATGAGAAATGTCGAGCATGTTGTCAATCATTCGCGTACTGTCAACGTTCCAGATCTGCATTTCTGTATTAATGCGTGTGAAGGAATCGTCATTCTCTGCTACTACCTCAGGTATTGGAGAATGAGGGTCTCCTGGACACATCCAAATCAAACCATATCTTTCTTGAGTTTGTATAAATTCCAAATGGGCTTTAGGAGGAATGGGTAAATTTTTTTGAGCTGAAGGGATTTCTAAACATTGCCCTTCATCTCCAAATAACCAGCCATGATAGGGGCATCTTAAACAACCTTCTTCTAGATGTCCTTTTGACAAAGGAGCCTGCCTGTGTGAGCAGATATCTAGAGACGCTCCGATTGAACCATCTGGAGTGCGCCACAGAACATAGTCCTTTTCTAAAAGTTTCACAGAAAGGATGTCAGATTCTAAAGACTTACTGGTAGCTACTGCATGCCAGTAATTTTGCAGGATTTGATATGAATTAGACATCTATTTACCTTCCATTTGCTTCTCATAGCGGTTAACAAGCCAAGAATTAAATTGCGGTATAACGGCCTCTTGCCAGGAGTAGTGGGCTCGGTTTGCAAAACGTGAACTCAATCCCAAGTGAGTAGCAATATTTGTTGGTATATCTTGACGATTAAAATAGCCAACTCCCCTTATTGCGGCTTCAAGCAATTCATCAAATAAGGGGGTTTCAAGAACTTCTTCTGGGAATAAGTAGGCCATACTGAGTTCGTGTGTTTCGGGACTGGTTGGATTAACTGTGAACCAAAATGCAGAATCTGATTGCATTCCAATTAAAAGAGTTGGGGGAACGAAAGCGAATACGACTCTTTGTCTCTCTTCATCAGTTAAGTTTGGAAGAGGCGGAAAAAGGGCTTTGTAAGTTGGATTAAAGCCTCCATCCATTTCCAAGGACGGATTAAATCCAAACATTGCTCCATCGCCTTCTTCAAAATCTGAATATGAGGATGGTGTCCCAGGAGCTCCTGCTGAGGGTGCCCAATCATGGATACCTTTGTGGAGACGGCTGTTATGGTACATCTCCATAAAATTCTCTATCATGATCTTCCAATTAAATGGGACATCAGGAATTACTGCAGGGTCTACGGTTTTGAGTGAGGAAAGATCGTA
Organism: Actinomycetota bacterium; assembly: GCA_002721755.1. Taxonomy (GTDB): domain Bacteria; phylum Actinomycetota; class Acidimicrobiia; order Acidimicrobiales; family MedAcidi-G1; genus MedAcidi-G1. The sequence continues at coordinate 3,154 of PBLL01000018.1, forward strand.
ATTCCTTACTGCCTTTTCAAGTTTTCCCAAACTCGGGCCTAAAGGATCTGCATTGATGTCAAAATTTACAAATATAAAGCCGTTCCAGATCTCCAAAGCGATATTTTCAAGACTTGTATCTTCTGCTTTGAAACAGTCCGTCTCTTTCATTTCAGGAGCTCCTGTGAGCTGGCCCTCTAAATTAAATACCCACCAATGGTAGGGGCATCGAAAGTATCTCACGTTGCCTGAAAGAAATTTGGTGGGCTCAAGCATATTCTCATCATCTATTCCATCAAGGTCTGCTGTAACGCACATACCTCTGTGAGGACAAACTGACGACATTGCTCGTATCTCAGATTCTGAATTTCTTACAACAATTATTGGTTCTCCAGCTGGTGTTGCAGAAAAATAATCTCCTACTTCCTGAACCTGTTCTTCCCGTCCCACGCAAAGCCATTCGGACGCGAATACGGCTTCACGTTCGAAAACAAAAAAATCGGGATCGCTATATACCTTTGGAGGTAATCCGATCGCATCTCGATAAGTTCCACGCGACTTAAGCAACTCTTCAAGCGCAATTGGACTTTCCACACAACCCCCTCTGTTAATAATGAAATATACCTTAAAGACGATTGGTCAGACAATCAGACCTTTTGGTATTCTGTGAATTCCGTTCGATTAAGGAGAACCATGACATACCCTAATATTCTAGTTTTCGTTGACTTTCCTACCGATGATGTTGAGGCTGCGACTGCTTTCTATAGCAAAGTTTTTAATTGGGAAATAGAAACACGTATACCCGGTATTTTTAACCGAATCGTACCTGGTCAAAACTTTAAATTGGATGATGGAAGTCAGGGACCCACAGGCAACCTGCATATGGGTATCTACAATGCAGCTAACGCTCGACCACATCCGAACCCTGAGCCTTCTGAACCTACGGAGTTGAGTTCTGGAGGTAGATCTATCAGAGCCTGGATTATGGTCAGTGATGATGACTCTTTTGATCGGATCTTAGACGTAGCGGAAGAACTCGGAGCTACCATTTTGTGGAGAAATCACTTTTGGACTGAATTTGGTGGTGCTAATGCATCGTTTATAGACCCTTGGGGTAATCAGATAAATCTCTGGCAGCATCTCGAAGGCGTTGAAGTTGATGAGGACACGCATCAGGTGATTGGAGAAGCATTAATCCCAGATGGCTGGACAATTGAATAAGAGTGAAGACATGACAGGCGAAACTACATACGATGATCATCCACCTGAGCCGCGTTGGACCCATGTGGCATTGCGCGTGAACGATATCAACGCGACGATTGAGTGGTACACCACCAATACCCCAATGTCTTTGATCACAAGACGTGAGGATGAAATGGGCTATGCCGCTTGGTTGGGGCATGATGATAATCCTGCTAGTCCATTTCTACTAGTTGTATCCCAATTTTTCCCAGGGAAGGACCCTTTCGAAGGTGCCCCTCATACTGTTCTTGGCCCTTTCGCTCATCTAGGAATAGAGTTGCCTAGCTTAGAAGCCCTTCAAGAACTTGAAAAGAAACTCTCTGCGACAGGTTCTGTTACAATACCCTTAACCAAGTTGCCTCCACCTATCGGTTGGGTGTTTATGGCCAAAGACCCTGATGGGAATAGTCTCGAGTTTTCTTTTGACCAAGGTGTCTACTCAACTTTTCAAGAACTAATTAGTGAAAAATGATACGAGAATGGAACCTATAGAAGTTGCCAAATCATACTTAAGCTCATTCTCTAAAGGTGATGCTGATTTCATAGCTCAACACGTGGATGATGATTTTGAAAATATCCATACAAGCGCTTTGGGTGAACCATGCACAGGTCGGACTACATACAGAAATAACTTAAACGGTTTCTTGGAAAAGTTTCAAGGTATCAGCTATGAGCTTGAGGAGGCGGTTGCTAATGGTGAGCGAGTATTTACCTCTTACATGATGAGAGCTGATGTCGATAATACCCCCATAGAAATCAAAGGCGTTTTCTTTTTTCATATCTCAGAGGGTTTGATCAAACGAAGGGTTGACTACTTTGACAGTCTTACTTTTTTGAAACAGATGGGCATGTCAGATGGATTCGGAGAAAAGTGAATATGGAATTTGCACCAACTATCGATTTAAGCCCTGCATTTGAAGGCTCTAATTCAGATCGTCTTGAGATTGCAAAACGTATTGACTCTGCATGCAGATCGACAGGTTTTTTTATAGCAGTAGGCCATGGGGTTGATCCAAAACTCTTGGAGGATGTTATTAATTCGTCACGGGATTTCTTTCATCTACCTGTATCTGAGAAAAGTAAAGTAGCCCCGCCAGGACCCAATCATTTCCGTGGATACTTGGGGCTTGACACAACTGCTCTTGCTTCTACCCTTGAAATAGAAACCCCTCCTGACCTTTGTGAGTCTTTTAATGTAAGTAGATTTGATGATCCAGTTTTGCGTTCCAAGCTTCAACAACCTGGAGCAGAAGCTGTTTTCTGTGAAAACCTCTGGCCAGAAGAGCCTGTCGAGTTAAGACCTGCTTATGAAGCTTATTTTGCCAAAATGGAGAATCTCTGTGCAGAGATTCTAAAACTTATGGCAATTGCTCTTAATCTCGAAGAGAATTGGTTTGAAGACAAGTTCGATAACCCCACTTCGCTTTTAATGTCCAACTGGTATCCCCCCGTCGATGGTGAAGTGCCTTCTGGTCAGCTCAGACGCGGAGAGCATACAGACTATGGCGCTTTCACGATTGTTGCACCTGAGCAAATTCCAGGTCTTCAAATTACAGTCAATGACCAGTGGGTTGACGTGGATCTTGTAGAAGATGGCTATGTCATTAACATAGGTGACCTAATGGCAAGATGGACAAACGACAGGTGGACATCGACCCTCCACCGTGTCGTTCTTCCGGATGATCCTTCTCATCGCAAACGGGATCGGATCTCTATTCCATTTTTTTTCCAGCCCACTTATACAGCTGAGATAAAAACTATCCCAACAACTCTTACTGAAAAAAAAGAAACTTCTTACGAACCAGTAATTTCGGGCGAATGGATTACGGCGAAGTCGATGTCTATGCTCGAGTAGAATACGAGCTATCCGTTGATCATCTCCACAAATTGTCTCTTCCATTCAACAGAGGCTTTATCTGCTTTTACATTTGCCAGATCGGTTTGACCGAGAGGCATTGACCCACTTAGTCGTTCGAGCATTACCCTGTCTTCCTCCCCGATCGCTCGATCAAAAGAGATAATTTCTTCTTCAGGGATCTGAAAATCATCATTTCGCCATACCACGAAAGTGAAATACGAATTTATTTCATCTATAGGCGTGGAAAGCAACAAGATTATGTGTTGCAGGCCAGACTCATAGGCAATGGTACTCCTAACATTAAAAGGCAGATTGAATCCTGTAGTCATAAATCTTGAAACTACTTCCTCTTCAGATCCCGAGACAGACTTTGCTTCACCTGGGTTTGCAGCTAAAACGTCATATTCATAACCGAAAAAATATTCATCGAGTTCTTTCAATTCGATAGGCGGTGATTCTTTCTCCTGAACGGAACCAAAGGTTCCAGTGTGAACAAAAGGAAAATGAGTGATATCTAAAAAATTGTCAACCATTCTGGTTGCAGCTACTTCCCAACTCTGTATTTCAGTATTAATTCTCCTAAATGAAGAGTCGTTATCCTGCTCGATTTCAAATAAGGGTTTCTTGGGCTCACCAGGCGAAAGCCAAACCAATCCATACTTTTCAATGGTGTTGAAAGTGTTGAGGTGTGCCTTAGATGGAATAGGTAAATCTGGAGACGCGGAGGGTATCTCTTTACACTCTCCTCTTTCCCCGAAAAGCCATCCATGATAAGGGCATCTCAAGCAACCTTCATCTATATGGCCTTCCGTTAGAGGCATTTGACGGTGGGAGCATAATTCATTAGCAGCCACCAAGGATCCTTTTCTGTCTCTCCAGATCACATATCTAGAATTCAATAGCTCTACCGAAAGAGGTTTTTTATTGATTTCCTTGGAAAGGCCTACAGCATACCAATGGTCTAAAAGGCCTGTATTTTCAGTCAAACAGTCGAAGGTATTAGACATTTAACAAGCTTTTTTTCTTATTTGCATAAGACAAACTTACTGCATCTATTCTGTTGTTGTGACAAAAAATAAATCAAGTCTGGTTGTGGGAAAGACTGTTCTTACCATGAATGAAGAACGTCAAATCATTAATGACGCTGCCATAAAAGTTACCAACGGACGAATAGCGGAAATAGGTAAAAGAGAAGAAATCTTAGAGAAGAACTCTGATTTGGTCATACATGGTGGTGACAACTTCCTGTTAATCCCCGGATTGATAAACGCACACCAACACTTAACAGGTGACCGGCTTATACGATCGTGCATTCCCGATTCGATCACAGATAATGAAGCCATTTTTGATTGGGCCATACCCATTCATGAAGCCCACACATCAGAGGACGATGAAATTTCAGCAACCCTTGTATTAGCTGAGAGCGCTCGAAATGGTATCACTTTCACAGTTGAAGCAGGCACTGTAGCTCACCCAGGTTCAGTTTTAAAAGGTTTTGAAAACATTGGTGTTGGAGGAACTCTGGGGTCTTGGGGTTGGGATGTCGGCGACGGTCCTTACTCAGGTAAGACAGTTGACGATGTTTTAAGTCGCCAGCTTGATGTTCTCGAATTGACAAAAGAACACCCTTCTGTGAAAGGTTGGGTAACTCTCGTAGGTCATGATCTAATGTCTGATGATTTACTTAAGAAGGCATCAGACCTAGCAATAGAAAACTCAACAAATCTAACTTTTCACTTGTCTCCGAATCTATCTGATGTTGAAAGCTACTTGGAAAGAACAGGTGTAAGACCAGTGCTTCATTTGAAAGACCTGGGCGTTTTAGGAGAACATCTACTAATTGCCCATGCTGTGCATCTAAATGATCAAGAGTTAGAAACTCTTATAAACACAAAAACCGCTATTGCTTCATGCCCGTGGGCTTATCTGAGACTTGGACAAGGTGTAACAAAGTTTGGAAGACATCCAGAGTTCTTTTCGAGAGGAGGAAGTCTCTCCTTAGGGTGTGATGCTGGAAATGCAGGCGACAACGTGGACATACTTTCATCGGCAAAACTGTTTGCTGGTCTAATTCAAGAATCTGAAATTGAAGGAATGTCTTCTGCATCTATTAGCGCTCTCGAGCTAGCAACAATTGAGGGAGCAAAAGCAATCGGGCTTTCAAATGAGATTGGTTCGATCGAAATAGGCAAAAGGGCGGACATCGTTTTTATAGATTTAGAGGATCAGGCTTGGAAACCCCAAAGTCCAGACCCTGTAAAACAACTGATTTGGAGTGCAGGAACCTCAGGGATTCACTCAGTCATGGCTCTTGGTGAAATGATCGTGGTTGAGGGAACTTGCTTGAAAATTGACGAAGAAGAGAAATTTTCTGACCTTCAGGAACGCCAACAACGACTTTTAGGTGAAGCTGGACTGGAACCTAGACCTCACTGGCCTACGGTTTGAATTATTGGTTTTAGTTATCCATAAAAACCTAGTAGACGTCCGGAAAGAAGAACCGCTGAAATAACCATTACGAACCTGATTAGTTTCTCACCACCTTGAAAAGCCCATTTTGCGCCGAGCCAGCCGCCCAATGTGAACCCTGCAGCTAAAGTTAGTGCAGGCCCCCAATCAACCTTTCCGGCGATCAAAAAAACAGGCAGAGCAACAATTGTCAGCAAGACGTTGACTAAAACTTTGATGCTATTTGCTTTCACCAGGTCAAATCCTGAGTAAGAGAGTGCAATTATCATAAGTAGTCCGACTCCAGCTTGAATCGCACCTCCATAAAGTCCCACGATGCTGAAAATCAGAATCGTAAAACCTCCACCCCATTTCTTCGTGATGTTTTTCTTTGGGGTTGGGGATACAAGTGTGAGAATTACGATCGGGACCATAAGAACGCCGAAAAGCCTCTCGAAGGCCTCGTCTGATATCTGACTGATGAGGGAAGAACCTACTAGAGAACCTACTAAAACTGGCAATAACACAGAAGAGGATTTGCGAATTCCCGAAACTCCCAACCTACGAAAAGAAATTACTGCAGCCGCACTGGCAGCCAGAACCCCAACCCTATTTGAACCATTGGCTTGTGTGCCTGGCACGCCAGCCAAAACCAAAAGCGGAACTGTTATGGTAGAACCTCCACCCGCCATGGTATTAATTACTCCAGCCGCTAAGCCTCCGAAAACTAACAGCAGCGCGTCAGCAATGCTCAACGTATGTTCCGCAATTTTTCAAGCGCAGTAGCACTTCCATTTATGGTTTCAAGCAACCCTTCAGCCATTGAGCCGCCAGGTCTCCTCACAGCAGCTAAATTACAGCTGATCTGTGTGAAACCAAGGTCTAAAACTTCTTTTAACTGCTCTGAAACTTCAGAAGGACTGCCAACAATCGCGAACTCACGAACTAACTCGGCATCTACAAGAGTTTCCAGCTCAGGATCATCGAAACGGTTGTGATCAAAGTACCAGCCACTCGAGCGTGAAAGAGCGTTAAAAATAGCATTTCTCTTTGCTTGTTCTAACTTGGGGCCATTTTCACCAACGATTTCCAAATAATGTGCTGCGTACCTTTTCACGCTTGAATGAGCCAACTCTGAATCTTCGCTGACACATAAAGTAACTCTGGGAGCAATCATTACTTCTGAAACATTACGTCCCACACTATCTGCCCCTTGAAGTAACCATTTCTTATAGTTAGCTACAGAATCATGCGTTAAATTTCTAGCCCCGACTAATGCAATATCAGCCAATTCACCAGCTAAGCGCATCACTTGTGGACTTCTTGTGCCTATGGCCACAGGCACTAATCCCAGACTCGGAACAACCAAACCTGAAGTTTTAAGATCAAAAATAGAACCTTCAAAAACGGTGTCTTCGCCACTCAATAATGATCGCACGACAGCAATTGTCTCCCGTATCGTTGTCAAAGGTCGTTTCGGGTCTATCCCTATTTCTTCCAATCCTGCGCCTATTCCAATCCCAAAAAAAGCTCGACCATTAGAAACATCGTTTAACGTGGCCAACGCACTTGCATGAACTGCCGGATGCCTCGTATATGGATTTGTAACCATCGAACCAATCATTATTTGACTCGTTACTTGAGCAGCCAAAATCTGTAATTGGTAGGTATCTGGCCAAAGAGCAACATCTGAAACTCCTAGTCGATCAAAACCAGCCACTTCAACAGCCTCAGCTAATTTGCAAAACTCATCAGCACCCATCCCGGGCGTGATCTCTGCTTCAAATATAAGAGAGTTCACAAAATTGGATACTTTGCTTTATCAGGCAGCCCAGATCTTTGCACAACTGCTTCACCAGCACTTTGGCAGTCTGCGTAAAACTTTTCCTCATCAAAAGCTGTGACCCGTCCTTCTTCTACAACTTTTACTCCATCGACTAGTACGGTATGGACTCCTCTTCCATCAGCCGACCATACAAGTTGATTCATAACGTTTAGCAATGGTCGCCATTCTGGCCTGTCGGTGTCATGTAAAACCAAATCAGCTTTTTTACCTTTCTCAAGCGAACCTATCTCTTCCTCTAATTGCATGGCCTTTGCGCCACCTAAGGTAGCCATTTCATAAGCAATCTCTGCCGGAAACATTTGCGGATCTTGTCTACTGTCTTTGAATAGACCTGCTACAAGATACGTCGCTCTCATCAAATCAGAATAGTTTGAAGCATTATTCCCATCTGTTCCTATAGCTACATTGATTCCTGCCATTTTCATTTCAGGAATTTTTCCTACCTGAGTGACGCCATAGCTAACTTTCAAAGCTGTTGTCGGACAATGTGAAACATGAACACCTGTTTTAGCCATAACAGAAATTTCTTTATCATCTACCTGCACACAATGAGTCATAACAACGTCGTCATCGAGAACCCCAAGCTCGTCAAGATGCACCATCGGACGATGTCCAAATTCAGAAACAAAAAAATCTGGATCCAGCTTTGCAGGTGACATGTGGAAACTCATACCCGTTTCATGCTCTGTAGCTAGGTCTCGTGCAGCTTTCCATAGCGGGTCGGAACATGTCGTGTGTCCTACCAAAGTGGACCAAGCCCCTAATCTTCCATTCGCTATATTCTTATACTTGTCAAGTTGATACTGCAAGAGGCTTATCGACTCATCTGTGTCCTGTTTGTACACATCTGGTTCAGGGGGTAGATCCCAAATCCATCTACCCAAACGCCCCCTGATACCAACCTCTTCAAGAGCCTCAAACACATCGTCAAGAAAACGAATAGTTCCAGCTTCCAAAAATGTTGTAGTTCCGGACTTCAGCATTTCAACTGATGCTAACTGTGCTGACAATCTCTCTTCTTCTGCTGTATAAACAGAGTAAAGCGGACAAAGCCACTCAAAAACATTCTCTTCGAAAGGGGTGTCATCGGGAACATATCCTCTGGTCAAAGGTTCTCCGGTTATATGTATGTGAGTGTTGACCATCCCTGGCGTTAAAACAAAACGATCACCACCTAATGTCTCTTTTACATCAAATTTGGTTTCTAATTCTGAAAATTTTCCAACCTCCACAATCAAACCATCTTTAATTGCAACAGCACCATCTCTTACAATGTCTCGAGTTTCATTCATGGTTACGACGTACCAAGCTTTAACCAGAGTGTCTATTTGCTCCTTCATTAGTACTCCTTCGATAAGTCGAATGGTTTATTTGCCACATACAAATACTGATAGCCAATGGGCTCGATTAAACGAACAGACTCAAATCCTGCTTCTCTTAACCAACCGGTCGCCTGCTCATTCGTAATTGGGAAACCTTTTACAGTGCTCGTCATCATTGTCATACCCATCAACACGCCATGCGGGTTAAACTTTCTTTCCTTATCTACGAAATAGTCTGCTAAAAGTAATCTTCCACCAGGTTTCAAATAAGTAAATGCACGCTCAATAAGGCTTTTTGCTCCTGCTTCTCCCTCTGTTCTACATACATGACCTAAAACCACTAAATCATATTTGTCGGTTTCGAATTCAAGTTCATGAAAATTGCCTGAACGGAACTCACATCGATCTGAAACTTCATGTTCTTGTGTTTTGCGCTTTGCTACTTCTAAAACACCGTCAAAGTCATTGATTACGGCAAACCCATTTGGACATGCCTTAAGAACAGCTATTGACCATGGAGCTCCACCTGCTCCTAAGTCAAGAACAATGGGAGCTGTGAGATTACTGTAACGAATTTTCAAATCAGAACGAGTTGCCGCTCTCAACATCGTCGTGAAAGTACCCTCCACTAGAGGTACATAAAAAGAAGCCGGATCATCATCTATTGGTTTAGCGGGACTACCGTTACGAATTGTTTCAGCTAAAGAAATCCAATTGTCATGAGGTCCTGGAGCTACGGAAATTAGATTTGCCATTGACGCTACTCCATCACTCGTTAAGTAACGTTTGGCAGTGTCATTTAATTCATACACATTCACAAACTGATCTAACATACCAAGAGCAACTAAAGAATCTAGAAGAGATTGAAGATGTGGTTCTGAGACTTTAAGTTCTTCTGCCAGAACTTCTACTTTGACTGGACCTGTTGAGCTAAGAGTGTCGAAGACATCAAGCTCAATAGCTGCAAGCAAAATGTAATACGAGCCCAAACCTTCGATCACTCCCCAAACTGGTGCAGCGGGTGGAGGTTTATAGTCAGTCCATGGTCGGCCTTTTCGGGCCATTGTATGTGTCTTTTTTAATTCAGGGTAAGGAGCGTCTACAGCCATGATTAAGGATTCAGAATTATTTTCCCGAAAAAATCACCACTCAACATTTTGTCCTGGGCTTCTCCCGCATTTTCTAGAGGATAAACCGAATCTATTTCAACCTTATAATCACCTGAACAAAACTCTTTCCAAGTGGGTTCAAATTCGCTTGGCTCATATGGGTCAGAACCATGGATGGTTATACCTGAATGGAAAACATATCCTAACGATGGAATCACTGCCTCATCTCCGGAGGCATTACCACAATTCACTAAACGGCCATGAACTCCAAGAGCAAAAAGAGAGGGACCAAAAAGCGCAGTTCCTACACAATCCATAACCATATTTACACCGACACCTTGGGTGATGTCTCGTGCCCATGCAGCCAAATCTCCTTCTCTGTTATTCATTACATGAGAAGCTCCAAGCCCTAGAGCTCTTTCACATTTTTCATCCGTTCCTGCAGTAGCAAGTACTGTAGCTCCAGCATTTTTTGCTAACTGTATGGCTGCAACTCCAACTCCTGAACCAGCTGCATGAATAATTACTGTTTCACCCTTTTGAAGTTTTCCAACTTTAAATAGAGCATGTGCTGCGGTCAAGTAACAGGTTGGAAAAGTAGCTGCATCTTCAAAACTCATTGCATCTGGAATGGGATAAATATGCGAACCAGGAACAAGACACTTCTCCGCATATCCTCCATCTGCATTCGCTCCGATAATTCCTAACTCGCCATAAAGGTCACCTCTGCCTGAAAGAGATGAATTGTCTGAAACTCCTGCAAGAGAAGGGTCCACTACAACGCGGTCGCCAAGTTTCGCATTTGTAACTTCTTCACCAATCTCAGAGACTGTTCCAGCAACATCCATGCCTGAAATATGCGGATATGAAAAGCCGGGCATTTGGAACCATCCATTACGTTGTAAAACGTCTAGACGATTTAAGGATGTAGCTGCAACATCTATCACCACATCACCAGGTCCTGGAATCGGATCTGGCACTTCCTTGTAATTTAGAACCTCTGGGCCGCCAGACTCCGTATAAAAAACTGCTTTCATTTGTTGCCTCCTGACATTTCTATCATTTCAAACCTCGCACAAATGGTCTAGCCAAAGAGCCTGGTGGCTTCACTCGACGAGCAAAAGCAGTCATTGCAATAATGGTCACTAAAAACGGCAATGAGCTCATCAATTCTGTATTCAATTCATACCCTAAACCAGGAAGGGTTAAACGGAAAGACAGAACAGAACCAAAAAGCAGACAACCAAAAATCGTCCCTCTCAAGGTCCACCCACCAAAAATTACAGCGACAATAGCTATAAAACCACGTCCAGCAACTATACCGTCATCAAATCTTCCAACTTGACCTAAAAGTAAATAGGCACCTCCCAAGCCCGAACAAAGACCAGCGAAATAGATTGACTGTCGCCGTCTTTTGTTTACATCTATACCGCTGACATCTGATGCTTGTGGATTTTCCCCTGCAGCTCTAACTTCCAAACCCCAACGCGTTCTATAAACAAGCCACCAAGCAAAAGGGACGATGATATATAGGAATAGAAATGGCCATGGTTGGCCAAAAAGTGCCTTTCCGATTAAGGGTATTTCGCTGAGTAAAGGAATCTCTAACTTTGAAACAACGCGTGAAGATGGTTTCCATTCTGAATAAAGAAAACTCGTGACTCCTAAAAATAAAATATTTAAAGTAAGACCCACAACAAATTGATCTGCTGTCAGACGATGACTCATCTGAGCTTGCACCAAAGAAACTAAAAAGCCGGCAATCATGCCAAGAATCATTCCTACTAAAGCATTTTTTGTCCAGTCATAACCCATCGCTCCTGCAAATGCCCCAACAAGAATCATTGCTTCCACAGAAATATTTAAAGTTCCAGCTCTTTCCGCTACCCATTCCCCAACTGCAACGAATATCAAAACTGCGGCAAACCGTGTTGCCGCTGTGTAAGCAGTCTCTGTTGACATGACATCCCATATTGCTTCCAAAATGCCCATCAAGTCCTACTTTCAACCCGAGCAAGCGCGCGTCGACGATCTCTGACAAACAGAATTGCAGGCGGAATCAATAACGCTAAAACCAAAAGTCCTTGAACCACATCAGTAACTCTTCTTTCAACACCAGTAGCTGCAAGAAAACTTGACCCCGTTCTTAAACTTGCAAACACAAAGGCAACTGGAATAATTGCCATGACTTTGTCTCTTGCAACAAGAGCAACCAACAAACCCGTCCAACCAAGATTTACAGTGAAGCCAGGCACTAATCTATACTTTGCAAAATCACCACTTGTTAGCATCAAGGCACCAGCCAAACCGGCAAAACCTCCAGAAGCACACATAGCCATTAAGCCCTGACGAACGTCACTTATTCCAAATCTTTGACCAACTCTGCGATTTTGTCCTACCACATTTAATTTGAAACCTATTACTGTTTTAGACAAGACCAAAGTGATTGTGAAAAGTAGAGCTAGCGCAATAATTACTCCGAAAGAAAAATCATTACCAAATAGCTCTATCCTCGGCATACGAGAATCAACTTCTAGTTGGGTGCTTACCTGCGTTCTATTACCAACTGCTGCCGATGGGTCAAGGAGAAGCCAAGTATGTTTTAGTGCATACCCAACCAGATTGGCAGCAATTGTTACCAAAAGAAGTGTGGTCAGAACTTCAGGAACATTGCGCCAATACCTCAAAGCGCCAGCCAAACCTGACCAAAAAGCTCCGCCAACAAAGCCAGCTAGAAGAACTGAAATAATTACTATAGGTCCTGGACCGGGCAACTGAGTGCCTACATATGCAGCAAATGCAGCCCCCACCAACATTTGCCCTTCTTGACCTATGTTAATTAGACCTACCCTGTTGCTAATAACCGTTCCAACTGCGACCATGGCCATTGGAACTGCAGAACCTAGTGTTCCACCCCATCTACCAGGTTTTCTCAAGCTGCCATCTAATAGAGCATTCCAAACATCAGACCAGTTAGCCCCTACAGCTTCAACTATTATGGCTGACAATAACAATGCCGAAAATGCACTTATGGCATATAGGGAAAATATTTCCGCAGTTCGCTTGGCTATAGAGGTTTCGAGAGTTTGGCTATCCATCTTTGTTCACACCCCGACCCATAAACAACCCAATTTCCTCACGATCAGCTTCTACAGTAGGTACAGAAGCAACCATTTTGCCTCTAAAAATAACCCCTAATCGATCTGAAAGTGAAAAAATTTCATCTAATTCACTAGAGATCAAAAGAACCCCTACGCCCGATTCAGACAAAATTCTCAGCTGATTAGACATATATTCAATTGCCCCAACGTCTAAACCTCTAGTCGGCTGTGATGCTATGAGGACCAGTGGATCGTTACTAATTTCTCTCGCTAAAACCACCCTTTGTTGATTTCCACCTGATAGCGACCACAATGGCGCATCCGGACCTGCGCAATTGATTTCAAACCTATTGATAAGCTCTAAAGCTTTTTTATCTCGTTTATTTTTTCTTAGAAACCCACGACTGAAACCCGCATCTAAATTAGACAAAAGAAAGTTCTCAGCAACTGTCATACCCAAAACAACACCAGAATCATGTCTATCTTCAGGTATTACTGAAACTCCTCGTCTAGTGAGATAACCATGACGAGTGCTATGAATTTTCTCCCCGTTAAGAAACATCTCCCCAGCATCAATTGCGCGAAGGCCAGATAGAACTTCCACCAAAGCACTCTGACCGTTACCTTCAACGCCAGCTAAACCGAATATTTCACCTTTTTTAATAGACAAATCAAAACCGTCAAGTTCTTTAGTGCCCGAAGTTCCAAAAAGATCTATCTTTCTTGTTTCTAAGATGAAGTTACGAGAGTTTTCATCTTCGGGGGATTTTTGCTCAAAACTCTTCATGCTTACTGGATTATTTACCGATTTATTACAACCTTTAAAATTTATTTCTACATCTCTACCAACCATTGCACGAGCAAGGAGATTCTCATTAGTGTCTCCAGTTAAACAACGATCTATAACCGCACCATTACGCATAATAGTTATACGGTCAGTTGCACTTAATACTTCTCTTAGTCTGTGACTAACTAAAGCGACTGCACGATTTTCTTCTTCTACTACTTTTCTAAGTGAATCAAATAGTTGATCAGATTCTTCTGGAGTCAATACTGAAGTAGGTTCATCTAAAATGATGACTTCTGGATCCCTACGAAGACATTTAAGCAGTTCAACTCTTTGTCTCATTCCCACTGGCAAATCGGCAACAAGACTGTCGGGATTTACATCTAAGCCATATTGAAGACTCAATTCGGCAACACGGTCACGCGTTTGCTTTCTATCTAGCCTACTGTCATCACCAAGAACAACATTTTCCCAAACTGTCAAAGCTTCTACAAGGCTAAAGTGTTGATGAACCATACCGATCCCTAGTGAAGCAGCTACTAAAGGATCAGAAATCGAAACCGTTTGACCATCTATTGAAATGGATCCGCTATCGGGTATTACAAGCCCAATAAGCATTTTCATTAGTGTGGATTTGCCTGCACCATTTTCGCCAAGAACTCCATGTATCTCACCTCGGCGGAGATCTATATCAACTTCATCACAAGCCTTAACCGAACCGTATGTTTTAGAAAGTTTTTCTGCCGTTACTGCTGATGGGGGCTCCGTTAAAACGGAGCCCCCATCAGTCGAACTATTTTCTAGCTCTTTCAAAAATCAGCCTCCTCCGTAAGCCTGACCTTTGATTGCACCAAAATCGCCTGCCATCGAACCTGATGCAACATTTTCATACATAGCATCCATAGCTGATTGTTGATCAGCAGTAGCGTTACAGATAACGGCACCTGGTTCTGGGTCGATTCCTACTTTGAAGACCTTTGTCTGACCTTCTTGTACGTCACCGCTCAGAATCTGAGGGAAAATGGCCCTAATGTAGTCGCCACCATCAAATCTTGATGCAACCTCCCATGTTAAGTCACCTTCTCGTGTACACACATCAGATGCTCCTGCGCTACTTACAGGAATTCCAGCTTCGTTAGCCAATTGGACTACAGGCTCGTGAGCTCCTCCCAAGTAAGGAAGAACGAACCCTACGCCATCCCCTACAGCTGTATTAAATGCTTCAGTAGCGTTTGGAACGCTATTGAAATCATAAGGGAAGTCTCCAGTGGGGTAATAAGAGACTGCAAAACTCTCGTCAACATCTTCAATACCCATGGTAAATGAAAGTAGGAACTCTTTTTCAAAGTTAAGGTCACAGCAACCAAGCATGGCAGCAGTTGTTCCTCCGTTAGCTTGAAGAATTAATCCAGCTGCATAACCAGTTGTGTAACCTACTTCTGCTCCGTCATCTAAGCTTTGAGCAAGTCCGGGTAACTCCGGATAGCCAGCCCCACAATTGCAGTACCAGAATATTTCCGAATATTCTTCAGTTAATTCTGCTAGCGGTTCAGCAATCTCACTTGCGCCGACAATAATTATGTCAACACCTTGATCAGCGAGATTTGTCAGCTCTGCAGAGGCATTAGCTGGTTCTATCTCATCAATTACTATTGGTGAGGCATAACCATTTTCCTCTGAAAGTTTAATTGCCGCATCAACAACTGCTTGATAATAAGCCCCATCGTCAGCTGGACCTGCCGCAGCAACTCCAATAGTTATGATTCCATCACCATTGGCATCAAAAGCACTAGAATCTGCACCTCCGGAGCATGCTGGGTTGCTGTCTGCGTCCCATACGCATGCGCTCATGGCGCCTGATTCAAGGTCTGCTTTCAAAGTAGCGAGCATTGATTTGATGTCGTCACTGACCATGGAATCGAAATCATGGAACGGAGCGAGACCAACAGCACCACCATAGTTACCAGAAGGCATGCTTCCAGCAGCAGATTGTGCGATCAGGTCAAACACCCCGTCAGTGATCATCTTCATTGAACTCGTGATCAAACAAGGATGCGCTTCTGGAACAGTGAACCACTGGTCAGAGTCAACACCTATACAAAGAGCTCCCTCTTCGCCAGCGACCTCTATAAGAGCACCGTTACCGGTTTTACCGCCAGCACCAAAGACAACATCAGCACCGTTCTCCAAAGCCTGACGTGCAGTGGTAGCACCCCACTCAGGATCAGTGAATGCAGTATCAATGCCACCAGGGTGGTAAGTCTTGATTACTTCAATATCAGGATTCACGTACTTAGCACCGTTCACGTAACCTTCACCGAAAGCTACAACCGGTGGAACCAAATCAGTTCCCAGAACTTCAGCAATGATGCCACTCTTAGACATCGAAGCAGCCAAAGCACCAGCCAAGAAACCAGCCTGATCTTCAGGGAAGATCAATCCAGCTACACCATCAACAGGCGCACCCTGGAACTGGTCAACACCAATAAAGTCAACATCAGGATACTCAGCGGCAGCTATAGCAGTTGCCTCACCAAGAGCGAAACCAACAGTAACGATCACATCGCAACCATTCTCCGCGAACAACCCAATATTGGTTGCATAATCCTTAGCAGCTGTGGTCTCAATGTAATCAACAGCAGCGCCCATCTCATCAGCAGCACGCTGAACACCTTCCCACGCTGACTGGTTAAACGACTTATCATCAACCTGACCAACATCGGTAACCAAACCAACACACATACCCTCATCAGCATCAGCAGCCGGAGCAGCGGTAGTAGCAGGCGCAGCAGTAGTAGCAGGCGCAGCAGTAGTAGCAGGCGCAGCAGTAGTTGTCGCAGGCGCAGTAGTAGTAGGCACAGCAGTAGTAGCTACAAAAGTTGTGGTGTCAACCTGATTACTATCCGAAGACCCACAAGAACTAGCTAGCAAAGCAACTACTAGACAAATGCAAAACGAAACAATTAAACGAAACTGACGCATTTAATTCCCTTCCTAAGTTAATTCAATCACTACTCTAATTAGGACTGCCAATTAGAATTTGTTAAGTTAGCTTAACTTAGCTTTAATTTTTTTCTCGCAAAAGTGAATAATTTTGTCTAGTAAAATGAAACTGTGCAAAAGAGTTCTGAAAACATAAATCAGCTCCTACCTTTACCTGGTGATAAACCGACTTGTTCTGAGTACACCCAGAAAATTAACTTAGACCCTCGTGGTACTGCTTTGAATATTGATGCGGTTCTCTTAGTAGAGGTACCACTACCATGGCCTAAACCTGTTTTTGACCACGCTTATCTAAATGGCCTTGAACCTTTAATTAAGACTTCTATGGGGATGACAAGAGTCTTGGCCTCACAGCCACGCGAAGGAAACCAGAGCGTCTCAGCCACTATCTTTCATAAAGAAGAAACGATTACCAGATGGGATTTTCCTTTAGACAAAGAAAATTCTTTAACTAAATTAGTAGAAAATTTAATCACCTCTAATCCAAAATCATTGGATTCAAAAAAATCCACTCAGAACAAAGAAGCAATTTTGCTTTGCACCCAAGGAAGCCACGACATCTGCTGCGGCAGCAAAGGAACTCGTCTAGCAGAACTAATAGAGACACATGACAATGACATAGAACTGTTCAAGGTCAGCCATCTAGGCGGTCACCGCTTCTCCCCCACAGCAATGACCATGCCAGATGGGCGAATGTGGGCAGGATTAGATTTAGAAACCATTTTCTCTATCATTGAGAAAAAGATTGAAGTAGAAAAAGTGGCAAAACTCTGCAGAGGTTGGATAGGAGCAGCAAAAGGTCCTGAACAAATTGCAGAAATTGAGATTTTCAAACAAACAGGTTGGAAACTAGACAAGCAAAACCGTGAAATTATCACAAGGGCTTCTAATAATAAATGGTCTATTGAAATTGCTGTTGAAGACAAAAAATGGTTGGTCTGCATAAACAAAGGTAGAGAAGTGCCTACAATCACTTGCAGATCGGAAGGAGGTTTGCCTTTCACCACTGCAAACGAATACATAGTCGAATCAGTGGAAAAAATAACCTGACACTGACCCCTTTCTCGCAGGTAATAAGACTGACTACTTTGAATTAGAATATTTCTTGACTAAGAAATGAGGAAAAATGGATACAAGCGCTTTCCGGGGTGGAATCCCCGCTCTGATGACTCCATGCAACAAAGACCGGTCTCCTGATTTTGACTCGCTCATTGAAAAAGCAAAAGAACTAATCGCAACAGGAATGAACAGTGTTGTTTACTGTGGATCTATGGGAGATTGGCCTCTTCTTACAGATGAACAACGTCGCGAAGGGGTAACTCGTTTATGTGAAGCTGGGATACCTGTAATAGTCGGCACAGGCGCTCAAAATTCCGCTGCCGCCGCTGAACACGCTTCCCACGCACAGTCTGTAGGCGCTAAGGGTCTTATGGTTATTCCCCGTGTTTTATCACGTGGAAGCTCCTCTTCAGCTCAGAGAAATCATTTTGCTGACATTCTTTCTTCAGCCCCAGAAGTCCCAGCGGTTATCTACAACAGTCCTTACTACGGTTTTGAAACACGCTCAGACCTCTTTTTTGATTTGCTTGAAGAGTTTCCTAATTTGGTTGGTTTTAAAGAATTTGGCGGTGCTAAATCTCTAAGCTATGCAGCTGAAAACATCACTAATCAGTCAGAGTCACTTTTACTGATGGTTGGAGTCGATACCCAAGTTTTTCACGGTTACGTTAACTGTGGTGCTGAAGGAGCTATCACCGGAATCGGGAATGTGCTCCCGAACGAAGTTCTAAATCTTCTATCACTTTGCTCCCTTGCAAAATCAGGAGATCCTAAGGCAAGACAATATGCTCTGGAACTTGACGACGCCTTGCATGTGCTATCCACTTTTGATGAAGGACCTGATCTTGTTCTTTTCTACAAGTATCTACTAGTGCTAAAAGGTGACTCAAAATACGATTTGCATTTCAATAACTCTGACGCACTGACCCCCAGCCAAGCAAAATACGCCGAAGAGCAACTCAAACTTTTTGAAAACTGGTGGAATTCTTGGGATGGGAAGGATTACGCAACCCAAAACAATGAGTAAACCAGCTAAGTCTGAACTGGCAACTCTTCTAAGAGGTGCTACTGGTTCATGCCCTGCATGCGGGTTCCGAAGAATTTTCAAAACAGGAATGCGACTCCAACTCAAATGTCCCTCATGTGAAATCAGTTTTGACCGCTCACCCGGTCATTGGGTGGGAGCTGTAGGGATAAATACCATTATTTCTATGTTTTCACTTCTCGTAACAATTGTTCTTTCGACACTTCTACTTTGGCCTGACTTAAAAGTTTTACCTATGCTTTTACCTGCTCTAATTGTAAGTTTTGTCTCACCTGTAGTTTTTTATCCGATATCTCAAACCCTTTGGACTGCAATAGATCTAATACTCCGTAAAGACAAATGACTTTCAACTCCCAAGAGCAAACATGATGATGGTGACTATGCCAAAAAACCCGCCCACCATCTGTAATAACGCAACCTTCTCTTTCAAGAGTCTCCATGCGATAAAAATGGAAACCCCAGGGCACAAACAAATCAAAGCGGTTATAACCGCCGCCGAACCCCTCTGGTAAGCAACCGCTGCCAACATAAATGCTGTAGAGCTTGTGAAACCTAAGAGAAGACCATGCCTTAAAACCACGGGGTCGGGTTTGATGTTTCCTGAGGTTGCAACAGAAACGATTGGCAGAACTACAGCCCCTGTTAAAAGAGTTATAAACGCCGGGAAAACTCCAGCCCCGTCATCCACAAATGACTGACACAATCCTGCAACTCCTATACAAGTGCCTACCACCACGGCCATTCCTAACACCGGACTTCTTACTACTTCGCCCACTCTTGGAACACGTCCTTCACCCGAAAGAAGAACGACAGCAGGAACGGCTGCTACCAGACCAAATATTTCGTAAGTTGTAGGGTTTTGGTCAACCAGTGGTCCAATCAAAGTTGGCACGACTATAGCCACAAGCGCAAAAGAGGGAGAAAAAACAGAAATAGGACCTCGTGCCATACCTAGGTATAAAAGCGGTCGGGTAGCTGACATTGATAAGCCCGCCAGAACAGACCACCAAAAATCAGAAGCACTTATCGACTCAGGGGGCATTAAAAGCATATAAAGCCCGATAATCACTGTTCCGACNACNGTNGCGACAATAGCTAACGANACGGGGGCACCTGGACGCCCAGACTTCCNNACCCCTACCCCACCTACAAGATCACCAATACCAAAAAATATGGCAGCCAAACCTCCTANTAAAACTGTCATATTCTNCNCTCNCACTAAACACTCTTCGGTCAGGAATGCCTANCAAATTAACTGNACNCCTAAATTGCTAGCACATTTAAACTAATTCCGTAAGAATGGCANGAACATAAAACTAGGAGTTGNAAATGAGTGACTTTAAAGAAAATATTGAAAAACTTAATATACGTGGGATNATAATGTCTTCAGTTATGACNGCATTCGGTCTTGTNGTAGCNCTCAGNTGGAAAGANGCAATCAACGAACTCGTAAATTCGATAATCCCAAATAGCGATGACCGTTCCATGCTAGGNATGTTCATCACTGCTTTAGCTGTAACTCTTTTAGTCAGCGCTTTAGCGACATTCGCGCTNAAATTCAATAAGAGACTTGAACAACAACTTGAACGAGTAAATGATATTTTCGACAGAGACTAGCCACTTGCATCTAACAGACAATCTTCGCCTAATCTTTGAACGTGGACATAAACGGTCTTTCAATAACTCCTGGCGCTGATCTTTCCGGTGCAGATCTTTCTAACACTTCTCTTGTTTCAACAGATCTAACAAAAGCAAGAATGGCAGGAATTGCTTTAGCTGGATCTGATTTGACTGAAGCAAGCCTTATAGGCGCCGACCTGCGTTACTCAATCTGCCATAAAGCAATTTTTGACAAAGCTGACCTTCACCATGCGAATCTATGGAATATAGACCTTCGAGGAGCTAGTGCAAAAGAAACCACTTTCTGCAAGTGCTGGTTAGGTAACTCAAATCTGATTGAAGCAGATCTTAGAGGAGCTGACTTTAGTGGCGCATGGCTAACAGCAGCAGATTTGTCGAATTCACTACTTTCAGCAAGCACATTGGCAGGAGTTTCATTAGCTAGAGCCTGCATGAGAGAAGCTGATCTGACCGGAGTCTTCGCCGTGGGTGCTGATTTTCGAAGCGCAATTCTAAATGGTGCAGTAATTCGAGCGGCAAATTTAAGCGGTGCTAACCTGCGTGAAGCTTCACTCATTGATGCCGATCTAAGTCTTGCTGATCTGGTTGGAGCCGATCTCAGAGGCGCTCAACTCGATGGAGCAGTACTAAACGGCAGTCGGCACGACTCAACAACAAGATGGCCTGAGACTTTCAAACCTCTAACTTCAGGTGCAATAGAATCTCACGAGTAATTATTATTTCTGCAACTAAACTCAGTTGTAATCAAGGGGGAAATCTTGGAAGAAAGTGATCCGAAAGAAACTTGGCACAAAACTGCTTGTGTCCTCTGCTCTAGCAACTGCGGGCTTGAAGTTAAATTGGACGGAAAAGAGATAACCAGAGTTCGTGGAAATAAAACCCACGTGGGTTCAAAGGGTTACACGTGTGAAAAAGCCCTACGAGTCAATTTTTACCAAAATTTTCATGGTCGCATAACAACTCCCTTAAAAAAACTTCCAGACGGAACACACATAGAAGTCGATTGGGATACAGCCATAGCAGAAGTAGCAGAAGGTTTTAAAAAAGTTAATGAGAAATATGGAGATGGCAAAATCCTCTACTATGGCGGAGGAGGACAAGGTAATCATCTTGGAATTGGATACTCAACTTCGACAAGAAACGCTTTAAAGATCACGAGACGTTCTAATGCTCTCGCTCAAGAAAAAACTGGTGAAGCATGGGTGGAAGGCAGAATGTTCGGAGCTCATACCCATGGCAATTTTCATGAAACAGAAGTCGCTGTTTTCTTAGGCAAGAACCCTTGGCATTCCCACGGATTTGACGAAGCACGAAGAGTTCTCAAAGAAATCTCTTCAGATCCGACCCGCTCCATGGTGGTTATAGACCCCCGTCGAACTGAAACGGCTGATTTGGCTGACTTCTGGCTGCCGGTCAAACCAGGCTCAGATGCATTTCTTCTCGCTGCAATAATTTCGGTGATCGTCGAGGAGAACCTTTCAGTAAAGTCCTGGCTTGCAGAAAACACAGTTGGCTCTAACGAAATAACCCAAACTTTCTCTGATCTACCTATTAGTGATTTTGCCTCTAGATGTGGCATACCAGAAGAACAGATACGTACTGTAGCTAGACGTCTTGCGGCTGCCGAAAGTGTCGCTTTTTATGAAGATCTGGGAATCGAAATGGCTCCACACTCGACTCTTGTCTCTTACCTGCAGAGAGTCATATGGGTTCTGCTAGGAAACTACGGAAATCATGGGGGGATGTCTGTCCACTCGTACGCAGCACCACTCTTCAATTACAAAGCTTCAGGATCAGAACCAACTGATCCTGTTACAGGGAGTTTGGTGATTTCTGACTTCTTCGCCTGCAACGAAATAGCAGATGGAATATTAAGTGACCACCCTGAAAGAAGCAGAGCTCTACTCATCGAAAGCACAAACCCCGTGCACTCGCTAGCGGAATCTGAGAAGTTCCGCCAAGCTATGAGAGCTGTTGACTTTTCTGTTGTTGTAGATGTAGCCCTTACAGAAACGGCTCGCGAAGCTAGCTATTTTCTTCCAGCGGCTACCCAGTATGAAAAAGTTGAAACCACATTTTTCAGTGCTGGGTTTCCAGATAACTGGATATGCGTAAGGCCACCAATTCTGGCGCCTCCAGAGGGTGTTTTAACAGAACCAGAGATACATACCCGAATAATTAAAGAACTGGGCCTCACGAAAGAAGAAGATTTTTTAGCCCTACGAGAACTAGCTAAGAAAGGACTCGACGATTTCAGCAAAGGTTTTATGGAGTTTTCAATTAATAACCCTGAAGTCGCTGCGTTAGGTGGAGTGGTCTTATATGAAACATTAGGTAAAACCCTTCCAGCAGGAATGGAGGGTGCTGCCGTCCTTTGGTTTACTGCCCAACAAACAGCCCTCAGATACCCTTCGCAAGTAAAAGCTGCAGGTCATGAAGGTGAGGGACCTTCGCTTGGAAATTCGTTGTTTAAAGCAATGATTTCCAACCCAGACGGCATAATTTTCACTCGACATGAACAAGAGCAGGCATGGGATCTTTTAAGTACAGCAGACTCGAAAATAAATCTAGCTATTCCGGAAATGCTAAAAGAAGTCAAAGATCTGGCTGACTCCCCATCTGAATACACAAGTGATGAATTCCCATTTGTACTTGCTGCAGGAGAAAGAAGAAGTTTTACAGCAAACACAATTATGCGAAATCCTGAATGGAGGAAGCGTGACCGAGAAGGAACTCTACGGCTCAGCATAGAAGATGCACAAGAGTTAGGTATCGACAATGGTGCTCGAGTCCGAATCACCACACCAGGCGGTACGGCTGTTGCAGTCGCCGAAATCAACGAAACAATGATGCAAGGACATGTCTCTCTGCCTAATGGTCATGGTTTGAGTTATTCGCCAGCTGGTGGAGAACCTGAAATTTTTGGTGTACCCACGAATGAACTAACATCTACAGACTGGTGTGATCCCATTGCTAAAACCCCTTGGCATAAGCACGTACCAGCTCAACTCGAAGTAGTTAATCCTTAAATAGATTCGTTAGAAGGAACTTTTCAAAATGGAATTACTTATTATAAGACATGCACGACCAGTTGCTGAAATACGCTCTGAGGGAGAAGGACCGGCTGACCCTCCGCTTTCTCCTTTGGGATTAAAGCAAGCTGAAGCAACTGCTGAATTCCTGAAAGGTCAAGGAATACTGCATGTTGTATCTAGCACAATGCTTAGAGCTATCCAGACCGCTGAACCATTTGCGAAACAAACTGGATTAGAGATTGAAGTTATAGATGATCTCAAAGAAGCTGATTTTGAACGCAATTCTTATACCCCTGTCGAGGAAATGGATTCAGATCATCCTTTCATCAAGGAATACCTTGAAAATCCTGAATCAATTTTCGGCGGTGATCTCGAAGGTTTTCGGGAAAGAACCGTGAATGCTTTTAACTACTTAATCAAGAATTACAAAGGTTCAAATGTTGCTGTCTTCTGCCATGGAATGGTTATGGGGGTTTACTTGCAAAGCATTCTGGGACATAGAGATCCCGTTGCACTGCAACCTGACTATTGCGGTATTACCAGAATCACTGCGTCATCATCAGGTTTGCGTTCTGTGAGATCTGTGAATGAAACGAGTCATGTTCGTCACTTGCTCGATTAATGATCAAATTTTGTACCCCGTACGGGATTCGAACCCGTGTTACCAGGTTGAGAACCTGGCGTCCTAGGCCACTAGACGAACGGGGCCAGACTTTTTTACTTAACTAAAATGATTATCGTTAAAATATGTTGCGCTCGGGGGGGAGGACTTGAACCCCCAACGACTGGACCAGAACCAGCTGTGTTGCCAATTACACCACCCCCGAAAGTGGCCTATAAGGCAATTTAAGCGTAACGCCTTGTTGTTTATGCGAGTTCTATATCGACAAAAAGTTAAAGGCTTTTCCTAGTATCGGAAATCCGTTTTAAAACCTCCTCTCGAGTCATACAACAAGCCATTGTTTCAAAAAGAGGTGGACCCACCGTTCTACCAGTAACAGCCACTCTCAAAGGTGCTTGGGCTTTCCCAAGCTTTAAATCAACTTTTTCTCCTGCTTTGGTAACTAAATGCTTTAAAACGTCTGTTTCCCACGCGCAATCTTCAAAAGAGCCAGCTACATACCCAAGAAGTGTGTCCACTGTTTGTGGATCTTTCATTGTCTTTTTCCAAGAATTTTCATCGATTTCAGGAGTATCTAAGAACAGAAAATCAACAAACCTTGGAGTATCACTTAATGTTCTTAATTTTTCCTGTATGAGATCTGCCATTATAGAAAATTTCTCAGGGTCAAAGTTTTCTTTAGGCCATGAAGTTTCCCCTCCTATCCATGGCTCTACTCGCTCCATAAAATCTTCTTTTGAGAGATTTCTGAGATACGAGGAATTAATGTGTTCAAATTTTTGGATATCAAAAAATGCTGCAGCCTTATTTACATCTTCGATGCTGAAAATTTCAACGATTTCCGCCAATGAACGTATTTCAACTCCATCAGGTGGACCCCAGCCAAGTAGAGCAAGGTAATTGACCATTGCTTCTGGCAGGAATCCCTTTTCTCTGTAGTCACCTACGGCTACATCATCTCGCCGTTTAGAAAGTTTTTTCCTTTGTTCATTTACTAACAGAGGCAAGTGGGCGTAAATCGGGTGTTGAGCTCCCATAGCATCTAGAAGGAGAAGTACTTTGGGTACGCCTGAAAGTAGATCCTCTCCACGGATAGCATGTGTGATTCCCATATCCGCATCGTCTACAGCGTTAGCTAAAAGAAACATGGGACTTCCATTAGACCGCCATATAACAAAATCTTCTAAATCATCCGTATTGAAAACAACTTCACCACGGACCAAGTCATTAAAGGAAATGGTTTTGTTTTGAGGCATACGGAATCTGACAGCCAGACCTTCGGTTAGGCCAGTTCCCTCGACTTCGCGATTCTCGTCATCACAAAGATATGCAAAACCATTTTCCAAAAAGGTCTGTACGACCTCTCGATGTCTTTCTAGTTTCTCTGATTGGTATATGGGGCCTTCATCCCAGTCGAGACCCAGCCAGTCAAGTTCCTCCAGTAACTGTTCAGTCAGTTCCGGACGGTTACGCTCCTGATCTGTGTCTTCGATACGAAGGATGTAACTTCCTCCTGTAGCTCGAGCGTACAACCAGTTGAACAAAGCAGTCCGAGCGCTTCCTACATGCAAAAACCCTGTCGGGGAAGGCGCGAAACGGACTCGTGGTTTCATCATCAGAACGCTAACGGAAATAGAAGACAGAAAGTCTGATACTCGCAGAGAATCATTGCGTTATGAGAATTCATTTTTCAAGTCATTGTTGTGCTGTCCAATTATTGGGGCGGCAATTTCGATTTCTCTGGCGTATGGTTCTACGGCTTTGTTTCCTTTCACTTCTGTCGGTATCTCACCTGACCCCAGCATCCATTTTGCGACTCCGGAAAGTGATACATCTAACATCCATCCTTTTTTTGACCTCAATGCAGAAAGACCAAGAGTCGCAGCTAGTAAACCGGCTGATGGGTCTGCTACTGCATCTGCTACAAACCCGAGAGGCTCCCGTAAAAATAAACCGCCCGAAACAGCAGCGTCATCACCAAAAGCTACGCCCCCAGATCGAAATCCTGTTCTGCCGTATCCTGTTATAGAAATCCAAACAGTTCCATTTTCAACCTCTTTTTCTGCGTTAATGCCAAACTGTTTTAAAGCTCTGGGTCTGCTGCCTTCAATAACCACATCGGCTTCTTTTACAATTTTCATTAACAATTTCAAGGAACTGTCGTCATTAACATCCAGTGCTAATGATTCTTTGCCACCGTTAAGCAGGTCAAAAAACCCTGCAGGTCCTCTTCTAGCCCCATCAGGTCTTGACAAACTTTCTACTTTTATTACACGACATCCATTCCTTCGCAACAGATCTCCACATAGTGGACTTGCCCATAGAGAACCGAATTCAAGGACTAATGACACATCCGAATGTCTCTTGGATGGACCTCCTTCGGTCAGCACTGCGGGCTTTGCATTTCCCTCTGTATCGGGAACACCCAGTGGGATACCCAGGAGATCGGCCTGTTCCATTAACTCTTGACTTTGAGATTTAGCTATAACTGAAAGAACTGCTTTAAGGTCATACGGATCGATTCTTCTTTGAAGCCATGCAGGTATTAATTCTAGATCATCGGGTCTGGCGAAATTTATACAAATAGGTTTATCGACCGCTTCAACAAGTCTTGCATAACCTCCAACTGACCTATCACCCTGTCTTGTGAATCCGGTTATAGCGGCTCTCTCGCCGAGTAAAGCGATTCCATCAATTGGAAATCCGGTTATTCCTGTTATTGCCTCTGATAGTTGATCCATACTTAAAGCAACCCCAACAGGAACTTGCCTTGCTTCTCCTGAAGGTTCACCCGTAATAGACATAGCCCCTGAAGATGCCCATCTTGAAGCAGCATCTGAGACATCTCGACTTTTCTCTTCACAAAGTTGAAGAAGAAGTGCCTTGGGGTCATTAAATCCTTGATCCATGAATCTTAGAATCGTACTGCAATCTCAATTATCTTGCCGCAGAGTGGTGCTTAACCCTAGTTTCATCAATTATCTTGATGTTAAGAGTATTTTAATAAATGAGGAGGAATTCCTATGGCGCTACTCAAGGCTGGAGGAAGATGGTCTAGCAGTGTCTGTGATACTGAAGTGATCGTTGTAAAAGGACCTGAAAATGACGTCTCTCTTACGTGCGGAGGCGTGGAAATGGTCGAGGCAGGTGGTGATCCTGTTTCTGGTGAATTAGATGACAGCGGGGATGGCACCCAATTGGGCAAAAGATACGTAGACGAAGAGGACACTATTGAAGTTCTTTGCACGAAACCAGGCTCAGGCTCTTTAGGCGTAGATGGAAAGATGCTTGAGTTGAAAGATGCCAAACCTCTACCAGCTTCTGACTGACCTACGGATAGGTTAAATCGTGAACTTGATGATGCTTCTTGAAATGGCCGCTGGAGGTTTTGGCGACCGAGTAGCCGTCGGCTCATTAGATGATGGGTTAACCGTTAAGCAGATTTTTGACCACTCGGGAAAAGCCGCTAAACGTTTTCGAGATGCAAATGTTGAAAATGTGGCAATGATCGACATCACATCACCTGCATTACCAATATGCCTTTTTGGTGCCTCCTGGGCTGGTCTTCCTTTCGTTCCATTAAATTACCGTTTGGCTAATCAAGAACTAGATGTATTACTCGAAAGGATCTCACCTTCTATTGCTTTAATGCAACCGGAAACACAAGAAAGAATCTCCGACGGTTCAAACATCAAAACAGTTAATCGCGATGACCTACTTGCCTCAACTGATAGTGAAGAAATGCCAACTGATTGGAGTATGGATGGTGAAGATACAGCAATTTTACTCTTCACTAGTGGCACTACTGGAGAGCCCAAAGCGGCTGTTCTACGTCAACGTCATCTAGTTTCATACATTCTTGGGTCAGTTGAGTTTATGAGCGCAAGCGAAGAGGAAGCCGCTCTAATAAGTGTCCCTCCCTATCACATAGCCGGTATAGCAGCTACCCTCTCCAATCTTTACGCAGGTCGACGAGTGGTTCAATTACCCGAATTTGATGCCAAAAAATGGATTGAACTAGTGCGTTCCGAGTCGATTACCAGCGCAATGGTAGTGCCCACGATGCTTTCGCGTATTGTGGACCATCTACTCTCCGAAGGTACCGATTCCGAGGGACTTCCAACTCTGCGGGCTATTTCTTACGGTGGTGGAAAAATGCCTCAGCCGACGATTGAAGCTGCTTTAGAACTTTTACCTGATACGAATTTTGTTAACGCTTATGGCTTAACTGAAACAAGTTCAACCGTTGCTCTACTTGGACCAGATGAACATAGAGAAGCTTTTGCCAGCTCTGATGAAGAAGTTCGCAAAAGGATTAGTTCAGTTGGAAAACCTTTGCCTTCAATTGAAGTCTCAATCAGAGATGAAAACGGAAGCGAACTTCCACAAGGTGAACCAGGTGAAATATGGGTGAGAGGCGAACAGGTTTCGGGAGAATATAAAGGAGTGGAACTAACTCTCACAGAAGACGGATGGTTTCCAACTAATGATGGAGGGTGGCTTGATGGTGAAGGTTATCTTTTTGTAACTGGAAGAATTGATGACGTAATTGTTAAAGGCGGGCAAAACATTTCACCGGGTGAAATAGAAGAAATACTTCTAAGGCATCCTTCAGTATCAGATGCTGCTGCTATAGGTGTTCCAGATCAACAATGGGGTGAGAAGATTGTTGCAGCTGTCGTAATCCACACTGATTTAGAAGTCGATCAAGAAGAATTAAAGACTTCTGTGAAAAATGTTCTACGTTCCAATAGAACGCCCGATGAAGTTGTCTTCTTGGATGAGCTTCCTTACAACGAAACAGGAAAACTTCTAAGAAGAGTTTTAAAAGAAGACCTAATCAAAATGGGCGATGGTTCAACTGTCTGAACGGGGCGGAAAAAGTCCTTGAGAGAATCTTTGGTTATTTGGAAATCAGACGACATTTCAGAAGTCTTGAGTAAACGAACTGCTGATTTCAGATTTGATTGGCGGAATGAATTACCTGTATTGGTAATTGATGAGCCTCAAAAACTGTCAGAAGAGTGTGCAAAGTCGCTGCGAAGCTTGGCAGTCGTTCTAATTGGCGTTTCAGTAGAGAACGATGTTTCATCTCCCGTAGACATAGTTGCTACTTCAGAAGAAGACCTCGAGAACTTTCTAGATTTCATCTCTCTAAATCCTGTTGCCTCTGTAACTTGTTGTCAGGTTTTAAGAAATAATGAAAATGTTTCGACCGAACTTGGACTTTTTCTCGAATCAGTCGCATATGGAACTTTGCAAGATGGTGATGAGTTTAAACACTGGTTAGACGGTAGAGGTCGCAGAGTCAGACCCGAAGAAAAAGAGCCACCTGTTCTAATAAATGCTAAGAATGAGACAGTAGAACTCCAGTTAAACCGACCTAGGCTTAAAAATGCTTTTTCAGCTGCTATGCGTGATTCATTAGTGGAAGCCCTTAGAGGATTGGCAACTGATGGTGATTGTCGATCGATTCTAATTACTGGAAATGGGTCGACTTTTTGCATTGGAGGTGACCCAGCCGAATTTGGGAGTGTTGATAATTCAGCTACTGGTCACATGATCAGATCAGTAGCTAATGCAGCACCATGGTTAGACCTACTTTCCGAGAGAATCACGGTACGAATAAATGGAGCCGCGGTAGGAGCAGGAATTGAGCTAGCTGCTTTTGCAGGTCGAATTGAAGCTACTCAAGAAGCATGGTTCTCCTTGCCGGAAGTAAAGATGGGTTTAATTCCTGGGGCTGGAGGGACAGTAAGTATTAGTAGAAGAATTGGGAGACAACTCACAGCCCGGATGTGTTTGTCTGGTGAACGTGTTGACGCTGGAACTGCTCTTGAGTGGGGCTTGGTCGATGAGCTTGTCGACTGTCCCTAATTAGACTCTTTCGAGAATTGTGACATTTGCCTGACCCCCGCCTTCGCACATCGTCTGCAAACCCCAACGACCCCCGCTTCTTTCAAGTTCGTTTAACAGAGTTGTCATCAGTTTTGCTCCTGAACAACCCAGCGGGTGACCGAGAGAAATAGCGCCCCCATTCACATTCACTTTTTCATGAGGTACTTGCAGTTCCTTCATCCATGCAAGAGGAACTGGGGCAAACGCTTCATTGCATTCAAAGAGATCGAATTCATCGATTGACATCCCCGTTTTTTTCAATGCGTAGGAGGTTGCAGGTATTGGTCCTGTGAGCATAAACACCGGATCATCCCCGCGGACACTGACATGGTGAATTCTGGCTCGTGGAGTTAGGTTAAACCTTTTCAAAGCTTCTTCCGAGGCGATCAGTAACGCAGATGCTCCGTCACTGATCTGGCTTGCGAGAGCTGCGGTGAGTCTTCCGCCTTCTACAAGTGGATTTAAAGCACTCATCCTTTCCATAGAGATGTCGCGTCTAGGACCTTCATCCATTTCTATTTGAGCTATTGGCACTATTTCATTTTCAAAGCGCCCTTCGTCTATGGCAACTAAAGCTCGTTGGTGGCTTTCGAATGCAAATTGTTCCATCGTCTCTCTAGAAATATCCCATTTCTCAGCAATCATCTCTGCTCCTCTAAATTGTGATATCTCTTGTGTTCCATAACGTTGCACCCAACCCCGGGAACCTGAAAAGGGATCATCATGACCTAGTGGGGCTGCTACTTCGAGGGCCATTCCGATCGGTACCATGCTCATATTCTGGACGCCACCTGCTACAACTAAGTCCTGAACTCCCGCCCAAACTCCCATTGCGGCAAAACTAACAGCTTGCTGTCCCGAACCACACTGCCTATCAATAGTTGTTCCTGGCACAGACTCTGGGAGCCCTGCGGCCAACCATGAAGTTCTTGCTATATCACCTGCTTGCGGACCCAAAGTGTCAACACAACCGAAAATAACATCTTCAACTAGAGAAGGGTCTACAGTGTTTCGCTCTAAAAGTGAACTTATGACATGTGCTCCCATATCAGCTGGGTGGACTTCTGATAGTCCACCACCTTTTCTACCTGTTGGGGTTCTAACCGCATCAAC
Organism: Actinomycetota bacterium; assembly: GCA_002721755.1. Classification (GTDB taxonomy): domain Bacteria; phylum Actinomycetota; class Acidimicrobiia; order Acidimicrobiales; family MedAcidi-G1; genus MedAcidi-G1. The sequence continues at coordinate 34,262 of PBLL01000018.1, forward strand.
TATGTAAGCGTGATTCATTGTCTCTCCTAACTCCAACTTCAGAATATCTTCCAAGGAGCGTCAAACAGAACTCTTCGGCTCTCGGGGTAAACCTAATACTCTTTCACCAATAATATTTCTCTGAATCTGATTAGACCCAGCATAAATAGTGTGCGCTCGACTATACAGAAATGTTCTTTGTAAAGAGTCCAATAAGTAGCCGCTTCTAGGAGTGTCTTCTAAAGGAGGAGTCGGATCCACTCCTATCATCCCTGAAGCGCCTCGAATCTTTATCCCCAGTTCACCTAATCGACGATGCCAAGATGCCCAATAAAGCTTTCCAATTGACATTTCAGGTCCAGGTACTCCTCCTCTACCCAATGAGGAAAGCATGCGCATTTGGTTGTACCGCATGATCTGTAATTCAGAGAAGGTTTTTGAAAGTTCTTGTCTGATGACAGGTTCGTCTATTGCTCCAGTTTGTTTAGCCAACTCGATCAATGCATCTAGTTCTTGGCTAAATGAGGTTTGTTGACCTAAGGTTGAGGCGCCTCTTTCAAAAGCTAGTGTTCCCATGGCTACTGACCAACCACCTCCTGGTTCCCCAACAGCTAAATTTTTCTCCGTTCTAGCATTGTCGAAAAAAACTTCATTGAATTCTGAACCGCCTGTGATTTGGAATATTGGACGTATCTCGATTCCGTCTTGTTTCATAGGAACTAACAAATATGACAATCCTTGATGTCGTATGTCTTCTGTGCCTGTCCTACACAAAACAAAAATCCAATCAGAGTGCTGGGCAAGAGATGTCCAAATTTTTTGACCATTGATTACCCAATCATCTCCTTCAATCGCAGCTCGTGTTGAGATGTTGGCTAGATCTGAACCCGCGTCTGGTTCTGAATATCCCTGACACCAGAACTCGTTGCCTTTTAGTATCTCTGGAATGAATCTTGCTTGTTGTTCATTTGTTCCATAAGCAACGAGAGTTGGTGCTAAAAGTGTCACTCCAATATTTGGTATCCGACCAGGTGCTCTTGACTCAACATAAGTTTGGTGGAAAATCACCTGCTCAAATAACGAGCAACTGCGTCCACCTAGTTCTTCAGGGAAATCGATTCCAAGCCACTCTCCTTCGGCTAGCTCTTTTTCCCATTCCAGAAGAATCTCTACAGGAATGTCTTCGCGTCCAGTCCCGCCACGGTTTCGCAGTTTAGAAAATTCTCCAACCAGATGCTCTTCAAGCCAGGTTCTAACCTCTTCAGCAAAACTTTCTTCTTGTTTGGTTCTAGAAAACTCCACCATAAAACGGTAGCGGCTCAAAGGTCTTAAGGGTTTTTATTAGTTCCAGAAGTCAAAAGTTTGGAAAGAACTTCGCAGATTCCGTGAAGCTTCTTTGCTACTTTTTCATATTCTTCAAAAGGTTTACCGAATGGATCCGGTATCTCATCTGCGGCTCTCCCTGATGTCATATGACCGCCTCTTGCTGAATGCAATTCTTTTACCCATGAATTAATAGGAGGCAACTTTTCGGAGTTTGAAATCAGTGACCCTAGTCTTACGATTTCTCCGATTAGAAAAGTTCGATTGCGTGCTTTTTGTTGGATTTTTGAAATTGACAATTCATGGGGTCTGGTCATAACGATGATCAGTTCTGCTCCGTCAACAATGTGCTGGTCTAATAACCGAGTTTTATGGTTCGAGAGGTCAATTTCGAATTTTTCCATCACTTTTATTGCTTCTTCTGTTGCGTTCAAATTATTTTCCGCGTTTGTTCCCGCAGAGAAAACTTTGATTTCTGAAGATGCCTGTACAAGCTGATCCTTTAAAAAGGCTTCTGCCATAGGCGAACGACATGTATTTCCGGTGCATACAAAAAGGATCACACATAGACCGTAGCTAATTTCTCTGTATCTCCGAAATCGCAATAACGACAAAAAGCACATAGCGTCTTTGTTAGAGATTTGAAAGGAAGAGAATATGGCTGGTCCTATGGATGGAGTCAAAGTCTTAGAACTTGGCATTTGGGTAGCTGGGCCTGCGGCTGCAGGGATACTTGCAGAGTGGGGTGCCGATGTAACTAAAATTGAGCCGACAAAAGGCGACCCCTCCAGAATTTTTCAATTTATGTTGGGCGGTGACATGCCCACTAATCCAGTTTTTGAAATGGATAACCGTTCAAAACGCGGAATGGCAGTTGACCTTTCCCGCCCCGAAGGTGTGGAGATACTTTTCAACTTGCTTGAAGATGCCGATGTTTTTATTACCAATCTCCGACCGGGGGGACTCAAAAGACTGGGAATAGATTTTGAATCTATAAAAGAAAGCTTCCCGAAATTGATCTACTGTCATATAACTGCTTACGGACGGGAAGGGGAAAGCGCAGACCTTCCGTCTTTTGATGTAGGTGCTTTTTGGGCTCGTTCGGGAATAGCCAGCCTTCTAACTGTCGAGGACTCTGATCCACCATTTCAACGTGGTGGTATGGGTGACCACTCGGTCGCCATGTCTGCTGCGGCAGCTATTTCAGCTGCTCTTTTTGAAAGAGAAAAATCATCTAAAGGACAGCTAGTGGAAACCTCTCTGATAAGACAAGGCGCCTACACTATCAGTTTCGACTTGAATGCTTTGTTAATGTGGGGCCGTACAATCGCTCTCGGGTCTCGTTCAGGTATGGGGAATCCAGCTATGAATAACTACAAGGCCTCTTGTGGTAGAAGGTTCTGGCTTGTAGGTATAGAGCCATTTCGACACTGGCCTCCATTGGCAAGAGCGGTCGGGCATCCTGAATGGATAGAAGATGAAAGATTTTCGGACCCTGGGGCACGCGCTAGGAATGCAGAGGAGTTAATAGGTGAACTGGACGAAATATTCGCCACGCGTACTCTGGATGAGTGGAGTGAAATCTTTGATTCTGAACCAGATCTTTTCTGGGCACCTGTGAATTCGCCAGATGACCTTTTAGCAGATCAAGCTTTTAACGGCTCAGGAGCTTTGCTTGATGTGCCAGACGGTTCAACAGGAACACTGATGATATCAACTCCGGTGGATTTCCACAGAACCCCAGCTATGCCAAGGTCTCTAGCCCCTAGGCTAGGTGAACACACTGCAGAAATTCTGAAAGAATTGGGTCTAGATGAATCTGAAATCGATTCAATGCACACTTCTGGAGTTGTTATAGATGGCTCTAAAGCCGAGTAACAATCTTTAAAGAGAGGCAGCTAATCGAGTGCATGCCGCTTGCATCGCCTCTCTGGCAGCTGGCACCATTTCGAAGAAAACTAAAAAAGCATGCGGGAGTGAAGGTATGCATTCATAGTAAGTTTCGACACCGGCTTCATTCAAAGCCTTTGCATATGCTTCGCCTTCATCTCGAAGTGGGTCAAATTCTGCTGTAATTACCTGCGCGGGAGGTAAGCCTGAAAGATCGCCTGAACGAAGCGGACTTGCATAGGGCTCTTCAATAAACTTCTCAGCACCTACATAATTCCGGTAAAACCATCGAATCATCTCCCTGTCCAAAATGTAACCTTCGCCGTTTTCTGTGTGAGAAGGCCATCTGTCAGGATCGATGTCAAAACACCCATAAAAAAGCATTTGGTGCTTTATGTTTGGTCCATTTCTGTCCCTAGCTATTTGACAGACAACTGTTGCTAGATTTGCTCCTGCACTGTCACCAGCTACTGCAAGGCGCTCAGGATCAATACCAAACTCTTCTGCCTTGCTAACTATCTGACAAACGGCGCTATAACAGTCTTCTGGAGGTGTTGGAAAGGGATATTCAGGAGCTTTTCTATAGTCAACTGCGATTATTACCACACCTGAACTATTTGTTATTCCTCGACATTGTCCATCATGGCTATTTATGTTTCCTACTACCCATCCACCTCCATGGAAAAAAACCGTCACAGGCGCTTTATCACTGACCCCTTCAGGACGATAAATACGAATTGCCATTTCTTGACCATCGGCATTGAGTAAATTCTTATCTTCAATTTCACCTACATCTTCACCACCACCTTCTGAGTAATCTCCATTCCCGGTCCTAAATTCTTCAGGAGTCAGCGTTTCAAAATCGTTAGGTGGCAGGGACTTGATGATTTCTTGAATAACTGGGTCAAGTGGCATAATTTCTCCTCTTACTTATAGAACTAACTTTCTGCTGCGACTTTATCTTCGTCGTATTGATACTGCGGTTCACTTAATCGAGGTTGTCTGCTGTCACCTTTTGCAGAATTAACCCCGTTGTTTAAACCACTTGTTGCTTTCTCTTTCCAAGAGTCGTCGTCAGACCAGGCTATGCCTAAATCAACTATCGATCCAGGTGTATCAATCTTCTCCACGGCAGCAAAAACCTGACGCAATAAATCTCTCTGAAATTCGGGTTCATGGGGGCGACCAGCTGTGTAACCCAAAGGCATGTCAACAAATGCAGCGCGAGGAGGATTTACCGACTCGGTGATACTTCTCGCAGCTGTCAAACAGATCGTCGGAAATCCTGCTTCTTCCAAAGTTCTCGCTACCAAACCCACGGTCTGGTGACACACAGGTCAAACAGGAACCAGTAAAACCAGGTCAACAGGCGTACCTGGCATGTTGGAAACAGCATCAAGGATCGATGGCGCTAATTCCTCTTCAGCACGTCTTGTTGAATAGATTCCTCCCATGCAAGCAACAGAATTAGCAGCCAAGCTTCCAATGGTTTTTTCTTCAACTAATTCGCGAAGCCTGTCAGTTGGGAAAACTATGTTTGGATCTTCGCGAGCAGGTTCTAAGTCATAAGCGAAATGAGTGACTCGAACGTCAGTGGCGGGTTCGCTAGAAGGAATTAGACGAATTCCGGTGTCGTCTTCCCAGTGGAACGCAACTTGACCTTTGGTGTAAGCACCTCCAGATGCAACCAAAGCAACATTGGATTCTACGATCGGTTTCTTGATAGGGGTCCACGGTGGAGGTTCTTTTCTCTCAGCCCACCTATAATCGTCGTAACCAAGCCGAGCGTATTGTTCGCGGGTTCTCTGTATGTAGTCGACTGGACCAGTTTCAGACATTTATATTTCTCCTATTTATCTAACACTAGCCTTATTTAGAGTCAAACTTCTTTAAGAGTTGTCACTCTTAGAGTAATTGCTCTTATAATTTGTTAGTGAAACTATGAACTTACAAAATTCATACAGTGTTGAAGATCTCGCTTTAAAGGCGGGACTCAGTGTCGACACAATCCGCTACTATCAGGGGCTTGATTTAATTGCTCCACCTCAGAAAAATGGGCGTCGAGCTATCTATGGAGACGAACACCTTTCACGCCTTGACGAAATTAAAAAGCTAGCTTTAGAAGGTTTTTCTTTGAGGCAGATTTCATTATTGAAAGGGAAATCATTAGACGGAAATAATTCAGAAGATTTAACACATCTGATAGCAGAAGATTCAAAGGCTAGAAGCCTGAGTAGAACTGAAGTGGCCGCCAAAGCTGGTGTACCTGAAAGCCTTGTCGTGCTTTTATGCGATAACGGGCTGCTACAACCAGTCTTTGATGATGAAGAACCTCTTTTTGACGAAAATTCTGTAAGCATGGTTCAAGCAGGAATAGCTATAGCCAATGCTGGTATCCCTTTAGAGGAGCTTGTCTCTCTCGCTCAATATCATTCCTCAAATGTAGAAGAGGTGGTAGATAGAGCTATCAATCTTTTTGAAGAACACGTAAAAGAAGGAAACCCTGATTCTTCTGAAAAAGATCTAGCTGTAATAGTAAAGAACCTACTCCCCTCAGTTATTCGTCTGGTGGCTCAACATTTTCATAAGAGTTTGGTTTCACGTTCCTTGGAACGAATAGACGGTCGCGATAAAACAGTCCTATCAAATGCACTTATTGCTTCTGATCCTGAAAATTTGGTGGTGACCTGCGAATGGCGTTAGCTGATGAAAACGAATCAATAAATCGTCTATCAGTTAAAACTGCTCGGATTCTTTCTGGATCGGCTACCGACCCTTTGTCTTGGTTGCCCACTCCTTCTTCAAATGATCTTTACTGGTTCTGGGAAATCCCTGAAGAAGAAACATCGTGGATCGGGATAGGAGAAGCCGCTTCAGTTTCCTTAAATGGTCCAGGGAGATTTCGTGATGCAAATGAGAATTTTGAGAAAATAAAGAAACTTATCGACTGGCAAGCCCCTCCCGGAGCTCCTCCGCCACGTTTCGCGGTGGGATTTTCTTTTGACGAAAACAGTAAACATGACGATTGGGACTTTCTAGACAACAGTCGTCTAGTCTTCCCTAAAGTCCAAATACTTAAAATAGGAAAAGATACTTGGTTGACATCAACAAATGCATCTTTAGAGGAAGCCCCCCTTCTTCCTTCTCCAAATCCTGTTCAACCTAAAAACACAGAACCTAAGCTGATAGCTAATGGAAAAGACCGGCAACACTACAAAAGCCTTGTAACCACTGCTCTGAAGGAGATTCAGAATGGTGATCTGGAAAAAGCTGTTCCTTGTAGATCACTGTTCATCGACCGAAAACCCATGTTACAGAAACTCTTGTCTTCCCTAAGAAACTCGTATCCCGGTTGTGCAACTTTCTGCGTCTATAAAGATGGGAAAGCTTTTGTGGGCTCAACTCCAGAAAGACTCGCTTCTACAAAAGATAAAAAACTTTACACTGCCGCCCTCGCAGGTTCAGCGCCAAGAGCATCAGATGATGCCTTAGACAGTGCTTTAAGCCAAGGTTTGCTGACTAGCCCCAAAGAAAGAAACGAACATGTTCTGGTCGTAGAGGAAATCATCAGAAGGCTCAACTCTCTTGGATTGGAAGCTGAAGTCACACATGACACAGCAATAATGAAACTAAACGGTATCCAGCACCTCTATACGCCAATCCACTCACAATTAAACCCAAAAATAAACCTTTTCGATGTGGTTGAAGCACTTCATCCAACACCAGCAGTGAGCGGACACCCTCTCAAACGAGCAAACGAACTCAGACTGAAATACGAAAGCTTCGACCGTGGATGGTTTGCAGGGCCAATTGGCTGGTTGGATATTTCCGGATCAGGTGAATTTCGTGTGGCTTTAAGATCCGGTCTAATAAATAGAGAGGGAACTACACTTTTTGCTGGAGCCGGTGTTGTAAACGGATCAGATCCTGAGCGAGAACTAATCGAGACGGATATGAAACTCAAAGCAATGCTCGACCACATAATGGCCCAAGTGGAGGATGAAGCAGATGGATGAATCCATATCTGAAACCTCTTACAACTGGTGTCGGTCACTTTTTCATCAATTTGCTTCAAACGGCGTTGAACATGTTGCAATCTCACCCGGCTCTAGGTCAACTCCCCTTTCAGCTGCAGCTGACTCAACTGAAGGTTTAGAAACTTCCATACATATTGATGAAAGATCAGGAAGCTATTTTGCCCTGGGTCTAGCTAAAGCGAGTTCAAAACCAGTCGTCCTGATTTGCACCTCCGGGACGGCTGCCGCTAACTATCTTCCTGCCGTGGTGGAAGCCTTCTACTCAGGTGTCCCTCTAATAGTGATTACAGCGGACCGACCACCAGAGCTTCAAAATCGAGGTGCGCCTCAAACAATTGACCAAATTGCACTTTACGGGAAGCATGTTAGAAGTTTTTTCCAAAGTCAAGTACCAAGTGACTCAACACAAAATGATGCACTTTTACTTGCTTCTGAAGCCTTTAAGCAAAGTCTGAAACCTTTCCCAGGTCCAGTTCATATCAACTGTCCTTTACGCGAGCCGCTAGAGCCTTCAAATGCCCCTTTCCCGATAGTAGAGACAATTAACAACTACGAAGCAGAAGAAGAAAAAATTGACACCTCCGAATTGGATCGTTTCATTGCATTTGAAAAAGGATTAATTGTTGTTGGACCTCTGAACCCTGATTTTTCAACTTGTGAGAAAATAGCTGAGTTAGGAAATGCAACAGGATGGCCTATAGTTGCAGACCCTGCTTCAGGTATGCGAAATGGTTCATACACAGAAAACTGCCTGGTCGTTTCAACGGGAGAACATATTTTCCGAAGCTCTTGGGTGAAAGATCACAAGCCCGATGTAATTGTTCAAATAGGAAAAATGCCCACCAGCAAAGGGTACAAATTGTTTTTAAACGATGTTGGATGCGAAAACATTATTTGCGTAGACAATCTTGGTTTCTTTCCAGATCCAGAAAATGTCGTAACATACAAGATCCAGATTTCCCCAAGTGCTCTAGCTGAAACTATGACTAATGTTTCCTCAAAAAAAGAACAAACAAACTGGAACAAAGCTTGGGAAAATGCTGAGAAAGTATCCACCAGAGTAACTAAACAACTCATCGACAGTTCAATTTTTGACGAAGCTGCAACAGCTAGGTGTTTAGGAGAGGAACTGCCCGATGGTAGTTGTCTGTTTGTTTCCAACTCGATGCCCATACGTGACTTGGATGCTTTTCTTCCATCTTCAACGAAATTGCTGAAAATTTTTTCCAACAGAGGTGCTAACGGGATAGACGGTGTTATTTCGACCGCTGCTGGAATTTCTAAAGGATCACCTGGAGTTCCAACAGTTTTATTTACTGGAGATCTTGCTTTTCTACACGACCTCTCAGGTTTCACAGCTCTTAAAAGACTTGAATTGAATTTGACAATAGTTGTAGTCGATAACAATGGAGGCGGAATCTTTTCTTTTCTGCCAATAGCGGAAACTGAAGCTACTGATTTCCAAAAACTTTTTCACACACCTCATGACCTTGATATCGAAACGATTGCTTCAACTGTCGGTGTAAAAGTCTTTAAACCTGAAAATTTTAACGACCTTTCTAAAGCGCTTAAGAAATCTATAACAACAGATACAACAAGTTTGATCCACGTTATAACCGACGCTAAAACTAATGTTTCAACCCACAGATTGACTAATGCAAGTGTTAATGAGGCTCTGAGGTGAGCACAATGCCAGCTCTATCAAGCGAAATAAAAGGAGATGGACCTCCTTTATTGGTAATTCATGGCTTCACAGGAGACCGCTCAACAATGTCATCAATTACCGAACCACTCAGTGAAAACTACTCAGTTGTTTACGTGGATTTACCTGGACATGGCGAAACTGGTAGAGATCTAGAAGCATCCTTGTTCACTTTTGAAGGCACTCTTTCTGCGCTGATAGAAGTGATGGATTTTCATGCTATTGAAGAATTCAGTGTCCTGGGTTATTCAATGGGAGGCCGTCTATCTCTAGGATTAGCAACTAACTATCCTGGGAGAATAAAAAACACAATCCTGATAGGAGCTACTGCTGGGATATCTGATGAGAACCTTAGATCTGCTAGACGAAGATCCGATGACCGACTAGCAGATGAAATTGTTGAGAACGGTATCGAATGGTTTGTCACGTACTGGATGGAACAACCCATTTTCGAATCTCAAATTAGGATAGGTTCAGAAAATCTTGATGTTTCCCGGAAACAAAGATTGAAAAATGACGCCAAAGGCTTATCTAATAGCCTGAGAGGGGCTGGCACAGGAAGTCAGCCATCTCTATGGAGACAACTAAATAAAGTGATTTCACCGACTTTAATAATCGTTGGTGAAGAAGATTCTAAATTCAGGTCACTTGCAGTTCGTTTAAATAGCGGAATTCTAAGATCGGAAATTGTTATAGTGCCTGAATCCGGTCACGCCTGCCATCTAGAAAATCCTGATTTCACATTAGAAGCAATCAAAAATTTCCTCAAAGAGGTTTTGTAAAAGTGCATTTGACCGAAGTGAAAGTCGAAAAACGTTTTCTGCGCTACAAGAAAGCAATCTCAACATCGCATGGAAAAATAGATGAACGTCAGGTAATTCTGGTCAGAGTTAAAAATGCAGAAGGAAACTGGGGTTACGGAGAATCTTCACCACTCGAAGGTTTCTCTAAGGAAACTATAGAAGACGTAGAGGAAATAATTTTCGAATGGAGTAAATCACAAAACGATGACTTGCTTTCTCAAGCACCCACGGCAAAGTCTGCAATTGATTGTGCAGTCTCAGATTTGAAAGCTCAAGAATTAGGTCTTCCTCTTCATAAATTTCTGAATGTAGAAAGTCAAGCAAGACTGCCCGTTTCGCAATTGATACTTGGGGAAACTTCTAGAGAAATCTCTTTAAACGCCCGAAAAGCAACTGATGTTGGCTACAAAACTTTAAAAATAAAAGTAGGAGATAAAAACCTTAGTAATGATCTTGAAAAACTTAAAGCTGTTCGAGAAACTGTGGGGTCAGAAGTTGCAATAAGAATTGATGCAAACGGAGGTTGGGAAACCAACCAAGCTATTGAGACTCTGGGCGAACTTGATGAAATCGAACTCGAGTTTGTTGAAGAACCTACTAAGGGAATAGACAACCTGGCTCTTATCAGAAAACATGTCACACAAAAAATAGCGATCGACGAATCCCTACTGGAGATTGAAGACTTTGAAACGATTGCAACAGACCAAATAGCTGATGTTGTAATTATCAAACCTTCAGCTATTGGAGGTATATCATTTGCTTCACATGTAATTCAGCGAATGAAAAACTTGAACGTAGAGGTGGTTGTAACTTCCTTATTGGATGGTGCCGTGGGTGTAGCTGCAGCAGCGCATTTAGCTTCTGCCTCTGAACTATTAAACCCAGCACCCGGTTTAGCAACCTCATCTCTACTGTCTGACGACCTAGCGAAGCCTCTGAGTCTCCAAAACGGGCAGCTAATCTTAAATGACTCTCCTGGTTTAGGCGTCCACCCCTAACTATTCCATGCTTTTTCGGACTGCATCACGCATCTTCGTCCTTGGAGTCACTTCTCCGTACGTTGCCTCTGATTCTCTTGCTGCAGCCGCAAAAATACCTTTAGACATCAATGAACGTTCCGCTGAACGTCTCTGCCAGTAGATGCTCGCTCTTGTCCTTTGCGCTCCCTCATGCTCTGGTTCTGATTGCACGGCAAGCTCTACCAGATGACAGGCAAGACGAAGCTCACCTTTTTCTGCAAGCTCTTCTGCTCGTTCAATGAGCTTTTCAATTGAACCCATGAGTGAGATTATTTCCTTGGCTAGAAGCGAATCGGGAGCAGGTTTCAACCTTGAGGGATCCCCATCCCACCATCCTCCGTAAAGTCGGTAAATGTTTCTTACTACGAATTCAGGTTCATCATAAAGAGGTGCTAGCCAAGGCTTATCTGAAAGGTGGTCAGGTACACAGACTTCGTGGATTATAGTGTCCAATCTCGCTCCGTTATTCATCAACTCAAGCGTGGCATCTGTTAAATACTCCAACGCTTCCGCCATGTCGCCTAGCACTACTTCAACTCGTTCACGTCCAACGATTGGTAGTCCATGAGCTGGGTAGACCTGTTCAGCTCCTCTGGTTATCATTTCTCTTAGAACTTTTGCCCATTCGAGGGCATAACGCTGAACCTTTTGTGGATTACCTGCGTTCGGAAAAGTCCAAATAACAAAGTCTCCGGCGAAGACTGTCTTTTTTTCTTCATCCCAAACCCACGTATGATCATCCGTCTCACCACGTCCATGATTCAATTCGAGTGTTTTGCCACCCACTTCAAGTAAATAGCTGTCTTCATAGGTGATCTCAGGATCCGCAACACTTTCAGGCAGGAATTTAGGACCTATCCCTCCAATGCCAATTCGAGTTGTACCCACTTCAGCCCTTGGTGTTATGCCACCAAATTGTCTCTTATTTATAAAAGTATTCCAATCGCCAGTGAGCCGGTATCGGTTGAATCGATCTAAAACAGCTTCATGCGCAATTACCACAGGCTTCTTTTGGGAACGTCTATCAGCGTCCTCTATAAAAGCTCCACTCCCACCAACATGATCAAGATGACCATGTGTGTAGACAATAAAATTAATCGGATCTTTTGACCAGCCTCTTAATGCTTCGACAACATTTTCTCCTGAACCGGAGCCACTTGCATCTACACAAACTAAACCTTCTTGAGTCTTTAAAGCCCAACAATGCGAAAACGACTCGACTACCGCTACTCCATCCTCAACTTCAAATAGTTCGTCCAAAACCCTGTTATGAGGTGGCTCAGGGTTACCAGTGTCTATTATTCGACTCGATAGTTCTACTGGATTGATTTTTTCGGACACTTTTTCTCCCGAACATCACTTTAGGTTAAATAAATAGATCTTTCTCTACCCTATGCAACTGCGAATCAATGAAACAGTACGCTCAAGGTCTTCAAAAAGGAAAAAATGGCCACCGTCAATCCAATTAACCTCTGTATTGACTTCCTTAGCTTGCTGCTCAAACCAGATTTTGTCTAAATCCGTTTGTGTTCCTGCCAGAATATGAGTTTCGGCTTTAACATCACTTAGGCGTTCAAAAGTGCTTACAGGACCATATCTTGCTCGGGAACCAAAGATTGTCGCCTCTGTTTCAGGATTGCATGCTAGTTCTACTTGCCCGTCCGGTCTGTCTACAAATCCCCATTTGATGTATGCCTTTAATACCAAAGGATCGAGTGCATCTAAGGGTTTCCTGGAACCGTAAGAATCTTCAACTTCTTTACGATTTGACCAAATTGATCTTCGCCTACGAGCACCAACTGCCAAAGGATGTTCTTTTTGCTCTAAGAACTGAGCTCGTTCTTTTCTCGTCTCAAAATTCATCGCAATAGCTTCACACAACATTAAACCTTGAACTCTCTCAGGTGCACTAGCTGCAATCTCAATTGCGATTGCACCACCTAAAGAAACTCCCAGAATCGAGAAAACGTCCACTTCTAAAGCGTCCAACACCTTTAGCACATCAGCTGCCATCAAATCATTTCCTAAAACAGTTTCATCAAGCACCTCTTGACTTCCACCATGACCTCTTAAATCAACGCCCACTACCCGGTACTGGTCGCGAAGCAAATCAACCACGGGATCGAACATCCCCGCACAAAAACCATTCGGATGCATTACCAGCAAGTTTTCGTAAGCTTCACTGGTTGATTCCCACTCCAAGTATGCGATTTCTAACCCATCAGAAACAATCTTTCCTTCTCTAGGAGCATTCCCTATGTTGTTATGACTTGACAATCTCACACCTCTAATGACTTCTACACCCTGTTAGGATATTTGTCCTCACAAGGATAAAAAGTATCAACGACGGAAAGAAAAAATTTTGAAATTTAATAATCGTTTATTTTTTTTAATTTTTCCTGTGATTTTCTTGTCCTTACTATACGGGTGCAATAGCAAAGAAGAGTCATCGACTGACGTTAAGTACTCGCAGCCTCGTGTGATAGCGGAATACCCACACGATAGTGACGCCTTCACGCAGGGACTTGAATTTTTCAATGAACGCCTCTTCGAGAGCACAGGACTATTCGGGGAATCATCTATAAGAGAAATAAGTCTTGAGTCTGGATCAGTCATCGAGTTTGAAATGTTAGATCCAAATTTATTTGGTGAGGGTATCACCTTTATGGATGGAAACCGAATTCTCCAACTGACATGGAAAGCAGGAAAAGCGCTCATATGGAAATTCGATCCACTAGAACTTATTGGTAGTTGGGAGTACGAAGGTCAAGGATGGGGCGTTTGTCATTCAGAAAATGGATACCTAGTGATGTCTGATGGGTCAGATTCATTATTCTTCAGAGATCCTGAAACTTTTGAGATAGTTGATTCAATTAACGTGACTTTGAACGGTGAAAAGGTTGAGAAATTGAATGAGCTTGAATGTGACGATGAAAAAATCTGGGCGAATATTTGGCAGACAGATCAAATAGTTGAAATTAACCCCACAACGGGATATGTAACACACGTTCTGGATGCATCTAACCTTCCTGTGGAAAGAGATAGCTTGGATTCGGGCGCAGTTTTAAACGGTATAGCCCGAATACCCGGCAGCGACAATTTTCTGATCACGGGAAAACTTTGGCCAAAAATTTTCGAAGTTAATTTCAACGACAACTAATTCAAGTGAAGTTTTTATCTATTTCCTCTTCTGTCCAAAAACCTGGAAGTGGTCGATCTGGTGAAGTGTGAGCATAAAATTCGAGTCTTTTCTGCGCATCTGGATTAAACATCTCTATGACATCAAACAACCCTGAACCACAAACTGCCTTGAGTGCGCGATCTCCTTCACTTTTATGTTTAGGAATCTGGGGTGTCAGCACAATTAACTGATTTTTTCCACTCTCATCGTCTGAACTGGTTAACACATGCGCTCGTCCTATGGTTTTCCAAAGAACATCTGGCCTTCGCATTCCAGCTCTGGTACTGGTGAATGACCCTGAAACCTCCACATACCATTGTCGACCTTCCTTCTGATCTGTGACCAAAAAGGGGAAATTGACTCCTAAATCTCTTCTATTTACCTTTGTTTTAACTATTTCAAAACCTGCATCTAATAGGTGTTCTTGAGCTATGTCAGAAGCTTTCTTACCGCTTTCAGTAGCTTTTGAAAGACTCTCATCTCTGGCTGCCGTTTCATCAAACAAGTTGTTCTGCTCAATCAGGGAACCGGAAAGATCTCTCCGCTTCCAATAGTTTTGACTTTCCGACAGACGCTTTTTTTCCAATTCGAGTCTTTCACGCGCCAAGTCGATATACCCACTATCTATGTCGTAACCGACTCCCCTTCTCCCAGCTCGTAAAGCCGCCACTAATGTCGATCCTGAACCCATAAACGGATCTAAAACAAGGTCATCTTTAAAAGAATAAAGGTCAATTAATCTACGCGGAAGTTCAACTGGGAACGGAGCAGGGTGTCCAACTCTGTTTGCTTGCTCGGCATCTATTCTCCAAAGATCTAATGTTGCCTCCATGAATTCGTCTGTCGTAACGGTATTTTCATGAGGGAGATCCTCTTTTAAACGCTGTTTCACATTTCGAGCACGATCGAATCTACCCTTACTAGCTACAACAACTCTTTCTGTAACATCTCGCAACACTGGGTTGGATGCACTACGAAATGACCCCCATGCCACTGAACCAGTTGCTCCTTCAGCTTTTTGCCAAACAACTTCTCCTCTCAGCAGCAACCCAAGCTCATCTTGCAAAATCCTAATGATGTCACTTGAAAGGCTCCGGTAAGGGCGTCGTCCAAGATTCGCTACATTCACGGCAATACGACCGCCAGGTTCAAGCACTCTTACACATTCGGCAAAAACGTCGTGCAGCATTTCTAAGTATTCAAGATAAGACTCGGGGATTCCAGTTGCATTTTCAGCAGTGACAGCAATTTCGTATTCTTTACCTACAAAATACGGTGGTGAAGTAACAATTAGTGCAACAGATGAGTCAGGAATTTGATGCATATCACGAGAATCTCCAAGGAGACAGCCGTCCCCTAAGTCTGTTGCTAAATTTACGGTCTCATCTCTTGATACGAAAGGTGGAGTAAACCGACTATAAAAAGCCGTTGAGTCATGACTCTCACGCCGACTAGAGCCGAAAACAGATGTCGCAGTTGGTTTTCCTCGACTGACCACTAGCCCCCCTCTAGTAAATTTATTTATCCGCAAAAAATGACAATTTCACTTAAGTCATTAGGGCATTCCATCGTAGAGGAGCAAAAGCAATAGAACACTAGGTTTTTTAATTATTGAAAATTTCCCAGAAAAATACTGGTTTAAAAGCTAGAAAACTATTTCTCTTTATACAGATCTGGGTAAATTAGCTTGAAATTTTCCGCAAGCTCATTCCTAGCTACAGGTCCTGTAGTAGCCCAATCATAAATAGATCCGCCAATAGCTTTTGTAGCCGCAACGGAAAAAACGAAACCATCAAGGTCATCTATAGTCGCCAAAGGCTCCCCTGGGTCAGGTAAAGCATTCCCATCGGCTATACCAACTCCCCCTATGGCATGGACTAGAGCATTTTGGTCTTTGAGATTATTTCTCAACAGTTTTATGTTCTCACTGTTGTAGTAATTGGAATCAGCATGCTCTTCAGTTCGAAATGACCAGTAGTTCATCGGCAACCAAACGTCGTATACATCGGCAAGTTCTACCCATGGGAATTCTGGCCAAAAGTTAGGATTTATTACATCAGTTACAACAGGCGGCATCACAATCGCTCCTAACACCCTGTCCTCTAAATTTTCTCGAAGACCTTTGGAGAGCTCAACTAATCTCGAACTGCGTTCTTGGTATTCAAGATCGTCACGATTCCATTCGATATCTACCGCCAATCCGTCAAACTTATGACCGAGCACTTCAAAATCTGCCAAAGCCAGCATTCTCTCCAAATCCTCCCCATTATCACTCCATTTAGGCAAATACCATGCGACTACATCCAAACCGTTTGCATGAGCGTTTAAAAGAAATTCCGTAAGGTACCAAGGATCCGATATCAATTGATTTGAACGATCTTGACTCCTCGAGCTTTGAAGGAACAAGGTTCTGATTCTGTTTTCTGACATTTCAAGTGCATCTGATGGAAGCACTGTAGAAGAACCACGAAGATAGTTTGGATCAGCATCAAAAGAGTCCACCCAAGCACCCAGACCTCTATAAGAACTAATTGAATTTTTTGCATAAACGTTTGTTTTTATAACAGGCTCTATGAACTCAACAGGTTTGGAAGAGACACTCACGGTAACTACTTCTTCATCTGACGCAACTATGAATACGACTACGGCTGAAATACCCAAAAAAACTATTGAAAATACAATCATCAACTTGAGGTTTTTCATTCGAAAACCTTCAACTTCCTAAACATATTAATAAATTAGCCATTTTGGGTTGTTGTATCAGATCACTCGAGATTTTCCTTACTTGTCATATCTAAAACAATATGCTCAAGTAACGTCAATCATATGAATGATGAAAGTCCACCCGAACAAAATGAAGATGACAACCCTTCCAAAAAATTCGGCAGAAGAGGGTTCATCGTCACAATCGGTTTCGGGGTAGCTGCTTCTGCATTGCTGCGAAAACTTCCAGGTAAAGCAACAGATAAGGAAATCACTCAAAGTGTCGCTGAGAGAATTTCATTCCCTCCGACCTCTACCACTCCCACTGCTCCTTCGACTTCTTTAAGTGACCCTGAACTTCCAAATGAAACCGAAACCGTTTTTGAAAAAGTTATTTCTGGCGGTCGAGTAGTAGATCCAGATAGCGGTTACGACGCAATTGCCAATATAGGCATAGAGGGAAACTCTATTAAACTCATAAGCACAAACCCTTTAAACGGAAGATCAACAATTGATGCAACTGGGCTAGTGGTTTCTCCAGGGTTCATAGATGTGCTTTCATACCCAACCAACGGTTACGGAGAGTGGTACAAAATCGCGGATGGGGTCACTTCTAATCTATGCATGCACGGGATAGATAACCCGATGCAAAAATTTCTTGAAAATACTGAAAACCACAATCCCCCTGTCAACTATGGAGGAGCTGTGGATCATTATCAACACCGAAAAATTTTGGGAGTCGGAATACAAAAAACCTCACAAGAAGAAAGAGCACTTCTCCTTGAACGAGCTGAAAAAGATCTACAAGTAGGAGCAATAGGGATTCACCAGCAACCTGAATACACAGTAGATCTGAAAAAATCAGAGATCATAGATCATGGGCATTTAGCAGCAAAATATGACGTCCCTTTATGTCTTCATCTAAGACACTCCTACGACAGGGATTTCGGCTCACAAGAAAGTGCCATAAATGAAGCTCTTGAAGTTGCTCGAGAAACAGGCTGTTCTGTCCATATAGAACATCTGAATTCAACAGGTGGCACTGGAAGAATGCGCGAAGCTATTAGCCAGATACAAAGTGTCAGAGATGAGGGATTCGCGATCACTGCTTGTGTATACCCTTACACATTTTGGGCTACCTACGCTGGGAGTGCACGATTTGATAACTTTCAGAAAAAATTTGGTATTTCTTTCGACGATCTGCAAGAAGTTGGAAAACCTGATCGTATGACTGAAGAGACTTTTTCTGTCGCTCGAGAGAAAAACAAGTTGGTTGCAGCATTCGCTATGTCTGAAGAAGACATTACAGAAGCACTATCCGCTCCTTGGGTGCTAATCGGTTCGGACTCTATTCTTGAAAGACCTCACAACAATCATCCCCGTTCAGCTGGTTGTTTCAGTCGCTTCTTAGGGACATACGTACGTGAGCAAAAAATTCTTACACTTCCAGACGCTTTAGGCAGAATTACAATCCTCCCTTCCCGCCTGCTAGCAAAATCCAGCTCAGCTATGCAAAACCGTGGACGCATACAGTCTGGAGCCGTTGCGGATATAACTATTTTTGACCCTGAGAAAATATCTGACCGTGCAGATGTATCTAATCCCGCTCAGGAATCTGTTGGGATTGTGCACGTGATGGTTAACGGGCAGCTGACTAGAGAAAACAACAGCAACAAAAACGTACAGTCCGGGGTACCTATTCTAAGAGATGCCTTATGACCGGAAACCCTTCGGATCGTGAACGCCAGGTCGCGTGGCGATTAACACAATTGGCAATTTTAGCTTTTATAACAATTTTTGTTTTTTCAATGACTGACAACGAGTTGAACGAAGTTTCCGTTCAACTACCTGATACCCCTTCAGAGAAAAATAAAATAGCGGACACCTCATCCGAGCCCTCCAGCGAACCACTACCAACTACTTCTTCGCCACTTGAAAATAGTCAGGTTTCTAGAAGTTTTACTTTTGTGGCTACCGGAGAGTTATTAATACATGAATTTGTAGCAGATGCAGCTGACTCGTATGGATCGGTCGGTTTCGATTTCTCTCCTATGTTCAAAAGAGTTGCACCTATTATCAGCGGAGCTGATCTTGCTATCTGCCATCTGGAAACCCCACTATCTCCTGACAACAGCGTCCTCGAGTACTACCCAACGTTTCAAGTCCCATATGAACTCGCAGATGCAATCAAATCTGCAGGCTATGAGGGGTGTTCAATCGCTTCTAACCACCTTTTGGACAATGGAGTAGATGGGTTAGAAGCGACAATAGATCATCTAGAATTTTCTGGGGTTAAAAGCAATGGAGGTTCCACAAAATCTGGAAAGACAATGCCTTCTATTTTCAATCCAGGGGGAATTTCAGTAGCCCATTTTTCCTACACAGACCTGATGAACTGCGGTATTGATGGAAATTGTGGTGGTGTAGAACTTCCCGTTGACCCTCCATGGCTAGTTAACCACCTTGAAGTACAAAAAATTCTTGATGACGCTGAAACCGCTGTAGTCAACGGTGCCGAATTTGTTGTTTTAAGTCTCCACTGGGGACAAGCTTATTCATCAGAGATTTCTACATCTCAAGAAGAGATCATAAACCAGCTTCTTTCTTCGGATTCAATTGATCTGATAGTCGGACATGGAGCGCATGTGATCCAACCCGTTATGAAAATCTCAAATAAATACGCTGTCACTGGCATGGGTAATTTCTTATCTAACCAACCTGGTGATGAGCGAAGACTTTGTTCAGAGTGCCCGAAGTCCACACAAGACGGAATGATTGCATGGTTCAATATTTCTGATCTTCCAGATGGAAGCATTTCTGTGATTGATGCCGGTTATGTACCAACATGGGTTGATCGCTCCTCCTACGAAATTATCCCCATAGGGGTTGATGAGCCTGATACTGTTGCACCGGTAACTATCAAGGAGTCTGAAAATCGAACCAGTGGAGTAATTGGTGAAGATTTAAGAAGGTTGGTTTTTGGTAATTAACCCTCAGTTAACTTTTGTAAAGGTAGCTTGGAAGTAGTTGAAAAGAAACTCGCCTCTGTTCAATAGGAGTGATAAATGAGAAGAGTCCACAATTTTAGTGCTGGACCATGCACCCTTCCTTTGGAAGTTTTAGAAGAAACACAAGGTGAGTTTCTAAATTTCGCTGATATTGGAATGTCGATTATAGAAGACAGTCATCGAGGTCCTTCATATGAAAAAATCCACCAAAATGCTTTGTCGTCTTTCCGGAGACTGACTGACCTACCTGATGATTTCACTGTGCTCTTCCTGCAAGGCGGTGCGACACTTCAATTCGCCCAATCTGCTATGAACCTTTTAGCTGAAAATGAAATGGCTGGATATGTGAATACAGGAGTGTGGGGTCAAAAATCTCTAGAGGATGCTTCGAGAGTGGCTAACGTATACGAGGTATGGAGCGGACAGGAATCTGGTTTTACTAAAACACCTGATTCTAATGAATTAAATATCCGACAAGATACAAAATGGCTTCACATTACAAGTAATGAGACAATCGGAGGTATCCGCTTCGAACAGTTTCCTGATGTAGACATTCCCATGGTGGCTGATATGAGTTCAGATTTTCTCAGTCGAAACATTGATTGGGAGAAATTTGATCTTGTATATGGGGGTGCTCAAAAGAACCTTGGACCTGCCGGTCTCGCAATCGTGGTTGTCCGGCGTGAAAGTCTCGGCAAACATGGGCGAAATCTTCCCACTTATTTGGACTATCAATTTCATGAAAAAAATGACTCATTGGGAAACACCCCACCTATGTTCCCGATTTATGTAATGGGAAAAGTTCTCGACTGGATGGAGAAAAATGGTGGTTTGGTGGAATTTGAAAGGCGTGCTGACATCCGATCTAGTCTTATTTATGAGGTGATTGACAAAAGTGACGGCTGGTATTCGTCACCTGTTGCAACTGGCAGCAGGTCTCTTATGAACATAATTTTTCATCTTCCCGATGAAACTCTTGAAAACCGATTCATTGAAGAAGCTGCGGCTCTCGATCTGATAAACCTCAAAGGTCACCGAAGTGTGGGGGGTGTTAGAACTAGTCTCTATAACGCTATGCCTGTTGAGAGTGTTGAGATCTTGAGTAGTTTCATGAAAGATTTCTTGAAATCTAATGGTTGATTATCAATCACTGTAAAAACCTTGAAAACGCTCACGAACCCTTTTTCATTCTCCGGTGTACGTTCCAAAACTCCATAAGTTCCCATCAATGTCTTTACATGAGAAACCCCTAGAGCCGTATTCCTCATCAAAAAGAGGCGTCACTATTTCAGCTCCGGCTTCAACTGCGCGATCATGCAGATCATCAGGTTCATCTGTCACTAAATAAATAGAAACCGGACCTGACGGCGCTATATCATCAAAGGATGCACGTCGAGAAGAGTCGACACGTTCTGAATGCATCCCGATATCTCCTAACATGATCCCACCACCTAAAGGCCACGTGAGTTGAGCGTGAACTATTCCAATTTCATCGTCACTATTGACGACAAATTTTTCAACAAAACCGAACGCTTCAACCAGAAAGTCGATAAGCGCTCTAGCATCATGAGATCTGAGACTCGGCCACATGTAGGTTTGGTTCATGGCTTTATATCCCATGGGATTTTGATTTCGATACCGGCATCCTCGCAAGGATCGTGTCCCTCTGGATGTGTGTCTGCGAGCATCAAGTTGAATTCCTGCGATGTCACGTGACAAAGAAGGTACAAACCTGATTCTTCTAAAAACTTCATGACATCATGGTGGATGTCCCTGCCATTTGGATTTTTTACAAGCTCGAAAATTCCATTTCTTCCATAGAAATTGTCTCTAGGGGTCGTTCCATCTGTAAAGGTTGTTTCCTTGATTTCTCTCTCTTCAAGAGGCTCTACGTACATATCCCATTTATCTTTGTCCAAATTTTCAACGTTATACATAAGCTGATTTCTTATTCCAAACATCGTCGCCATGACCCGATGGAATGCTTTTTCATCTTCACTTAATATTGCCTGAGATTTCTGAGACATTTGATCCCCATCAAATGCAGGTGTCCCTCTTGCTATGAGCGTCTCCCCTTGTGAATTAACCGCAACTGCTTCCTCAACCAAAAACAGTTCTAAGCCTTCCAGATTAACGACAGTGTTACTTCGAGGTTTTAAGTAATTCTGATGAGGCTGTCCTGTGAAAATACAAAAACCTTGATCGTTGATATTGCAGGAATACCTATCAGCTGGCTTTTTATCAGGTTTCGTGGTTTTTAAATCAGACTGAACAGTTGTAGTTGAAACCACGGTCGTAGTGCTCGCAGACACAGTAGTTGTAGTGGTTGAAATAGCAGTACTTGTCGTAGTCGTAGTCGTAGGAACTGTGGTATTTATCTGCTCCTTTAACATCGAAACTTCTTCACGTAATGCTGCTAACTCGTCAGAATCTGAACTACCTCCGCAAGCAGAAGCGAACAAAACTAAACAAACAACGACCCCCAACTTTCTCATACTCACCAGTCTGGCACACCCGTGTGGGGGTGCCACCCGTCGGATACTGCTACGTATAGATACGCACAGTTGTTTTATGTAAGACTTGCGCGAGAATGCCTACCAAAAACTAAAACAAACAGAAAGGCGGTTCCAGTGTTTGCGAATCGACTTACGGAGATCACAGGTATAGGGCTCGACAGTGTCGCTGCAGCGGCCGGCGAAGACGCTGCAGTATTGAGACTTGAAAATCTCGATACAGACATTCCGGTACCAAAAATTGCACTCGTAGAAACCCAACGCTCAATCTCTGATGATCTCAACAACAGTTGGCTTCCATTAACAGGACGGATGGAACTGCGCGTTGCAGTAGCAGAGCGGCTCAATTCTCAAACTGGGATTGACTACGACCCCAACACCCAAGTCGTCATTACTTGCGGCGGGATGGAGGGTCTTCTCGACACCCTTCTGGCAGTTGTAGACCCTGGGAACGAGGTCATCCTCACTGATCCGACTTACGCGGGAATGATCAACAGGACGCGGCTGGTTGGAGGTGTTCCCGTGTTTGTTCAGTTTCGTTCTATCGGAAACGAGTGGAGGCTTGATCTCGACCGGTTGGCAGATGCGGTAACACCTAAGACTCGTAGTCTCTTCATCATGAATCCTTCCATGCCATCCGGTGCGGTTCTCAACCAAGAGGAGTGGAACGCCATCGCCACAACCTGTATAGACAACGACCTATGGCTTATCTACAACGCTGCAATGGAAAACATACTCTTTGATGGACGCCCCTATTTCCATCCGGCCAGTTTGGAAGGAATGGCGGAACGAACAATTACCATTGGATCAGCCTCAAAGGAATATCGCATGATCGGGTGGAAGGTTGGTTGGGTTGTCGGACCCGAGCAGATCATGGAATCAATCGGAACGGTCCACATCTACAACACTGCTGACCCTGTCGGTCTGACCCAAACGGCAGTGGCCGCAGTCATGGGAGGAACTGAAGAGGACACTGGAATTGAACTCTCCATAGCCGAATGGCAGAGGCGACGAGATGTGATCGTTAATGAACTCACTGAGTACAACTTAATACCTGCTGCAGGAGGCTGGTCAATGCTCCTTGATGTTGGACAACTCGGCTTTACCTCGGCAGAAGCATCGGAACGCCTGCTCAATATTGGGAGAATCGCTGCTACCTATATGCGCGATTGGGGACACGAGAACAGTGACCAGTACGTGCGGCTTGTGTTCAGCAACGAGTCTGTTGAGCGACTTACCGGTATTGGTGAAAAGACAAAGACCTCTCTTGTCAAATAACCCGTGATCTCGGTTTATGAATTTGTGAGGGTGCCACCCGTCGGATACTGCTACGTATAGATGGAAGCGGTTAGTGCGAAACTGTCTAAGGCCGATGCCGATGAAAAGACGTTTGACCTGGACAGACATTTTTAGAAATGTGGGAAACCCACAGACTTTCTAAAAATAATATTTCTTAAGTATTTCGCGTTCCGCTGAGTCGGACAGTCTCTGCCCTTCGTAGTTCGGGTACACATGTTTACGACTGAATAATCGTCGTACAAAGCGTAAAAACATTGATTTATCACCTCCCAAAACCAATAAGGGTGTTTGTTTCCTGCTAGAGATTTCTAATAGAAAACAAGCACAAAAACATCAATTCAAATAGTCCATGATTTGTGGTACTGCAGAATCAATAGTCACTACAGGCATAGAGAAATCTGTTGTCAGATATGGAAGATAATTAAGCGAATTTCTTAAAGTTGCTTCTGCATCGTCTGTATCAATCACATTGACCCCACCACTTCCAT
>PBLL01000019.1 GCA_002721755.1 Actinomycetota bacterium
TCTTCCTGAAGGCGCGCTATTCCTGCACGAAGGTTTTTGAGCTTTGTCGAACCGCAAGATTCGCACAAAATAGGGCGATCTTCGCAACCAGATGAGCACTCTAATATGTCGCTCTCTTTTTGAACTAAAGGAATTGAATGTTTTTCACAGCTGGCAAGGCAACCGCATTGGTCGCAAGCTAGCAGTCTTGAACGACCTTTTCGATTAAGAACACAGACAACTGGACCTTTTGTATCTCTGAGGATCGGAGTTAGCCTCTGGCTCAATAGACCAGATCGAATTGGGTCATCACCCCTTCTGTCGATTATTTCAACTACTGGCCATCCATCTCGTTCCTCTTTACGAGAAGGCTTTATTTGACGACCCCATGAAATAGCTTCAAGTGTGGGAATAGCAGATGTTAAGACACACGGTATTTTTTTTCGTTTTGCTCTTTCTATTACGACATCTCGAGCATTCCATGTAGGTGCACGTTCCTCTTGATAAGAAGCATCATGTTCATCAAAAACGAGAACTGCAGCAAGGTTTGATGCCGGAGCAAACGCCGCGGAACGACTTCCTACGACAGAACCTCCTGTAGCAGCATTTTTCCATTCTTCAGGAACTACCGACACCTGTAAGCCTTTTCTTTTTAGTTCTCTGGCAATTTTCTGAGCTCCGGAAATAGATGGAAAAAGAATCAGAGTGTTACCTCTACTGGCAAATTCAAATGCAATTTTGATGGCATCTTCTGATGGTGGCAATCTGAGAACAGCCTCCTTACTTCTTAATGCCTCCTGGAACCAACTTGGCTCTTTTGTTCCCATTTTTGAGGTTTTCGAAATCTCATTATGATTCAGAGAAGGAACATTTTTGGGAGGTGATGCCGTGGTTAAAAAACTATTGAGTCGACCTGCCCAACGGTCTGCCGCCCAACGTGCGAGCTCTATAACCTCACTTGAAGGACCAACACTTCTGTATTTCGATAAAGGTAGTAGATTTATTCCTTCTTGAGGTTCAATGTCAGTTTCTAATACCCAACCATTGACCTGCCTCCCCCTAAAAGGAATCCTTACCATAGATCCAACTTTTATGAGTTGAGACCTTTCATCTTCTATCCATGCATGTGGGATTGAGTAATCAAATGTTTTATCTATTGCCGGAACGTCAGGAAGGACCTTAACTGCTCTAACTTCAGAATCAGTTTCAAAACTGTGAGCTTTAGGTTTAGTTTTTTTTGCTGACTCAAATGCTGACTCGAAAGTCATTTGTCCGCTTCTATTTCGGGCGTTCATATAGGCCCGGGGTGTCAGGATAACCCTAGGTAAGAACGAACATCGTCAGCACGATTTATCTGCTCCCAGGGAAACTCGTCACGACCAAAATGTCCATACGCTGCAGTTGACTTATAAATAGGTTTTCTCAAATCTAAATCCCTAATAATCGCTGCTGGTCTTAAGTCGAAAATTTCTTGAATGCCATTTTCAATTTTTATCGGGTCAACGTTTTCTGTCCCAAATGTTTCCACGAGGATAGATACTGGTCTAGCCATTCCTATAGCGTAGGCAACCTGAACTTCACATCTTGCCGCAGCACCAGCCGCTACTATGTTTTTCGCTACCCACCGTGTCGCATACGCTGCTGACCGATCTACTTTGCTCGGGTCTTTGCCAGAAAAAGCACCGCCTCCGTGTCTTGCAATACCTCCATAGGTGTCGACGATAATCTTTCTTCCTGTCAATCCTGCATCTCCAACAGGTCCTCCGACAACAAACCTTCCTGTTGGGTTAACCAAAACGGTATAGTCATCATCTCTAAACTTTTCGGGAATTGTAGGTCTTATGACATGTTCGATGAGATCTGGTCGAATGATGGTGTCTCTATCGATTCCATCGTTATGTTGTGTAGACACTAAAACAGTGTTTAAACGAACAGGTTTATTATCCTCATAGTCAAAGGTCACCTGGGTCTTTCCATCGGGTCTCAAATAAGGTATGTTCCCTGCTTTCCTTATTTCTGCATGTCTTTCTGCCATTCGATTAGCCACTTGAATGGGTAGGGGCATCAAAGCTTCTGTTTCGTCACATGCATAGCCAAACATCATTCCTTGATCTCCAGCTCCTTGTCGGTCTAATTCGTCTTCTTCTGAATTTCCCGATCGGATCTCTTCGGAGTTGTCGACCCCTTGACTGATATCATCAGATTGTGAGTCAAGAGTAACCATGACTCCACAAGTACTTCCATCGAAACCGTAATCTTCTCTGTTGTATCCTATTTCACGAATAGTTTCGCGAACTATGCCGGGTATATCGACATACCCTGAGGTTGTTATTTCTCCTGAAACCACACAAAGCCCAGTAGTTACCATGGTTTCACACGCAACTCTGGAATTGGGATCTTCTAGGAGAAGTGCATCTAGAATCGCATCAGAAATCTGATCAGCCATTTTGTCTGGGTGACCTTCTGTCACCGACTCTGATGTAAAACTCCAATTTCGCGACACTGTAGTTCTTCTCCTTTTATTGGATCTTAGGATGAGTTCCCTGCTCAGACCACGATTCAGAGACTATATCTATTATGTTTCTTGCCACTTCTCTCTTATCACATAGTGAAATCTCGGAACACAAACCATTACGGTCGATCACAGAAACCGAATTCGTGTCATAGCCGAACCCTACATCAGGTTCAGAGACATCATTTGCGATTATGAAATCAAGATTTTTACTTTCTAGTTTTCTCGCAGCGTTCTGTAATAAATCATTTGTTTCAGCTGCAAAACCGATAATAAGTTGACTGTCTTTTCTTTTTTTACTTATTGCTTGGAGAATATCTAGGGTCGGTTCCAATGTGATTTCAGTCAAACCTTCTTCTTTTTTGATTTTTTGACTTGCTATCTTTTTAGGTCTGAAGTCAGCTACTGCAGCCGCCATAAACACCCAGTCAGCTCTTGAAGCATTTTCCATTACAGCGTCATGCATTTCTTGCGCTGTCTCTGTCTCTATAAGTTCGACTCCTAAAATATCTGGTGCACTTTCAGCTTCTGTTGTGATACAGATAACTTTTGCCCCTCTTGAAACAGCTTCACTAGCCAAAGCATGGCCTTGTTTTCCCGAAGATCGATTTCCAATAAAACGTACCGGACCGATCGGTTCCCGTGTTCCACCAGCTGTAACTAGGACGGTCAAACCAGCTAAATCACCAGTTTGGTGTCCACTGTCTTTACCTAGAAGCTTGAAGATCGAATCAACTATGTCATCTGGTTCTGCCAAACGACCAAATCCGTTATCGCCGCCGGCCAATTTTCCTTCTACTGGTCCAACTATTTCAACACCACGTTCTCGAAGCACGGAAATATTTTCAGCTACCGAAGCTTGCTCCCACATCTCTGTATGCATCGCCGGGCAAACCATTACTTTTGAACGTGTTGCCAAGAGAGTGGCAGTCAACAAATCACCTGATCGTCCGTTCCGATAGTCGGATATAAGCCGGGCAGTAGCAGGGCATACGACAATTAAATCTGCACCTTGACCTAACCTTGTATGTGGAATCGAGTGATTCTCATCCCACAAGGAGATCTGTGTTTTCTCTGAACCTAAGGCATCAAAGGTGGACTTTCCTACAAAACGAAGTGCTCCCTTTGTCATTACAGGTGCGACATGGGCGCCCGCATCAGTTAAACGCCTACATACCTCTATAGCCTTATAAGCGGCTATCCCACCGGTAATTCCTAGAACGATCCGACGACCGTCGAGTTGACCCATTTGGGAAAATAAACGAGGCTAAGCGCTCTCGTCTTGTTCTTCAGGAGAAACTTCACCTGATTCTTCATCTGTAACAACTTCTGCTTCTGCAACTTCTTCAATTTCAGGCTCGTCAGATAGTTCTATCGGAACAATTTTTTCAACTGAAACTTCTTCGAAAGCAATAGAAAGAGGTTTGCTTGAAGTTGATGTTATCTGAGGTGGAACCGATGCACCTAGACCTTCTCCTAACTGACCGAAATAGGAGGTTATTTGTCGAGCTCTTCTAGCTCCTAGTACAACAAGGGCAAATTTAGAATCTGTTGTATCTAATAGCCCTTCAATTTCCGGGTTCATCAATGTGTCATATCGTCGCATAGCGATTCCTCTTGAAGAAATGTCGCCCTACAAGTCGTTCCTGTGGGCATCTCCAAGGTATCAGAATGAAAGGAACTTCCCTACGAGTAGTTTTAAAGTCGGGCTTTGCTGACTATTTCATGTATTTCTTTTGTTGCTTTTTCTAGATCGTCGTTCAAAATAAACTTATAATTAAGGTCTTTTGCCTCTTTTCTTTCTCTTTTAGCCTCTATCACTCTTTCTTCTATTTTGTCAGTCTCATCCCCTCTTTGCGCCAAACGTCTACGGAGTTCCGAATCTTCAACATCGACAAATATCAGAACTGTTTCAGGGATTTTGGTAATTATTTGGCGACCCCCTGAAACATCTATTTCTAAAATTAAGTCTCTTTCTTCCTTATTATCTGGTTTGGGGGTTCCGTACATAAAGCCCAAAAATTCATTCCACTCAATAAAACCTCCTTCTTCTTTATGTTTTCTAAAGGTTGCATCATCGACAAAAAAATATGAGTCTTCTTTGTCATCTGTTCTTGGTTTTCTTGTTGTCCACGACTTGCTGACAGTCACTTTTGGGTCTCTTTTACACAGCTGGCGTACTATCGTTCCCTTTCCTGCCCCTCCTGGACCGGATATGACAATAATCAAAGACATTTGGATCCTTTAACGTACCTCACGATTGATCTGCGAAACGTGAAATAAGCGAAGCTCGTTGTTGTGCACCTAATCCACGTAAACGACGGTTATCGCTTATGCCAATATCTTCCATGGCTCTTCTTGCTTTAACTTTTCCGAGCCTTGGTAGAGACTCCAAAACTGCTTGGACCTTCATACGACCGAGACTCTCATCTGAATCCGAACGTTCCAAAAGATCTTCAAGAGACAGGGATCCTGTTTTTAAAAGCTCTTTAACCTCGGCGCGTATCCTTCTGGCCTCAGCTGCTTTCATCAAAGCTTGTCGCCTCTGTTCATCTGTTAATGGTGGAGGTCCGTTCATCAGATGACATAGTATGCAATATTTTCAAAATTTGCATTTTGAAGGAAAAATTTTCAACCCAACAATTCACTTACTAATTCTTCAGCCGCATCTGTAGGATTTTCTGCTTCTGTAATCATTCTTCCTATGACTAGGATGTCAGCTCCTCCACTAATTGCTTCGAGAGGTGTAGCTACTCTTACTTGATCATGACTTTCACTACCTGCCATTCTTAAACCAGGAACAACTCTGATCAATTTGTCAGAAAATTTTGACGTGACTTCTAGATCAGGCGCAGCACATATTATCCCTTCGCAACCAGCTTTTAAAGCTGTTTCACAGCGTGAGACAATCGTCTCTTGATTTTCTACCGTTTCGCTTGTGAGTACCGTAACCCCAAGAACACCTGGAGCCGGTAGACCTACACTTTCTGCTCCCTCTCTTAAACCTTCGACTGCAACTTTGAGCATTTCTTCTCCACCCGCAACGTGGGCTGTAACCCACCTGGCGCCTACCGAACCGACCACACGAGCTGCCTTATGGACTGTTGTCGGTATGTCATGCAATTTCAAATCACAAAAAACATCGAAACCTGCTTCGGTGAAAACTCCCACTGAGTCGGGTCCAGATGCCGCATAAAGCTCTAACCCAACCTTTACTGTTCCAAAGAAATCAAATAGAGAACCAGCTAGACGTCGGGCGTCAATCAGGTCGTCAACATCTAATGCTAGAGCAAGGCGACTTTTAACCTCGGGCGGGACATTGTCTTGTGATTCTTCACTAACCTCGAATTCTTCATCTTCGAATAGTTCATCTAGTGATTCATATTTATCTGTCATGTGCTCCTCCAATTAATTCACTGACTCTCTCAACTCCATGCTTTTTGCACCAATTTGAAATACCTGAAATAACTTTTTTGCATGCCCGCGGATCACCGAAGGTTGCAGTGCCTACTTGTAGACCTGTTGCTCCGGCAAGAATAAACTCCAGTGCGTCGTCGGCGTTTGTGATACCACCAACTCCAATAATTGGTAGATCCGGGTGAGCTTCATAAGTGTCATAAACCGCCCTGACAGCTATGGGTCTTATAGCCGGACCTGAAAGACCTCCGCGTTTAGCTCCTAAAATCGGCTTTCGCGTCTCAATATCAATTTTCATTCCTAAAACTGTGTTTGCTATTACGACAGCTTCTGCTCCTGCTTTATGAGCAGCTTCTGCAATGTCAGGCAATTCAGGTGTGTTTGGACTTAGCTTCGCCCATATTGGTTTATCTAATAAATTTACTGCTCCTACTACTTCTGAAATAGCTTGGACTGAATGTGAAAACAGTTTTCTTCGATCTTCCAAATTGGGACATGAAGCATTAATTTCAACAGCGACAACTTGCTCAGGCATATTTTTCAAAAGAGATGCTGCTTTCGCGAATTCTTCTACAGTAGACCCCCAAATGCTTACGACCACACGAGCATTAGCTTTTACCAATGAAGGTAACTTTTCTTCGACCCATGTTTTAACTCCGGGTCCTTGTAAACCAACGCTGTTCAACATGCCAGAAGGTGTTGGGTGAAGTCTCGGAGATGCATTTCCTTCCCATTTGTCGGCATGTAAAGATTTAACAACTATTGCGCCAAGATCCTCTAAGTTCATGTATTCGCATAATTCACTTCCATAACCTGCAGTTCCTGAAGCTGTCATTACAGGGTTTGGCAAATTAACTGACCCTACAGCTGTTGTTAGATCAACGTTTGCTTCAGACCTGCGCATGATTACCTTTCTGTCATTTCTGACTTAGAAACTCCAAGGTGGTATTCCTGAAGTGATCTGACAGAAAGGGGGTACTTGTTCCAATCTTTCAGTCCTTTTACGGCAGCAAGCGCTGCAGCAGCTGTCGTCAGCAAAGGTATTCCCTCAGCTGCCGCTGCTCCTCTGATATGGTCACCATCTGCCCTGGGACCTCGACCACGAGGACTGTTTACTACAAGTTGGATTTTGCCAGATCTGATCAGTCGAACAGCATCAGTTCCTTCTTCTCCAATTTTTGCGACACGGTCAGATACCTTCACTCCATTTTCTGTCAGGTAATCTGCTGTTCCGCCAGTGGCAACTATTTCTAAGCCGAGTTCAACGAAACCTTTAGCCGCTTCAAGACCGGAACTTTTATCTCGGTCAGCAAGTGACATGAATACGGTACCTTTGGTCGGAAGAGCTCCTCCTGCTGAAATTTGCGATTTGGCAAATGCCAGTCCAGGAGTTAGATCTATACCCATCACTTCGCCTGTTGAACGCATCTCAGGACCTAAAACTGGATCAGCTTCAGGAAACCGATTAAAAGGCAGTACAGCTTCTTTTACCGATACATGATCACCCTCAACTACTTCTGTAAGTATCCCCTCTCTGCTTAACTCTTCAAGTGAGGAGCCCAGCATTACACGGCTGGCTATTTTTGCAAGCGGTATACCTGTGGCCTTAGCTACAAAAGGAACTGTTCTTGATGCTCTCGGGTTAGCTTCAATCACATAGACCTCATCACCTTTAACCGCGTACTGAACATTTATCAAACCTTTCACATCAAGAGCTTCTGCGATGCTTCGCGTGTGGCTTTCGATTAGGTTGACTATTGGATCTTTAAGGTTGGGAGGGGGTATGACACATGCACTGTCTCCACTATGTATCCCCGCTTCCTCAACATGTTCCATAACTGCACCTATGAGAACTTTTCCTTTATGGTCTCTTACAGCATCTACATCGACTTCAGTTGCATCTTCGAGGAACTGATCGATAAGCACCGGTCTTTCAGCTGACAAACCGCCTTCAATACCTAGACTCCCAAAACGAGTCATTTCCTCCATGGTCTTCTCGAGTTGGTCATCGTCGTATACGATCTCCATCGCTCTCCCTCCCAGAACATATGAAGGTCTGACCAAAACTGGGTAGGAAACTTCTTTAGCTACTTGAAGAGCTTCTTGGAAATTCTTTGCGGTGCCACCTGGGGGTTGAAGAATACCCAAGTCTGAACAAAGTTGATTCCAGTTTTCTCGATCTTCCGCTCGGTCAATCGAGTCTGGACTTGTGCCTGCAATCAGTTGTGGCGGCAGTACCCCCGCTAGTTTGAGAGGAGTCTGACCACCTAATGAAACAATCACTGCTTCAGGCTTTTCTGCATCAATTACGTTTACAACGTCCTCATGAGTAAGCGGTTCGAAATAAAGACGATCACTCGTGTCGTAATCTGTAGAAACTGTCTCAGGGTTGCAATTAACCATCACCGTTTCATAACCAGCCTCACTTAAGGCAAAACTTGCGTGAACGCAACAGTAATCAAATTCAATTCCTTGACCTATACGATTTGGGCCTGCTCCTAAAATAATGACTTTGGGTCTGTCCGAGGAAAGAACTTCAGTCTCATCTTCCCATGTCGAATAGTGATAAGGAGTTTCGGAGGCAAATTCTGCTGCACACGTGTCAACCGTTTTGAATGTTGGCAGAACGCCTGCTTTTTCTCTTAATTCTCGTACTTTCTGTGATGTAGATTCCCATAGATAAGCAAGTTGGGAATCTGAAAATCCTAATTGTTTTGCCCTCTTCCATTCTGGTGTTGACAATTTCTGAGGATTTTTCTTTTCAAGACTTGCTCTTTCCTCTGTAATCATAGATATTTGATCGATGAACCAAGGGTCTATAGATGTTTCTTCATAAAGTCTTTCAATCGACAATCCTCGTCGAAGTAAAGCTTCAAGTTGAAAAAGACGCTCAGGCGTAGGGACACCAACTCTGCTTATCAAAATTTCATCTTCGAGTTCAGAAAATTTTTGTTCTCCCGGGTCAGCATTAAGACCCTGTCTTCCGTTTTCAAGTGAACGCATGCCTTTCTGCAAGGACTCAGGGAAAGTCCTTCCTATCGACATCACTTCCCCTACAGACTGCATAGACGTTCCCAAAACACCTGAAGACCCAGGAAACTTCTCGAAAGTCCAACGGGGAATCTTCGTAACGACATAATCGATACTTGGTTCGAAAGATGCCGGGGTCTCTTTTGTTATGTCATTAGTTATTTCATCCAGGGTGTAACCGATAGCCAGTTGCGTCGCGATTTTCGCTATTGGAAAACCAGTGGCCTTGGAAGCTAGTGCAGAAGATCTACTTACTCTGGGATTCATTTCGATGACAACTTGTTCTCCCGTGTCTGGATTCACGGCAAATTGAACGTTTGATCCTCCTGTCTCAACTCCAACGCGACGTAAACAAGCAAACGCAGCATCTCTCATTATTTGATATTCGAAATCAGTAAGAGTTTGCGCGGGAGCAACTGTTATTGAATCTCCGGTATGCACTCCCATAGGATCTAAATTCTCGATCGAACATATAACAACACAATTATCAGCCTTGTCACGCATTACTTCGAGTTCAAATTCCTTCCAACCTGCTATTGACTTCTCGATCAAGATTTCATTTATAGGACTGGCTTCAATGCCTCGTGATGCTATCTTTTCAAACTCTTCATTTGTCGAAGCTATTCCCGTGCCTTTTCCGCCCAAGATGTAAGCGGGTCTGATAATCACAGGGAGTTCAACCTTTTTCACAATTTCATGAGCTTCTTGAATGTTGCGTGCAACTCCTGAAGCTGGAACTCTCAAACCAATTTCAGTCATTGCAATCTTGAATTTCTCACGATCCTCTGCAGTGGCAATCGCTTCAGCATCAGCTCCGATGAGTTCAACATCGTTTTCCTCAAGGATTCCTTCTTCTGCTAGTTCACGTGCAAGATTCAAAGCAGTTTGACCGCCAAGCGTTGGCAGTAAAGCGTCAGGTTTTTCCTTTTCAATTATTCTTTTTATTACATCCATTCTTAAGGGTTCTATATAAGTGGCATCAGCAAAATCTGGGTCGGTCATTATCGTTGCTGGATTGGAATTTGCGAGTATTACTCGGTACCCCTCTTCCTTAAGCACTCGGCATGCTTGTGTGCCTGAGTAATCGAATTCGCATGCTTGCCCTATTACTATTGGTCCTGATCCTATTAAAAGAATGCTTTTGATGTCTTCCCTTTTAGGCATCAGGTATCTCCTGCTTATTTGATGGATCTAGAAGATGTTCAAATTTTTTGAAAAGATATCTACTGTCGTGAGGTCCTGGACCGGCTTCTGGATGGTATTGCACGCTGAATGCTGGAACTGTGAGACAGTTGATTCCCGCCACAGTTCCGTCGTTTAAATTTACGTGAGTTACTTCTACATCTTCAATTGAACCTTCAGCGACGCAGTAATTGTGGTTTTGGCTTGTTATCTCCACAGTGCCGGTTTTTAAATTTCGTACAGGGTGATTACCTCCATGGTGTCCGAATGGAAGTTTGAAAATTTTAGCTCCTAAAGTTTCCGCCAGAAGTTGATGTCCTAGGCAGATCCCGAAAATAGGTACTTCGCCGAGAATCTTTTTGATGTTTTCTCGTGCATAACCCAAAGGTTCCGGGTCGCCTGGTCCATTGGATAGAAAAACTCCGTCGGGTTCCATTTCTAAGACGACCTCTGCGGTGGTATCAGCAGGTACAACTATCACTTCCCCCAGTTCTGACAGATTTTCAAGGATGGTCGATTTTATGCCAAAGTCATAAGCGACGATCTTTCTTTCGCCACCGGTCGAAGCAACTCTGTATGTCTCACTGCAGGTAACTGTTTTTACAAGGTCTATTTTGTCAGTTCCCGGTTCATTTGCCGCAGCAACTTTTAGCTCTTCGATATCTGCAGTACCAAATGCGCCTGGCATGGCACCTAAGTTTCTGATGTGTCGAGTTAGTCGACGGGTGTCTATACCGCTAATTCCAGAAATGCCTCGTGAAGTTAGCATTTGATCAAGACTCTGTGTTGCACGCCAGTTGCTATGCCTTCGACTCAACTCTCTTACTACCACGCCTCTGCAGAAAGGCTGTGAGCTTTCGTTATCGTCAGGATTGACACCATAATTGCCTATATGAGGGTAGGTGAAAGTTATTATCTGACCGGCATAGGAAGGATCCGTTACCACTTCTTGGTATCCACTTAGAACAGTGTTGAATACGACTTCTCCCGTGACAAAACCTTCTTCGGGAGTAGCACCCATCATTTCACCGGCGAAAACCGTTCCATCCGCGAGAACTAAATGTGCTTCAACTGGCTCTACTTTTCCTCTTTTCACTGGACAGACTCTCCGTCAAAAACTACTAGATTGCCTTCGTTGATTGTGTGTCTTACACGTCCTCTTAGATTCCATCCTTCATATGGTGTGTTTGAACTTCTACTTGCCATTTTTTTCCCTGAGACTGTCCATTTCTCATCCAGGTCTATTACACAGATGTTCGCTGAGTTATTTTTCTCGATTGTCATACCGTGCCGGTTTGCCACTCCAGCTATTTGAGCTGGTTTCCAAGAAAGTAGTTCTAGTACTTCAGGAACATCTAGACCACTATGTTCAAGAGAAAGCGATAAAGCTGTTTCTAAACCAAGCATCCCCGGTGGTGCTTGATCGAATGGCATTTCCTTGGAATGTTGGCTGTGCGGTGCATGGTCTGTTGCTATGGCATCAATGGTTCCGTCTTTAAGTCCCTTTTTTATTGCCGCAACATCTGTTTCCGTTCTGAGGGGAGGGTGGACTTTGAAAACCGGATCGTAACAACTACATGCAGAGTCTGTGAGAGTGAAATGGTGGGTGGTGGCTTCAGCAGTAACCGGCAGACCTGAAGCTTTTGCTTCTCTGACCATTTGCACAGAACCTGCAGTTGAAAGGTGTTGAAAATGAATTCTCGCCCCTGTCATTTTTGATAATGCTATATCACGCATGACCATCAATTCTTCAGCCTCGGAAGGTTGTCCAGGAATTCCTAGAAAAGAAGACCACTCGCCTTCATGCATGTAACCACCTTCAGCTAGTTCATTCACTTCACAGTGCTGGGCGAGGATCACAGGTCTTCCTAATCGGGATTGCAGACCTACGCTGTATTCCATAAGGCGGCGCATTAGTTGTGGATCCTGCACTCCTGTTCCATCATCAGTAAAAATACCTATCCCATTATCTACCAGCTCCCCCATCTGCACCATTTCTCTACCTTGCCTACCCACAGTCATCGCAGCTGACGGAACAATTTCACATGATGAACTATTCCCTAGTGTTTTAATTTGTTCAACTACTGCAAGACAATCAGTTGCAGGCTCGGTGTTTGGCATTGCTACGAGTGCGGTAAACCCTCCCAATGATCCTGAACGTGCCCCAGTTTCTATGGTTTCTGCCTCTTCATTTCCTGGTTCCCTAAGGTGTACATGAAGATCCACGAGTCCTGACGTGATAATGCAACCTGAGCAATCGACTTCAATGTCTCCTTCTAGTTTTTTTCCTGTTTCAGAAATTTTTCCATCTGGATCAATAGCTACGTCTAAAGATCTTTCTCCCTTTTTGTCAAGAATCTTTCCGCCTCTTAGAACAACACCCATTATTTAACCTCATCCATTTGTGTTGATTCGTGTGGACTCAGGAGCATGAACAGAACTGCCATTCTTAAAGAAACTCCATTTGTGACTTGATCAAGAATTATCGACCGCTCATCCGTTGTGACTTCAGCAGTTATCTCAACCCCCTGATTGGTTGGACCTGGGTGCAGTATCAGTGCATCTTTGCGCAGGAATAGGGACCTTCGTGCATTTAAACCGAAATCTTTTGCGTATTCCCTTAAAGATGGCACAAGACCTTTGCTTTGCCTCTCGGACTGCATTCGTAAAAGATAACAAGCATCTAGATCGGCAATGACGTCATCAAAAACATTTGAAACGTCAACCGGCCAGTTTTCCATAAAATCTGGTAGAAGGGTTTGCGGAGCGATAAGTGTAACTTTTGCACCTAAAGAAGTGAAAGCTAGTACGTTTGATCTGGCAACACGAGAATGTCTGATATCGCCCACAATTCCAATTGACATTCCATCTAATGAACCGCGTTGTTGTTTTAATGTATAGCAGTCCAGCAACGCTTGTGTAGGGTGCTCATGACATCCATCTCCAGCATTTACAACAGAAGCTTGGGTCCATTCTGAAACTCTTTTAGGTGTCCCAGCCATATTATGTCTGACGATTAAAACGTCCGCTCCATATGAGCTGATTACTTCCACTGTGTCACGGAGGCTTTCACCTTTAGAAAGTGACGAGGAACCTGCTGAAAATGTCAGAGTATCTGCCGACAGTCGACGTGCTGCAGACTCGAATGAGAGTCTTGTTCTCGTGGAATCTTCAAAAAATACCGACGCTACAGTTCTTCCCCGTAAAGCTGGAACTTTTGGTATAGGTCTTTTACCTATTTCTGCAAATCGATCTGTTAGTTCAAGAATCAATTCCAACTGTTCTCTAGTCATGCCTTCTATTCCTAGAAGATGCTTATTGAACATTGGAGGAATTTCGATGTCTATGCTCATTTGCGCATAACCCCTAGATCCACTCCTTCTTCAGTAACATCTACCAGTTCATCAATTCTGGTAGGCAAGTTTTTGCCGACATAATCAGGACGGATAGGCAGTTCTCGATGTCCTCTGTCAACCATCACTGCCAACTGGATTGAACGGGGACGACCAAAGTGGCAGATTGCATCAAGAGCAGCTCGAATTGTTCTACCCGTAAAAAGAACATCATCTACAAGCACTACTATTTTGCCATCTATCTGATCTGGCAGATTTGTAACTGCTTCCGGAACAACTGGTCGTAAACCAATATCATCTCTGTGTAAAGCTACATCTAAGCAGCCTGAATCTACTGCTCGTCCCTCGATCTCTTCCAATTCTCTTGCTAGGTTTTGGGCGAGTTCAACTCCACCTGTCTGAAGGCCAACCAAAAGTATTTCATCTAGACCTTGATTTTTTTCAATTATCTCGTGAGCCATTCGACGTATAGCTCGCCTCATATCGTCTCGATTCATCACACGAGCGCTTGGAACAAAAACGCCCCCGAAAGGGGGCGTCATACGTCTTTCTCGGTCGGCCATAGGCCTTTTTCTCCTTGATCCGTATGGGCCTCACTGGACCCGTTTGACGGCCAAGCACTACCATATACGCGCTAGGTAATGTTTGCATATTAATACTTGCAATAATTTAGTTAGTTATATCAAGATTCTATGTGGATGTTAAGCAGGTACGAATTTTTATCTAACTTGGTCTGCGATTTCAGAAAGTAGCCCGTTTACAAACCTCTTTGAGTTCTCTGTTGAATATTCGCCAACCAATTCAACTGCTTCATTTATGACTGTGGCTATAGAAGTTTCAGGAAAGTTTATTAGTTCAAGTACTGCAATTCTGAGCACAGCCCTATCGATGACAGGCATTCGTTCTATACT
This sequence comes from Actinomycetota bacterium, assembly GCA_002721755.1. Taxonomy (GTDB): domain Bacteria; phylum Actinomycetota; class Acidimicrobiia; order Acidimicrobiales; family MedAcidi-G1; genus MedAcidi-G1. Next base: position 14,385 of record PBLL01000019.1, read on the forward strand.
CCAGTCTTCTGCATTTTTTTCAAGCAGCGAATCGATCGTTTCTTGGTTTTCTTTTATTCCGAGAATTAATTCATGGACGTAACTCTCAGCTTGGACTGGCTGCTCGTTTAGAACTTCTAGATTTTCTCTCCCTTGAGCTTCTGCTGAGTAGAGGATACCTAGTGCAGTTTCCCTGTCTTCACGCCTTGATCCAAAACTGCTACTGGAAGCTGAAGGCATTAATCATCCTCCTGAACATGTAATTACATTAAACACGGTTTAGGTATTCGCCGGTTCTAGTATCAATTTTTACTTTTTCATTAGGTTCAACGAAAAGTGGAACCTGAACAACTAACCCCGTCTCAAGGGTTGCTGGTTTTCTAGCTCCAGAAACCCTGTCGCCTTGAACTCCAGGTTCAGTTTGAGAAATTTCCAGCTCGACTGCTGCTGGCAATTCAACTCCCACTATTTCGCTTCCGAACATTAACATCTGTGCTTCGCTCTGTTCTGCCAAATAGTTAACAGCTTCTCCAAGGGTTTTAGGCTCTATGGATATTTGCTCAAAAGACTCAGAATCCATAAACACATAATCGTTGCCATCTCTATAAAGCAACTGCATTAAACGTTTGTCTATTATCGCTCGTTCGACTTTTTCGCCTGCTCTGAATGTTCTGTCTACAACCACACCATTTTGCACACCTCTCAAAGTGGTTCGCACAAAAGCATGACCCTTACCTGGTTTGACATGTTGGAACTCGACGACTTGATACAGCTCGTTGTCAAGCTCAAGAGTCATTCCGTTTTTTAATTCGTTTGTAGTTATGACAGGCATTTTCTTTTCTCTTAAATGTTTAGATTACTTTTGGCGAATGTGTAAGGAACTCGCATCCATCTTCATTCACAATTACGGTATCTTCCCATCTGACTCCCCCAATCTCTGGCAAGTACACTCCAGGCTCAACTGTTACTACCTGTCCGGAACGGAGGGTGTCCGTCGAAATTCCAGAAAGTGTGGGAGCTTCGTGGATATCAAGCCCTACACCATGTCCTGTCCCATGGGTGAAAGCTTCCTCCATACCTGCTTGCTTTAATACTTCCCTGCAGGCTGAGTCAACTTCCGCATTTTTAATCCCTTCTTTCACTGTTGCTAAACCTGCTTTTTGTGCTTCTAAAACAATCTCAAGCATTTCAGCTGGCTTTCCTGTTCCGGTTCCCCCTATTCGGGTCGAGCGAGTCATGTCAGATCTGTAACCTTTGTATAGGGCTCCCATGTCACAAACTACAAGGTCTCCCTCGGAAAGAACTCTGTCTCCAGGCCTCGCATGAGGACGGGCACTATTAGAACCTGTGGCAATGATTGTCTCAAAGGCGGTTCCGTCAGCTCCAAGCTTTACCATCGTTTCGTCTAATGAGGTAGCGATTTCTTTTTCGGTTACTCCTTCCTCAAACATGGACCAAATTTCAGATAACGCTTTGTCAGCGATTTCCGCGGCGGTTTTCATTAGAGCTATTTCGCCTTTGTCTTTGATCTGTCTTAGGTCTTCGACGAGTCCTTCGGTGAATACCAGATCTGAATTTTCGAGAGTTTTCTCCAATTGTTTCATTTTTGACCATGAGACTGATTGGGCTTCAAGTCCGACAGTTCTCGTTTCTCGAGCTATGGTTTGTAGTCTTTCGGACTGTTTTGATCCAACCATTTCAACTTCAATTTGTGCCCCTGATTTCTCAACTTCTTCAATGGCTTGCTCTCCATAGCGACCGTCAACTAAAAGCAAAGCCTTTTTGGAATCAACCCATAGCAAACCGGCAGAACCTGTAAATCCCGAAAGGTAGTAGATATTTGTAAGTGAGGTGACTAGAAGCGACTCACATCCTGCGGAACTGAATTTCTCAATGAGTCTTGAAAGGCGACCCTGCATATCGAAATCAACATTAACTTTTTTCATTTTTAACCATGCCTGCCATAGCGTTAATTGCTATTTCATAACCTTGTGCCCCGAATCCAGCAACGGTACCTGAGCTTACCGGTGCTACAACAGAGGTGTGTCTCCATGGTTCCCTAGAAGCCGGATTTGAGATGTGTAATTCTATGACTGGTCCTTCGAAAGTCGCTAAAGCATCATGAATTGCCCATGCATAATGCGTGAATGCGCCAGGGTTGATGATTATTCCTGAACATCTTTCCCGTGCTGCATGGATCGCGTCAATTAGTTCACCTTCATGATTTGATTGAAAATGCTCTAGTTGAAGTCCGATTTTCGCTGCACTGCTTACAGACATTTCAACATGCTCGTCTAAAGTTTCCTGACCATATGTTTCCGGTTCTCTTTCTCCTAGAAGATTTAAATTTGGTCCGGACAAAAGCAAAATTATAGGTTCTTTCATCTCTTCCTCACTTTGCGAATTCATCTAACTTTTTCAAGGGTTTCTTTTATCGAGATTTCTTCTACACCTCTTACAATTTCTAGTCCTTCTGGACCATCCAAAATAAAGGTATAACCATCTAATGCTTTTTTATCACGTGTCATTGCAGATAGTAGATCTTGATCATCAATTACTGAAGGTACAACAGTAGGAAGATCATAACTTTCGATAACTCTACGGTGTTCTAAAACTCTGTCGTTATCTATCCGCCCTAATGTATGTGCAAGTTCAGCAGCGTAAATGAGCCCTATTGCTACTGCCTCTCCATGCTTTATTCCATAATTACCCACACTCTCTATCGCATGACCAAGAGTGTGACCGTAGTTAAGTAATGCTCTCTTACCTTGTTCTTTTTCATCTTGATTAACTATTTCAGCCTTTATTTCGACTGCTCTTACTATTCTGTCTTTCATCTCCATTTCACTTAGTAAATCACCAGTCAAGAAATGGTACTTCGCGAGTTCACCGAGACCAGAACGTAACTCTTGTTCTGGCAATGTTTCTAAAGTGTCGAGATCGCATATTACACCGGATGGCTGCCAAAAAGCCCCCACCAGGTTTTTTCCCTCGGGGAGATTAACTCCAGTTTTACCACCAACTGCAGCGTCAATCTGAGCTAGAAGCGTTGTGGCTACATGAACAACTGCGACTCCCCTATGATAAGTTGCTGCAGCAAATCCGGCGACGTCAGTAACGACTCCACCTCCTACACCTACGACTACATCAGCTCTCGTAAGACCCCATTGGGCGAAAGCACTGCATAATTGTTCAATTGTTGTTAAGGATTTAGCTTCTTCACCATCATCAATTTCGAAGATTTTTTGTTCAATCCCAGTTTGAATGTTTACGCCAATTTTTTTTTGGGTGACAATCGCGGCGCGATTGGAAATAGCGGGTAACAGAGAAGGCAACCTGTCCAAAACTCCATTTCCAACAATTACCGGATATGTGACTCCGCTGTTTAGCTCTAATTGAACTTCATTCATTTTCTACACCTAAATGAGACTTTAAACTATCGAACAATAACTCAGAAACATTTGAGGGTTTCATGTTGCTTGTGTCTATTTCTATATCTGCTAAATCTTCGTAGAGACTTGCTCTTTCTTCGTCTAGCTGTGTAAGAACTTCCAAGGGGTCTTTACCTTTTAAAAGTGGTCTGAGAGAATGCCTACTTACACGCTTCACCAACGCTTCTATATCTGCACGAAGCCAGACAACAAGGGACTCTTCTTTCAGTAACTTCCGGTTTGAGGTTCTTTCAACAATGCCACCACCAGTTGAAATCACCAATGGATCGAGACTCGAAATTTTTGATTTAAGCGCTTGTTCCTCAAGATCGCGGAAAACTTTTTCTCCCTTTTCTTCAAAAATTACTCCTATGCTACGTCCAGCCCGATTGGCTATTACTACGTCCAAATCCACATGACCAAAATCCATCAGACTTCCCAGTAACGGTCCAATCGTAGATTTGCCTGAACCCATATGGCCCACCAATGTCACATGTTGAAGTTTTGCTTTAGACATCTACCTAGATTACCTATTTGCAGGGACCCATCTGAAACGAATAGTTGAAATGTTTATGATTCAACTTTTATTTGATTTCTTTCAAAGCTGCTTTTCTCATAGCTGCCACTGGCGCTTGTTCACCTGTCCAAAGTTTAAATGCCCTCGCTGCTTGGAAAATCAGCATAGATAAACCTCCATAAGCTTCAACACCTCGACTTCTAAGTGCTTCCAACCATGGAGTTGAAACTGGATGATAGANCAGGTCNACAGCTAATTGTCCTTTGGACAATAAAGCTGGTTCTATAGGAAATTTTTTTCCATCTTGAGCTTGTGACATNCCTATTGGTGTTGCGTTTATTATCAGGTCAGCCTCTGTCGCGACTGCAGAAAACTCACTCTCCTCTAGATATCTTCCAACTGGACCAGCCAACTCGACGGCATCAAGACCTTTGGCTTTGCTTCTGTTTATAACTGCAATATCTTCTGCTCCTGCTTTCCCTAAGGAGTGAATTATTGATCTAGCTGATCCGCCTGCACCTATTACTAAAATCTTCTTTTCAGCTACATCCATTCCAGAGTCATGGTCTAAGGCGTCTAGAAAACCATCCCCATCGGTGTTGTAGCCTTTAAGCTCTCCTCCGTCATTAACTACACAGTTAACTGCCTCTAAGGTTTTAGCGCTGTCACTTACTCCATTAAGCAAGCTACAAATCTTTGATTTGTGTGGCATAGTTACAGAGAGACCCGCTATTCCTAGAGCTCTAACTCCTTCAATAGCATTTGCAAGTTCAGCTTCCGGCGTTTCAAAGGCTGTGTAAACCCAATCGATTCTTGCTTTACTAAATGCAGCGTTGAGAATTACAGGAGATAAAGAATGCTTAACTGGATCTCCTATTACTGCCACCAATTTGGTTGACCCTCTGATCTTCATATTGAAATTATCGCAGATCTAACCACATCCTAGATCTTTATTTACGCATATTTTTCTTGCTTTTTCAAACTCTTCTGATGTGATAGCAAAAGTATGCGCGCCGACAACTCCATTTTCATCAGTTCTGACGTAATAAAGCCACTTGCCTTCAGCAGGATTGAGTGCAGCTTGAATGGACGCTCTACCGGGTGCGGAAATAGCTGTTGGCGGAAGACCCAGTGAGACACGTGTATTCCACGGGGAATCATATTCTAAATCTTCAGTCGTGAGTTCCTGACCAGCTGTTTTGCCGATCGCATAACGAGATGTTGCATCTATACCCAATCTCCATCCTCTTTCGAGTCGGTTGTATATTACTCTCGCTATTTTTGGTCTTTCTTCAGCGAGCTGTGCTTCTTCTTCAATCAATGAGGCAATTATTATTGCTTCATACGGTGTAATCCTAAGAGACTTAGTTTTATCTTCTATTTGCTCCTCTTCGATAACTTTTAGAAATTGTCGATGCATTCGCAATAAAAGATTCATCTCATCTGAAACTGTCGCTTCGTCTAGTTGATATGTATCGGGGAAGAGTAAACCTTCCGCTAAGAGAAAAGAGAGGTTCGAGGGATAATGCTCCCATTTCAACCGGTCGTCTAGCAAGGAAACTCTGAGTTCTTCTTCATTGAAAGAAGGAAGGGTTTCCAATAAACGCTTGGTGATTTGCTCTAATGTCAGTCCTTCAGGAACAGTTACTCTTATTACTTCTTCGGGTATCGGACCCTTCCTGAGCTCTGATACTGTCTCCTGGAAACTTGAGTGCTCTCTCAGAACATACCGCCCTGCTTGAAACGAATAATCTTCACCTGGACTGCAATTCAGAAATCCCTTCAACACAGACGGGCATCTCATCCATTGTCTAAACATTGTCGGATTGTCAATTATTTCCAAATCACCCAAAGTCGCTATAACGTCATTTGTGGTCCAACCGTCTTCTATTGAAAACTCAACCTCTTCTCCAGGTGTCGGATCAGGTTCAACTTGGTCATCAATCCAGTTTTCAAGCCTTGTCCAGCCACTCAGCAGAACGATAATAACCACTAGAGCAACTAGTCCCCAGCGAACTATTGGTCCCATTGAAGGCCTGTAACGCACCCACCGGACATCTGACCTTATTTCATAGTCGTCTTCAGTTAAAGAAAACTCTTCAAAGTTGCTCTCTTCTTCATGAAGAACATTTCTCTCATAAGGTTCTTCGGTTGGCGTTTCGTCTGTCACTTGTCCTCATTCAAGTTTGATCATCTAACCAAGATTGCAGAATCACTGATGCTGCTACCTGATCTATAACCCCACGTTGCTTCTTGCTGTTAAGACCTTGGACATCAAGCTCTTTTGCAGCCATCACTGTTGTTAAACGTTCATCATGAATAGTCACTGGCACCGATATAGAGTCGGACAATTTTTCGACTTCTTTCTCAACCAATCTTGCGGCTGAACCTTTACTGCCATTCAATGAGTAAGGCATCCCAACTACAACAATTTCTGCTTCCCACTCGTTAACCAACTCATTGATTTTATTGTGATCCTGTTTGGTGCTTTTTGAACGAACTAGCACTTGGATGGGAGTTGCCACTTTCCCGTTACTGTCACTTACCGCAATTCCTATCCTTTTCTCACCAAGATCTATGCCCAAAGCTCTCATAACTGTTAACTGGTTTGAGCAGCAGTCCGTGCTTGTTCCAAAGCTTCTTCAAGATTTTCAGGATTCTTTCCTCCAACTATCGTGAGTTCAGCATTTGGTCTTCCCCCGCCCCCTATTGTTTTAGCTGCCTGGGACAGAATCGTTCCTGCGTCTAGCCCACTGTCGTTTTTTACAGCGGCAATTAAGGCAGCACCCCCATCAGTTGGAGCAGTCCCTAATATCACAGCTCGAACTTTTTCCTGCTCCCTTACAGCAAGTGCTAATTCTCTTAAACTCTCTCTGTCTATACCTTCAACTATTGAAGCAACTATTCCATTTTCTTCATTGCTTGCAAGTTCTCCGACCATCTCAAGCGCCTCTCTGCGCTTGAGATTTTGGACTTCACTTTTTAGACTTTTAAGTTCGTCTGTTTTTCTTTTTATTCCATCCAATAAATCTTCAAGTGGAACCCCGACAAGATCAGCAGCTTTTGACAGAAGGTTTTCAGCTTCTCTCAAATTTTCAATAGTCGCTGACCCTGTAACTGCTTCTATTCGTCGGATATTTGAACCTATGGAACCTTCTGAAATAATTTTTACTAATCCAATGTCACCTAGTGCCGAAACATGAGTGCCTCCACAAAACTCTAAAGAATTTGGACCTGCTTCTAAAACTCTGACAGTCTCTCCATATTTGTCACCAAAGAAAGCTATTGCCCCTTTTTCTTCAGCTTCCTCACGCGTCATTTCTTCATGGCTGCATTGATGATTATTCAACACCTCAGAATTAACTAGATCTTCGACGGAAGAAATCTGTTCATCTGTCATTGCCTCAAAATGACTAAAATCAAACCTCAATCGATCAGGACCAACGTACGAACCTTGTTGTTTAACGTGATCTCCCAAAATTTCTCTAAGCGCCCAGTGGATTAGATGTGTGGCCGTGTGGTTACGTCTGACCTGAGACCTTCTATTGCTGTCTATTGCAACACTTGCTTTTTGACCTATCTCTATGTTTCCATTGGCGATTTCATATTGGTGTACATGAATTGCATCTAAAGCAAGGGTTGTATCAAGGATTTTTATCTCACCTGTCTCTGTTGAAATTTTTCCAGTATCTCCTACCTGACCACCAGATTCCGCATAAAAGGGCGTCCTGTCTAGAGCAATAATTTTCTCATCAAAATATAAGACAATGGAATCACTGACATCTGAGTCGTGTCCGACGAAAATAGTTGGACCTTTTTCGTCTAGAACTTTCCTTAACTCTCCCGTTTCATCGATTGTCATGGCGTCTTTACGTGCTGAGCGCGCCCTTTCTTGTTGGTCAGCCATTAACTCTTTGAATCCGTCGACATCAACCTTGATGGATCTTTCAGCACAAATTTCCTCAGTCAGCTCAAGGGGGAAACCATAAGTGTCATGAAGTTTAAAAGTTACGTCGGAACTAAGCATTTTGCTTTTTCCGAGATCTGAAATCGATTCGTCGAGAATTGATAGACCTGCCTTTAGTGTTTCACGAAATCTATCTTCTTCTCGCTGTAAGACTTCTTTGATGAAATCAATATTTTGATTAAGTTCAGGATAGTCAGAGCCCATTATTTCAATTACTGATTCTGCTAATAATGGCATAACTGAATCTTCAAGTCCCAATAACCATGCATGTCTGACTGATCTGCGAATAATCCTTCTAAGGACATAGCCCCTATCTTCGTTGCTTGGAAAAACTCCGTCGCTTATCAAAAATGTCGAGGAACGGGCATGGTCAGCAATAATCCGCATTGAGACATCTGATCTTTCTTCGTTTCCGTAAGAGATAGATGTTAACTTTTCTATTCCTTTGATGATTTTTGATATTTCGTCAGTTTCCCAAACTGAGTCAACTCCTTGCAACACCGTAAGAACTCTTTCTAAACCTAAACCCGTATCTATAGCTGGGTTTGGTAGCGGCGTAGTTGACCCATCCGTATGCTGCTCAACTTGCATGAAAACTAGATTCCAAATTTCAACAAATCTCTCTTCCCCGCCATGAGCTGGTCCTCCATCAGGTCCAAACTCTGGACCTTTGTCCCAAAAGATTTCTGAGCAAGGTCCGCATGGTCCAGTTTCAGCCATCCTCCAATAATTGTCTTCGCCTAAGCGCTGGATTCTTTGAGGGTCAACACCTATTTCATTTATCCATATCTCCTCTGCTTCATCATCAGTTTCATGAACTGTGACCCAGAGTCTTTCCGGATCCAATTTGAGGTTTTTCGTTACGAATTCCCATGCATAGGAACAAGCGTCAGATTTGAAGTAGTCACCGAAGCTGAAGTTTCCCATCATTTCAAAAAAAGTTAAATGGCGACTGGTCCTTCCAACTTCATCTAGGTCATTGTGTTTTCCACCTGCTCTTGCACATTTCTGCACACTTACTGCACGTGGCCACGGAGCAGGCTGTTCACCTGTTAAAAAAGGTTTGAACTGAACCATTCCTGAATTAGTGAAAAGAAGCGTCTGGTCATGAGGGATCAGACTTTCTGATGCAACTATTTCGTGGCCGCGTTCAGAGAAAAACTCTGTGAATTCTTTTCGAATTGCTTTTGCGCTTGATGGCAATTTTCCCATAAGTAGAGCCTAGCGCCATGTAAGGAGGCAGATAGGTAGGTCCAAGTTCAAACTTAATTTCTATTTTGAGGTCTTACTGGTCTGTGATATTTCCTCGAATAGTCCTGATGCTCTACAGGACGAGATCTGAAATTATTCATACTGCTGGGAAAGAAGTCTGATTCTCGATTTGTAAATCTTTCCCTGAACCATCCCGAAACCTCGCTTCTTTTATTCAGTATTTCTTCTGGCATGAAGCCCAATCGGGAAACAGTATTTCTGGCATATCGATTTACAGTTTTACGGAAACGGTTTTCCATCCAATTTGAAGCTAGAACACCAAATGACCATCCCAAAAGCAGCCAGAAGAGTCGTCGTCTCATTAGTCATCCACCTCTGATCTAGCATTGAATTCTTTATTCTTTTTCAATTTAGCCATTCTCTCCATTACTTGCTTTTCAAATCCGTGTTTTGACGGTTCGTAGTAGACATTTGACTCAACCTCTTCAGGTCTATACGTTTGCTCAACCCAACCACTTGGATCATTGTGCGGATATTCATAACCTTCTCCGTGTCCGATCTCTGCAGCCCCACTGTAATGCGCGTCCCTAAGATGTGGTGGAACTCGCCCTTCTCCGGGTGAAGATGCGTCTTGCATAGCTGTAGTCAGAGCTAGTGTTACTCGGTTAGATTTTGGAGCTGTAGATAAGTGAACAACTGCTTGTGCCAAATTCAGCTGAGCTTCCGG
>PBLL01000020.1 GCA_002721755.1 Actinomycetota bacterium
GAGTTCGGATAGATCACTTAACACCAGTTTCATCAGGTGCAAAAATTTCTGCTCATGCAATACTCGAGCAAGTAGATGGTCGAAGATTGACATTTTCAGCAACAGTGGAAACTGAAAAAGAAAAACTACTAGTCGCGAACGCCATAATCACGAGAGTAATTGTAGATACACAAGAATTTCTTAAAACAGTAAAGTCTTAAAGTTTTCATTTCAAATGACAAGAAAACCTTCAAACGAATCTAACTGGCATAAAACCAGTACTTTAAAAGGATCACAAAAAGCTAAAACGGGTATGAGGTGGTGGCTGGAAATAGCCCTCGTGTTTTTCTTTTATCTGATCTACTCCTTTGCTCGAAATCAATTCGGCTCTGCAAGCGTGTCTCCAGAAAAAGCTTTAGATAACGCCGAGAAAATCATTGACCTTGAAAAATCAATCGGCACTTTTAAGGAATTGCAAATACAAGATTATTTTATTGACTGGAGATGGTTCATACAGTTCTGGAATGTCTTTTACGGAACTTTTCATTTTGGGGTAACGATTTTCGCTCTCGTGTGGCTGTATATCAAATTCCCAAAAAGGTACCCGACCCAAAGATTCTTTCTTTTGAGCTCAACTGGAACAGCATTAATAGGATTCAGCCTCTTCCCGTTAATGCCACCTAGGCTTCTTTCCAACTGTGGGGAATTTGGAGCTTGCTTAACTAATAAATATCCTTTCGTTGATACCCTCTCAGAAATCGGAGGACTATGGTCCTTTGATTCTGGGACTATGCAAAAAGTGAGTAACCAATTTGCTGCAATGCCAAGTCTCCATTTCGCGTGGTCTCTATGGTGCGCAATAGCTTTATACCCAATACTTAAAAACCAGACAGCCAAATTTCTGATATGCATATATCCAATTGCGACAACTTTTTCAGTAATAGTTACAGGCAATCATTACTGGATCGATGTCATCGGAGGCGTTATTTGTCTTATGTGCGGATTTTATGCAATGAAATTTATGAACTTCTTTCAACTGCCCCCTCTTCCCGCTTTTTTCCGAAGAAAAACTTGAATAAAAAAGCTTTCACATATGAAAACACATCCACTCTCTTCTAGAGTTAATCCAATTACCGTCTGTATCTAGTCGTGTGAAAGAAGCCGCTTTGCTTTTAAATTCAATCAATAACCCTCAGGACCTTAATAATCTAAACTTAGATGAATTAAAAGTTCTAAGTTCAGAGATCCGAACTCTTCTCGTGAAAACCGTAGAAAGCAACGGAGGACATCTTGGCTCTAACCTTGGAATCGTTGAATTAACAATAGCTCTTCATAGAGTTTTTGATTCACCTAACGACATAATCCTGTGGGATACAGGCCATCAAACTTATGTACATAAACTTCTAACCGGCAGAAGAGAAGAATTTGTCAATCTCCGTCTACCTGAAGGCATCTCCGGATACCCATCTAGAAATGAATCTCCTCACGATTGGATAGAGAACTCACATGCCTCAACCGTTTTGTCATATGCACACGGTTTAGCTTCTGCAAACTCGTTATCTGAAAACGCCCGTCGCATTATTGCTGTGATAGGAGATGGGTCGCTCACAGGCGGAATGGCTTTCGAAGGTCTCAACAATCTTGGTCACAGTGGCAAGAAAGTAACGATCGTCCTTAACGACAACGGTCGTTCATATGCACCTACCATAAGTCGCCTTTCGGAAAGTCTTATAAGAATTCGGTCAAATCCAACCTATATGCGAAGACAACACCGATTGGAAAAACTAGCCGAAGGTATTCCGTGGGTAGGAGAAATACTCGAAAGAGGAATTAACGCCACTAAAGCGGCTATCAGAGAGATATTCGAACCTCCTGCGTTTTTCGAAGCTTTGGGAATAACTTACCTAGGTCCTTTTGATGGACACGACATCGAAGAAATCGAACAGGCTTTAAGTAACGCTGTTGAATTTGAAGGACCGGTAGTCGTACACGTACTCACGCAAAAGGGTAGAGGTCATGCTCCAGCAGAAATGGACTCGATTAAACATATGCATGACACATCCGGTATGAAGTCTGGAAGCTACACAGAAGCTTTTTCTGAAACTCTTGTGAAAATCGGGGAATCTAATTCAAATGTAGTAGCAGTTACAGCCGCAATGCCTGATTCAACAGGTCTCCTTTCCTTTCGTGAAAGGTTTCCAGAACGCTGTTTTGATGTAGGAATTGCAGAACAACATGCGGTCACTGCTGCTGCTGGAATGGCACTGGGCGGTCTAAGACCTGTCGTTGCCATCTATTCAACTTTCCTAACTCGGGCGATAGATCAAATAAACCTCGATGTAGGACTTCATGAACTTCCAGTTATTTTCTGCATAGACAGAGCTGGAGTAACTGGTGATGACGGTCCATCTCACCATGGACTTCTTGATATTTCACTTCTTTCAAAAATTCCAAAAATGAAAATTTTTGCACCATCTTCATATCAAGAACTCCAACAAATGCTTGAAGACTCAATTGAAATCACTGATGGTCCTGTTGCAATCCGTTGGCCGAAAACTCCAGCTCCGCAAGTCAAATGGGATGAGGTTGGAAGTGGCACAGACGCACGAAAGGTTATTGAAACACCTGGAAAAAAGGAAGTCTGCATTCTGGCTGCAGGAAAAATGCTTGCGGAAGCTCTTGGAGTTTTAAAACAGCCCCAAGGAATATATGCAACAATCTGGGATCCTCGAATACTGCATCCACTTGACAGAGAAATGCTCGCAGACGCTATGAAGCACAAACTAGTTGTAACCATTGAAGATGGATACGTGGAGGGAGGTTTCGGATCCTCCGTCCTAAGTCATATAAATAGAGAACAGTCAGATTGCAGGGTTATCAATCTCGGTGTTCCACTTTCCTTCCACTCTCACGATAAGCCAGACTCTCTACTTTCCTCATTCGGCCTTAATGCAGTGGAAATTGCAAAGACAATAGAACAAGCTTTATCCGAAATTTGATTTAGAAAAAATCAGGAATAAAAGGGCTGTTCTCCTGAACTGTGGTCAGTTACGTCGACAACGTCTTTGATCTCAGGGACTGCCTCAAGTATTGACGCTCTTATACCTTCGGTAAGAGTTGCCTGACTCATAGCACAGCCTTGACAACCACCTCCCATCGACACATGTGCAGTTGACCCCTCCACTCCGACAAGTGTGGCAAAACCCCCATGAGAGGCAAGTGCAGGATTAACTTTTTGTTCTAGAAGCTGTTGGATCCTTTCTGGCACATCACCAGTCAACTCTAATTCTCCTAAATCACCCAGAGGATTAGGCCGGTTGGGATTCCTGATAACCAAACCGCCTTGATCAGCATTTTTAGGTATATCCAAAGTTGCTCCGGCAAGTTTTTCTTTGCTTGCCTCAGGAATAATGACTGTTAATCCGCCGACCTCATATGAAATATCATCGTCACTTACTTCATCTACGGGAACGAACGCCAAATCATATGAGTATTCAACACCTGACACTCCACTAACCGCGACCCTCAAACCCAATTTTTCGGCATCCGACTCTTCAGAGCGAACGGATAAAACCTTCAAAGAAGCTTCTTCACTTATCTCAAGAATTGACATCAGTTTCCCCTTCGTAATGCAAATCTTTTGTTCAAAATCTACAACTAGCAAGTCTAGTTTCAATTCTAAGTGAATTAACCGATAGATTTCGACTATGAACTCAAATTCTGTAAACGACACATCTGTAAAAGTTAGATTCGAAAATGAAATTGCGATTCTGGAATTAGATGATGGGAAAGCAAACGCGTTAAATCACGAAATCATAAGTTCCCTGATGGAGAAACTTGATGAAGTGGAAGATTCCGGAGCGGTAGTTATAACAGGTAGACCTGAAAGATTTTCAGCAGGTTTTGATCTTGCAGTTATGAAATCTGGTGAAGATGCTGCAAGAGAAATGTTGAGAAGCGGGGTAGAACTATTTCTGCGATGCTATTCATTCCCAAGACCCATTATCGCGTCTTGCACCGGTCATGCACTGGCTGCGGGAGCAATTCTACTTATGTCCTGCGATCTGAGAGTCGGCACTAAAGGGGAGTTTAAAATAGGTTTACCTGAACTAGCAATCGGCATGTCATTGCCTCTTTTTGCAACTGAATTGGCGAAAGACAGAATTTCAAAGAGACATTTTACAAAAGCAACTACCTTAGGTTTGACCTATGATCCGGAAGAAGCATGCGATGTAGGATTTCTCGATGAAGTCGTAGAAGCAAACGAAGTGCTTTCAACTGCAATGGATAGAGCAGAGTTGCTAAAAACAATAGGTAAAACCCAACTTGCCTTAACGCGCTCCACCACTAGAGGTGAAACTGTGAAAAAAATAAGAGACAGCCTCGAAGATGACCTGAGTCTTTTTGTCGTCAAATAATAAAATTCTATGAAAGCCATGTACGATGCCCTGCTGTTGGTGTCTTTCGGCGCGCCTGAAGGCTTCGATCAAGTTGAACCATTTCTGAAAAGAATTACAGAAGGTAAAAATATCCCCCCTGACCGTCTAAATGAAATAGCCGAACGTTACAAGACAGTAGGTGGAATATCCCCTCTGAATTCGAATATTCGTAATTTGAAACAACAACTTGAAATAGAACTCGCCAACCGTAATATAGAAATCCCTATTTTCATCGGACACAGAAATGCAGAGCCCCTTATAGATGAAACTGTAAATGAAATGAAAACAAAAGGAATTTCCAAATGCCTTACTTGGCTTGCATCTCCTTATAGTTCCTATAGCTCATGCAGGCAATACACAGAAAACATAAAAGATGCTTGTTCTAAAATAGGAGCCGACGCACCCCATATAGATCAAATAAGACGTCACCATGACCATCCAGGATTAATAGAACCTGCTGCCGACTGCCTACGAGCAGCACTTCAGGAACTTCCTTCAGGTGAAGAAACAGCTTTACTTTTTTCTGCTCACAGCCTTCCGGTAAGTATGGCTGAAGCATGCCAATATGAAGCCGAAATACATGAATCTGCTTCACTGGTAGCTAACTTAGTAGATCCCGAAAATTTATTTCGTAAAGAAGTCGTCTGGCAATCTAGAAGCGGATCCCCTTCTGTTCCTTGGCTGGAACCTGATATAAACGACAAAATAAAAGAACTTGCTTCAGACGGAGTCAAAGCCCTAGCAGTTTCGCCCATAGGTTTTCCAGTAGAAAACTTTGAGATCCTGTGGGACCTCGATCACGAAGCCGCAAATCACGCCGCTGCATTAGGAATGTCATTTAGTAGAGCAAAAACTATAAATGACGATCCCCGATTCGTAAGCATGATAGGAGATCTTTTATGCGAAAGGACAGGCGAGCCTACGCTCGCTAAAGCCGGTCTGGGTGATTTCAGCTCTGAATTAGAGAAATGTGAAAAAAGCTGCTGTCTGAGCAAATAACAAAAAAATAGAGCTTTAATAATTAAATTTCCCTAAATTTGAGGTTTTTACCCCCCAAGGGTCCACTGTCAAGTTCAAATAGCAAGGTAATTTTGAGGTGCCGATGAATCACGCTCAAATTGCAAAAGAAGCCTTAAATATGCGCCTAGCGACTCTGTCTTCCAGTGTTGCTAATGACCCACTTTTAGACACGAGAACAGCTGGTGAACTTTTAGCCGCTTGCGGAGACCCAGATGTCGATAAAGCGATAAGAAATCTAGGTGACACCTGGCAGAAAGCTGGTCTTCCAGTCGAATCAATTGAAAAACCTTGGACAGAAAAACAGATAAACGACCTCATATCTGTAGGAGGCGACAAGCTTCTCGACACTTTGGATGAACTAGTCAACGGGATCACCCGTTGCAAAATTCATTAATCTATAAAACTTTGGAGTAACTATGAATAAACAACAGAAACTTCTACCTGACGAAACAAATTTTGCTAAAGAAGTCGTTGGAATACCTGTCGAAGATGAAATGCAAGAATCCTTTCTCGCTTATTCACTTTCTGTTATCACATCTAGAGCAATACCTGATGTTAAAGACGGCTTGAAACCAGTACAACGCCGAATACTCTACGCAATGCTACGAATGGGGCTCAGACCAGAAAACCCGCACCGTAAAAGTGCTCGTGTCGTAGGAGACACTATGGGTCGCTACCACCCGCATGGTGATGCAGCAATCTATGACGCTCTTGTGAGAATGGGACAAGATTTCTCTCGTGGAATGACCTTAGTCGACAAGCAGGGTAACTTCGGATCACTAGATGATCCGCCAGCTGCAGCCCGTTACACGGAATGTCGACTTGCTGAAACAGCGATGGAGATGCTAAGAGAAATTGACGAAGACACAGTTGACTTTCGTCCTACCTACGACGGCGAAAGTCATGAACCTTCATGCCTGCCCGCACTTTTACCCAACCTTTTAGTTAACGGAACTTCAGGTATAGCTGTCGGTATGGCCACAAATATGCCAACTCATAATCTTGTTGAGGCTGCCGCTGCTATCTCTCTGATAATGAAAAAAAGAAGACCGAAGCCGACAATCAAGGAAATAATGGCAGTCATACCTGGTCCTGATTTTCCAAGTGGCGGAATAATAATTAATGACAATTTGGAGGAAATATATAAAACAGGAAAAGGGACCATAAGGATTCGAGCTAAAGCCCACGTTGAACCCTCTGGAAAAAACCGACAAGCAGTCGTTATTACAGAACTGCCATACCTAGTAGGACCTGAAAGAATTATAAGCAAACTCAAAGAGCTTAATGAAGCAAGCAAATTGAACGGAATAATGGATTTCAAGAACTTGTCTGATCGAGAGTCAGGCCTGAAAATACAAATTACTGTAAAGCCTGGACATAACCCTCAAGCTGTCCTTGCCGATCTTTATAAACTGACCCCTCTTGAAGAAACCTTCAGCATAAATAACGTGGTTCTAGTAGATGGTGAACCCAAAACCCTCGGGATTTACGACCTATGTGATCACTACATCAAGCACCGATTGCAGATTGTCGTCCGAAGGACAAAGTACAGACTCACTCAAGCTAAAGCACGTCTGAATATTGTAAAAGGGCTGCTGATTGCTCTTGATTCAATTGATGCAGTTGTATCGATAATTAGGAAATCTGAAGATACCGCTGAAGCCCGAAGCGCTTTGATGAAAAAATTTAAATTAACGCAAATCCAGACTGATCACATATTGGATATGCCTTTAAAACGGCTTACAGCACTTGAAAAAAGGAAACTTGAAGAAGAGCAAGCTGAACTCAAGAAAGCAATCGCAGGTTTCAATGCACTTCTAAAATCAGACACTCGCCAAAAAACACTCGTGATAAAAGAGTTGAATGAAGTCGTAAAGGAATTTGGTCGAGAGCGTCGAACTGAAATAGTCAGTTCAGATGACCTACCCGTGTTTGAAACGACAGAAGTTGCTGAGGATATAGAAGATGAACCTTGTGTTGTAACCCTCTCATCTTCCGGTCAGATAGGAAGATTGGGAGTAGATGGTGCCAAAAAAGCAAACCCCGGCAGACACGACATCATCACCGCTTCGGTACTTACAAGCACAACTTCAACAGTTACTGCTATTACTTCTGAAGGCAGAGCTCTCCATATACTTGCAGCTGAGCTAATGGAAGCAGATGGAAGAACACGGGGTGGTAGTGCCTCTCAACTGTTTGGTACAAACAAGGGTGAAGCTATTCATACAATTTTGAGCAAAACTAAAGAACATCTCGTGCTGGTGACAGAAACAGGTGTAGTTAAACGTCTCGAAACTGAAGAGGTCCAAAAGACTCAGAATGCTAAACCTGTTATAAAACTTAAACCAGGTGACCGTGTTGTAAGCGCATTTTGTTCGCCGAGTAAAACAGATTTCGGAATAAGTACATCTGACGGTCAGTTTCTCCGCATGCCAGTTTCTGCGGTGAGTATTCAGGGTCGAGGTGCTGCAGGTATAGCTGGAATGAAATTAAAAAATGGATCTGCTGTAGTGGCTGCAGGAACGATACTTGGAGATGACTTACTTACAACAGTTTTAAATAACCAAACAGCCAAAGTAACTCCACTATCTGAATTCGAATCAAGAGGTCGTAATGGAGTAGGGGTAAGGGTAACTAAAGTCCCTGAGGATTCTAAAGTGACGGTTGCCAAAATCGGATCGTTAACAAACCTTCTAGCGGTGATGGCAACAGATGACGATCCCAAAAAAGCTGATCCTAACCCCGTACCCTTTCTTCTTGAGTCGAGCAACAGAGATCTCGTAAGTACTAAAACAGACAGGCAAATTCTTTTTCTAGGAATAAGTAGATGGTGAAAGCTAAATGACTGCATCAGCAAAAACAAAAAAGAAACCTTCAAACACTAAGTCTCCAACCAAAAAAGCAGTTTCTTCAAAAAAGAAAAAAACTGACCTAAACGGTTACGATGCTGACGCCATTCAGACTTTAGAAGGTCTTGAGGCAGTCAGAAAAAGACCTGGCATGTACATAGGTGGAACCGGAAGTCAAGGGTTGATGCATTTAGTCTGGGAATTAATAGACAATGCCGTTGATGAGGCCGCCGCAGGCTTTGCAAGTCGTCTTGATGTTCTTCTCCATCGTGATGGGTCCGTTGAGATATCTGATAACGGTCGTGGAATACCAGTGGATATACATTCTGGTAAAAAAGTCTCGGCTTTGGAAGTTGTTTTGACCGAATTGCACGCAGGAGGAAAATTTGGTGGCGGCGCATACGGAGCGTCCGGAGGGTTGCACGGAGTCGGTGCATCGGTGGTGAACGCTTTATCGTCAAAACTAATCGCACAAGTCGATCGTGAAGGTAATACACATGAACTCGGTTTTAAAGCAAGAGTCGCCGGAACTTTTAACGGCTCTTCTTTCAAACCAGGACATCAAGTCAAAAAGATAAAAAAGATAAGCCCTACTAAATCAGGGACGCGTATACGCTTTTGGCCTGATCAAGATATTTTTGATAATGAGGCTCAAATAGACTTCGAAGAAATTTGTGACCGTTTAACCCGTTCTTGTTTTCTCGTGCCGGGATTAAAAGCTACAGCTACTGATAAGAGAAGTGGCAATTCATCGAAACCTTTTGATTTCGTATCAAGAGGTGGGCTCGCAGACTTAGTCAATCATCTTTCCATAGGTGAAAATGTAACTGAGGTGATAACACTTTCAGGTTTTGAGTCTTTTGTCGAAAAAGTACCAGTTGATGGGAAAATGCAAGATGTTGAGAGAGAGTGCAAGGTAGAAATAGCTGCTCGGTGGGTAAATGGCTTTGATAGCACCATCCAGTCTTTCGTTAATACGATTCCGACCACCCAAGGTGGAACTCACATTACGGGTTTTGACAGAGCCCTGACACGTGCCACTAATGACATTCTGTTAAAAGAAACTCGCAAGCTAGCAAAACTTGCAAAAGAAAACAAAAACCGTGCGACAAAAGAAGACGTGCAGGAAGGATTAGTAGCAGCAATAAAAGTAATTTTTCCTGAACCTCAATTCAGAGGTCAAACAAAGCAAGAGCTTGGAACACCAGCGATTGAAAAAATAGTCTATGACATCGTCAAACAGGGATTAACAGATTGGTTCAATGGTTCGGGACCTAAAAAACACATTAATCTGCTCAGAGAAAAAATGGCTAACGCCATTATTAACAGAGTTAGCTCAAAACAGTTGCTTGAAACTAAAAGGCGCGCTGCAAGTATGGGGTCAACAGGCATGCCTGAAAAGCTGGCTGACTGCAGGGTTCATGGACCTGACTCTGAATTGATAATTGTCGAAGGAGACTCTGCAGCCGGACCTGCAAAAGCTGGTAGGAACGCAGAAAACATGGCCATTCTCCCTCTGCGAGGAAAGGTTGTTAACGCTGAAAAATCTTCCCTTAAACAAGTTCTTGACAACTCGGAGGCTCAAGCACTATTTACAGCGGTTGGTGCAGGATCTGGTGATGATTTCGAAATTGAAGCAGCAAGATATGGGCGGATTATTATTCTCTGCGATGCTGACGTAGATGGAAGCCACATCCGTTGCCTTCTATTGACACTCATGCACAAATATATGCGCCCCATGCTTGAAGAGGGACGTGTATTTGCTGCTCAACCTCCACTGTTTTCAACAAGAATAGGCGACACAATACACAGAGCCTTCTCTGAAAAAGAAAGAGATGCAATTACAGCTAAGTTAACGAAAAGTGGTCGAAAAGCTGAAAACATTACATGGAATCGTTTCAAAGGATTAGGAGAGATGAATGTAGATGAACTCGCTGAATGTGCTCTAAACCCTAAAACACGCATTTTACGTCAGATGGAAATGGCTGATGTCGCTGCGGCGAAAAAAGCAGCAAAAATGTTCGACACTTTAATGGGTTCGGATGTCGGAAAACGTCGAGATTATTTAGTTGCGAATAGCAACCTACTGGACCAATCGGTTCTAGATTTCTAATGTTTAAGGTTCCTCGTTCTTTTTCCTACTCCTCAGCTTCCGTTTACAAACAATGTCCGCGACGTTGGAAATACAAATACATAGACAAGTTGCCTGACCCTACTGGTGAGGCGGCTCTTGTAGGTACGTTCGCCCATGATGTGCTTGAACAGCTATGTAAAGAAGAACCCGCTTTACGAACAGAACAAAAAGCCAACGAAATTGCTCGTAATAATTGGTCAGAATTTGCTGAAAGAAAAGACTTCAAAAAGCTTGAACTTGATGAAGACTCTAAACGTAATTTCCGTTGGAAAGCATGGGACGCAATCAAAGGTCTATGGAGATTAGAAAACCCTTCGCAAGTTGAAATCGAAGCGACCGAACAAAGATTGTCGACTTCACTTTTAGGAGTTCCTTTTTTCGGAATCGTTGACCGAATAGATAGAGACGAAGATGGTCTAGTGGTGGTTGACTACAAAACTGGGAAAGTTCGTCATGAGAACCTTGACCAAGTACTTTTATATTCTGCTGCTGTAAGTGAGAAAACAGGTGAACAACCATCTAAAGCTCGACTTATGTATCTTGGGAATCGGGAAATAGATCCACAAATTGTCGAAACTGATGTTTCTGAAGATTTAATGACAAAAGCAATAACAGATCTGTCCGACACTTGGAACAAGCTTAAGAACAACTTAGACAGTGAAGAATTCGAAACTGCAACTGGTCCCCTTTGTGGCTGGTGTTCATTCATTGAGAATTGTCCAGATGGAATCAACTATGTAAGAAAACGGGCCGATTCAGGAAGACTAAAACCCGACGCTCCAGCCCGTTCATTACTTGGAATCTAAAGACTGGATTTTTTTCGTTTCCGCCAAAAAATAACTAAACAAAATAAAGCCACTGTGGCTATTAGTGCCCCTAGTCTATTTGCTCTATCCGCACCCTCATCCACACTTTCAACGGGTGGGACTTCAAAAGGTCGATAATTTTCATCATTTGAAAGAAATTCCTGATTTTGGGTAACTTTGGAATCTCCTTCTTCATGAACATCCTCAATCAATTCATCGGTCGATCTTGAATCGTTGCCGTTTGTTTGACTATTTGCCCCGTCAAGTAAATCGTCTAAAGGGCTTACCTTAGGTGCAGCTGGACGAGAACGTACAGCTTCAGGATCATAAGTAGCCATCTGAATGCTCCTCCTCATCTGAATTGCTCTCAGAATACTCATCTTCTAACAGGAGAGTCAAAAGTTGATCAAATTCTGCTGCTGCCTCTGCCGCACCTGAGCGGTTACCTAACCCGTGTATTGGCAGTGACTGAGCAGAAGCTTCTGCTACAGCTGTTCGTAAATGGACTTTCGGAAGTTGGTAACTGGAATAAGCTTCTTCGAGTTTTGCGTTCCAATAACTGTCATCTCTAGTTCTTCCAAGACGATTTACCGCTATGCCAGCAATTTCCGGCTTTGAGTCCACCCTCCGAGTTTTAACCTTTTCTATTGTTTGGATCATCCGTGCTACACCATCTACCGACCATGCCCCTGGTTCTGTTACTACAAGCGTTAAATCAACTGCAAATAATGCGTTAATCGTTAACAGACCTAGCGAAGGTGGACAATCAACTATCACTAGAGGCCAGTTTGCGCTTTCGAAAGAAAGTGACAGCCTGTTCTGAGCACCCAAAGGATCTGTAGCGAGACGTGGCTCACAAACTGAAAGGTTAGGAGTCGAGGCAGCTACATAAGGTATCTGTCCGCAGCTTGATGGCCATTTAGCTTTTTCTGAAACCTCAGAAATCCCACCGACAGTCTCTTCCTCTAGAACATTTATTACTCCTTTTAGGGGTTCGAAAACTCCCAGTCCAGTGGTCGCATTCCCCTGAGGATCTAAATCAACTATCAAAGTTTCCAAACCTCTTCTGGCAGCAGAAGAAGCTAGCCCCAAAGTGACACTAGTTTTCCCTACTCCACCTTTCTGATTAACTATCGCGATTGAGACCACATAGAAAACCTAGACCAGTTCGCGGTAAAAAAGTTGTAAATCGCTGAAACAGGTATCGTTTACAGGTGCCTGAACTACCTGAAGTGGAATCGATACGCCGGCAATTAGAACCTCTTATATTGGGAAAAACCTTGTTAAATGGTCATTCTTTTCCTTCATATAAATTCAAACAAGGAGAGCTAGCTTCTGGGTGTCGTGTAAAAGCTGTTAATCGTCGAGGAAAATATTTGATAATAGCTGTAGAAAAACAACAAAGTGGCAGAAAAATGCTTAAAGAACTCATCATTCACCTCGGAATGGCTGGAAGCATCGCTGTAACGAAAGAAAAATTAGAAGACCCCTATGTCAGAGCTGAATGGGAACTAAATAACGGTCTGATCTTAATCTTTAGAGATGTGCGACGTTTTGGAAGAATAGCTTTTGTAGATCCAGGAAACTACAGGTCCCTTCCAACTCTAAATAACATAGGGCCTGAACCTTTTGACCCTGATTTAACTGCAGATAGTTTCTATAAATCTTTGTCATCTTCCAAAAGTCAGTTGAAAACGAAACTTCTTTCGCAGAAAGTAGTGGCTGGGCTTGGAAATATCTATGTTGACGAATCACTTTGGAGGGCTAAAGTGAACCCGACTGTTAGACGAATTGGAAGAAAACGTTCAGAAATTTTACTTTTATCCATCAGAAAAGTTTTGTCTGAGGCAATTAGCAACGGCGGTACTACTTTACGTGACTACAGAACGCCTGACGGACTAACAGGTGAGAATCAGCACAATCTGGATTGCTATGGCAGACAAGGGAAGCCGTGTAGAATCTGCTCATCTACCCTAAAAAATCGCGTAATAGGTCAACGTTCCACTACATGGTGTCCTCAATGCCAAATTAGGTAATTACTGCTTGAGCTAACCAAAAGTAATATGAGTATGATCGCTTGAAGGGGTAAAAATTGAAGCAAAATCCTTCTCAAACAAGTGAAGAACCAAAGTCTGATATTGAAAAAAACGATTTTTTAGATTCACTTAGATCACAAATCGGTTCTGCAGGTAAAACTGAAGTGGCACGCGATCATGTGAGCGAACCCGTGATCCGTTCTTGGTGTGATGCCATGTCTGAGAGCAACCCAGTTTATCTAAATCCCAATTTTGCTAATGACTCGAAACACAATGGAATAATTGCCCCTCCAGCAATGCTTCAAGTTTGGACAATGTCTGGTCTTCATCTAGGGAGTCAACCTCAAAGAAGTACTGAGGACTCACCTAGTGCAGGTGTGTACCAACTTCTTGATGAAGCAGGTTTCTCTGGTGTAGTGGCGACTAACGCTACTTACAAGTATGACAAAGCTATCAAACCCGGTGATTTGATTTCTGGTACGCAGAAAATATTAGATGTTTCAGAAGAAAAGACAACAGCTATCGGAACCGGTCATTTTGTTACCACTGAAACAATTTATTCGGATGCCTCTGGGGAACAGGTTGGTTCAATGGAATTCCGGGTACTTAAATTCCGACCAAATACGGGAAAGAAGGGCAGGCAATCTGAAAAACCACCGAGACCGAAGCCCTCTTCGAACATTTCAACCGACTGGTTCTGGAATGCTTGCAATAATAAAGAGCTTAGAATCCAATCTTGTGTCAAATGCAAAAATCTTCAGCATCCACCTGCTGTTCGTTGCCTTGCATGTGGTTCTGTTTCGTTAGATAGCGTTGTTGCTTCCGGTAAGGGAAAAATTCACAGTTGGGCTGTTGCACATTACCCGCAAGCTCCTGCGTTCGATTACCCGCTATTGGTGGGTTTAATTGAATTAGAAGAAGGTGTCCGCATAGTTTCGAACATTACTGACATTTCACCAGAAGAACTTGAAGTCGATTTGCCTGTAGAAGTGCACTGGTTGGAAGTTGCTGATGAATTCACCTTGCATCAATTTAAGCCAGTCTCATCTAGTAGCGACGGATCCGCATCAAAAGAAAAAGAAGTTGTTACGAGTACTCAACCCTCCGGAAGAGAAACAACTAAAAAACGCAATCACATACTTGATATCAGCAAGATACAGGTCGGTGACAAGCTCCCAGTTTGTGAAATTCCTATAACCACTCTTCTAATAGTTTCTACAGCTATAGCAACACGTGATTACCAAGACGTTCACCATGACCCCAAAGCAGCTCAGTCGAAGGGAATGCCTGACATTTTCATGAACATTCTAACTTCAGCCGGAATCGTTAGCCGTTGGATTAATGACTGGGTTGGACCGGAGATTGAATGGACTTCCATCGAGTTGCGCCTTGGTGCACCCAATCATCCTGGTGACAATATGACTCTCTCAGGTTCAGTAGAAGAAATCTCTGACGACAACAAGTACACGTTTTTGAATATTTCCTTTCTTGGAACAAATAACAGAGGCACACATGTCTCGGGAACCGCAAAAATTTCTCTAGCAAAAAATGAAAAAGAGTTTGTATGAATTCTAATTTCTCTTACCAAACAGCAATTGTAGGGATCGGCGCTACCGAATTTTCAAAAGACTCAGGGCGCACCCCAATGGAACTAGCTGTAGAGGCATGTGAAGCAGCCTTAGAAGATGCTGGAGTTCCAGCTGCACAAGTAGATGGAATCGTAACGTTTAGTGCTGAACAGAATTTTGAAATAGAGGTTGCACGAAATTTACGAATACCCTCATTGAGTCACTTCAGCATGATTCCACATGGTGGAGGTGCGGCATGTGGAACTATTGGTCAAGCAGCTTCAGCAATTTTTTCAGGGTCAGCGAAGTACGTATTGTGTTACAGAGCCTTCAATGAACGCTCTTGGCACAGATTCGGGAGCGGTGTTCAGGATAGACATGGTGGCGCTGAAGCATTTGATGTTACTTTTGGGTGGACCTCACCTTTCGGTCTCCTGACTCCCGCTAGTTGGGTTGCGATGTTTGCCACCCGTTACATGCATTTGTCTGGAGCGACATCCGAGGATTTTGGGCGTGTAGCAGTCACCGATAGGAAATTCGCTTCTACGAACCCTGCAGCTTTTTTCTACGAAAGACCAATCACCCTAGAGGAACACCAAGAAAGTAGATGGATTGTAGAACCTCTACATCTGCTGGATTGTTGTCAAGAATCTGATGGTGGTCAGGCTATTCTCGTCACATCGTTGGAACGCGCTAGAGACCTGCCAAACACTCCAGCTGTGATTGCTTCCGCTGCTCAAGGTTCAACAGACGACCAACAAGCAATGAGGAGCTATTACAGAGATGACATTTCAAGAATTCCGGAGATGAAACTGTGTGCAGATCAACTGTGGGAGAACACGAAACTGAAACCTTCGGATATTCAGGTCGCTAACATTTATGACCATTTCACTCCCCTATTTCTTCCTCAACTTGAAGAGTTTGGTTTCTGTGAAAAAGGTGAAGCTAAAGAATTTCTACGTGACGGCAATATAGACATAGGAGGGTTACTGCCAACGAATACGAATGGTGGTCAATTGGGAGAAGCATACATACACGGAATGAATGGCATAGCAGAAGCAGTCCGTCAAATCCGTGGCACTTCGGTCAATCAGGTTGCAAATGTTGAAAATGCGCTAGTGACAGCAGGCACTTCTGTACCCACAAGTGCGCTAATTTTGAGTCAGGATAGATAAAAATTAGTTATATGACCCACCTTAAGGCTCTAGGAGATCTACGCTCCCTTTATGGCTATCCGGCGGTTAATTTTCTGCTTTTCTTTGGTAGCTATTTTGGCTTCATTAACCCTGTCAAGTGCACAAGCTGGACCATACGATAAAGAAATATCTGACCTGCAGAAACAGATTGACGACGTCAATTCAGATGTTGACGAAATAAACAAGGACATCCAGAAAGAAAAACAGAAGATAAGCGATTTGCAAAATGAGCTTATGGAAATAGATGAAACTATTTCAGAAATTGAAGCACAGATAAACAACGAGGATTCTCAGCTTGCGAAACACCCAGTAAGACTGGAACTACTAGCAGACGATTACATAGATGTATGGTCATCACGCTCGGAGCCTTTCCAGCTGAGACGTGAACTAGCTATTGACTCCTATGTCCGAAATGACGAAAGAATGAACTCGGTTCTCACACAATCAGCCCAATTAACAGATGAGACGCTTCGAGGTATAAGAAGTCAAATACTTTATAAAGCTATTATCGACGAAACTGAAGGAAGGCTTGCTTCAGTTGACTCTAAGATGCGCATTACCGGAGAACGCGTTTCAGCAGTTCATGAGGAAATCAATAAAGCACAAAGCAAACAGAGAGATTACATTGCACTTCAAGAAGAAACACGTGCGCGTATACCAACAGTAAATGAACAGATCTTAAATACACGCTCAGGCATAAAAATTCTAGAAAACGAAATCGACAATTTAGAGGTTGAAATAGATCGACTTGATGGAGAGATTGAAAGATACCGACTTTTAGAACTGTCAAAACAATGGACAGGGTTACCAGGTACCGACATTCGTAGACCAGCTCTGGCAATAAAAATTGACAATGTCTCGGTAGCAAGACCGCAAGCAGGTATCAACCAAGCAGATGTTGTCTATGAAGAACTTGTTGAAGCCGGATTAACTCGTCTCATAGCTATCTATCAAACCACAGACTCACGAGTGGTTGGTCCCGTTCGTTCGGCTAGAACATCTGACCCTCCTCTTCTTACTGGTTTCGATAAACCACTTTTTGCCTACTCCGGAGCTAACCGTGGAACAAGAGAAGTTGTGAGAGAATCTGATTTAACAGATGTCGGATATGACAACTCTCGCGGGAGTTACTGGCGTTCTACTTCACGTAGAGCACCACATAATTTGTTTACTTCAACAGAGCGACTTTGGGAGCTGCACCCAGATAGAAATGAAATACCAAAGCCTCCATTTACTTTCAGGACCGAAAATGCTCCTCTACATCCGAATGCCAAAGAAGCAAAGGGGGTTTTCATAGATTTCGGTCATGCAGAAATTGACTACTCTTGGAACGGGTCAGGGTGGGAACGTACACACAACGGTGAACCTCACGGAGACGGAGATGGAGTACGTGTAGCCCCCACTAATGTAGTAGTTCAATTCATATCTTACGGAAAAAGTGCTGCTGACTTAAGATC
The DNA here is from genome assembly GCA_002721755.1 of Actinomycetota bacterium. Lineage (GTDB taxonomy): Bacteria > Actinomycetota > Acidimicrobiia > Acidimicrobiales > MedAcidi-G1 > MedAcidi-G1. Next base: position 17,485 of record PBLL01000020.1, read on the forward strand.
GCCTGAGGCTGTGACCGAAGGGAGTGGTGAAGTCTGGGTATTCACTGATGGTCATTTGATAGAAGGTGAATGGAAACGGAAAAAAGATTCAGAACCAGCAGAAATAACTTCGGATGGGGCACCTATACGACTAACCCCTGGGAATACTTGGGTTGCGCTAGCAAAATCTGGTACAGCAACTTGGCGCTAGGGTCTTGCTAAGAAAAAATAAGATCCGAGGGTGCCTTACCATCATCTAGAACAGTAAGACGTCTTGCTCCGTGTTCCGTGACCAAAATTGTATGTTCAAACTGTGCGGTACGTCTTCCATCTCTGGTAACAGCAGTCCAATTGTCGCTCCACATCTGAGCTGAAGGATCTCCGAGTGTCAACATTGGTTCAATCGTGAAAGTCATACCCGGAAGCATCTCAGTCGAAGCATACGGATCATAATAATGAGGAATCTGCAGTGAACTATGAAATTCTGTCCCGATCCCATGCCCTATAAATTCACGCACAACCCCTAGAGCATTGCGTTTTGCATGTCTTTCAATTGCCCTCCCGATGACATTGACAGGTCTTCCTGGTTTGACTGCTTCTATTCCCAACTCCATTGATTTTCGAGTTTCTTTAATTAACCGAATATCAAGTTCAGAAATTTCGCCAACAGGAAAAGTGACTGAAGTGTCACCGTGAACACCTTCGTGATAGACAGTCACATCAATATTTACTATGTCGCCCTCTTGTAAAATACGGCTGTCTGGGATCCCGTGACAAATAACTTCATTTATCGATGTACAAACTGATTTTGGGAAACCCCTATAATTAAGCGGACTTGGATAAGCATCAAATGAAAGAATCATCTCATGGACGATCTCGTCTATCTTGTCTGTCGTAATACCAGGACTGATATTGGAACCAGCTTCAAATAGAACCTTTGCAGCTATCTCCCCGGCCTTTTCCATTCGTTTGATTTCATCACCGTCTCGAACTAGTGATGAAATTGAATTTCCAGGATCACCTGTAAGTGCATAAGGTGGCTTATTTATATTTGCTGGAACCAGTCTGATGGGGCTTACGATCCCAGCCTCCACAGGCGGGATTGAAGGAGGCGGCATAGTTCCTGTTTTACGTTTCCTTTTCGACACCAAACAAGGCTACCTCTATTCAGCTACCAGATGAAACGACTCAAACTATCAACAACACATGCAGGTCTTTCCCCACCCTCAATTTCAACAGTCAATCTGATAACAGTTTGCACACCACCTTCAATTTCTGTCACATCAAGAAGCTCTGCTCCTAGACGAACACTTGACCCAACTGTTACTGGTGAAGGAAACCGAACTCGATCCGTACCATAATTGATTCCCATAGAAATACCTTCCACATGAAAAATCTCAGGGAGAAGATGATTCGTTAAAGAAAGGGTCAAATACCCATGAGCAATCGTCATCCCAAAAGGACCTTCTGAAGCTTTTTGCGGATCAACATGTATCCATTGACTGTCACCAGTAGCTTCTGCAAATAAATCTATGCGATTCTGATCAATTTCAATCCATCGGCTGTATCCAAGATGACTACCTCGCTCACTTAGCAATTCATCCGGAGAACTAAAACTCTTCACTTTCTTTCCTTTTCTGCCTGGCTTACACAAACCTATTACTACAACAGAAGAGATGCGAAACTATGTTTTTCTGATAGAACTATTAGAAATCAACAAAAGAAACAAGCAACAATAATCTAAATCATGGCTACAACTGGCAAAAAAACTATCCTGGCTGCATTAATTGCAAATGTCGGAATAGCAATCGCTAAATTTGTTGGTTTTGCAATTACGAAATCTTCCACAATGCTCGCTGAAGGAATACATTCCAGTGCAGATTCAGCTAACCAGTTGCTGCTTCTACTAGGCACGCAGAGAGCTAAACGCACCCCAAACCCAAAGCATCCTTTTGGTTACGGACGTGAGCGTTACTTTTGGTCTTTCGTGGTGGCTCTCATTTTGTTTTCATTGGGATCCTTGTTCGCTATTTATGAGGGAATCGAAAAAATTCGCCATCCTCATGCACTTGAAAATGCCAGTTGGGCTATAGGAATTCTAATTTTTGGAATATTTATTGAATCTTTTTCTTTTCGAACTGCGATAGTTGAAGCCAAAACGATCAAGGGGGAAACTTCTTGGTCTAAATTTGTAATACGATCCAAGCAACCTGAAATCCCTGTGGTTCTACTAGAGGATGCGGGAGCATTATTCGGAATGGTTATTGCCCTTGCAGCAATTTCTCTGGTCAAAATTACAGGAGAACCATTATGGGACGGAATTGGCACTCTTTCAATAGGTGTACTTTTAGGACTAATCGCTACCGTTCTGGCACGCGAAATGCACAGCCTTATCATCGGAGAAGCCGCTAGTGATGATGACTACGAAAAAATTGAAAAACTAATTCAAAACTCCAATGAAATAGTTCATGTGGTAGAAATTAGAACCCAACATCTGGGGCCAGAAGAAATTCTTATTGGAGCTCGAGTTGCTTTTGATGAATCTCTGCAAGCTAAGGAAATTGCCGACGCCATTAACAACCTTGAAGCAACAATAAGGAATGAAGTGAAAACCGCCGGACCAATATTTATTGAACCTGAAATATTCAACGAAAGTTAATTTGCTCTTAATTTCTAAAGTGTTACCATCGGATTAGCGACTGGAAACTCTATGAAATTTGAAGATATAAATCTCTTAGATCTTGATAGATTTCTCGCTCAAGAACATCATGAAATGTTTTCTTACTTGCGCGAACACAATCCCATTAGTTGGCATGAGGAACCAGACGGACCTGGTTTCTGGAATGTTGTCCAGTACAAGGACCTTATCGAAGTAAACAGAAATGCAGAAGTTTTCTCTTCTGAAATTGGCGGTATATCGATAGCAGATCCGCATGAACATGAAGATGGCTCGAAAGGTTTTGATCTACGCGGAACGCAGATGCTTTATACAGATCCGCCTAAACACACACGGTACAGAAAATTGGTAAATCGTGGCTTCACACCGCGCATGATCGGTCTCCTTGAAAGCTACTTAAGGCACCGTGCGACTCTAATTGTTAATGAAGTAATCGAAAAAGGTGAATGCGATTTTGTGGTTAACGTTGCAGCTGAACTTCCTTTACAAGCTATTGCAGAAATTATGGGAGTTCCACAAGAGGAGCGAAACAAACTTTTCGAGTGGTCGAACAGAATGATAGGGATTGAAGACCCCGAGTATGCCGGTCAAGACAACCAAGCAGCAGCAATCGAGCTATATGCATACGCAAATCAACTAGCTAATGAAAGACGTGAGGACCCTCAGGATGATTTAATCACTAGGTTAATCAATGCTGAAATAATAGGAGACGATGGAGAACCTACAGTTCTTAACGAGCATGAAATTGATGGATTCATGCTTCTAATGTCTGTTGCTGGTAATGAAACAACACGCAACGCAACTTCGCAAGGTTTATGGGCATTGCTAGAACATCCTGATCAATTCGACTTATTGAAATCAGACACCAAGAACTATATAGATACTGCCGTTGATGAAATTGTTAGACATGCGAGCCCAGTAATGCATTTCAGAAGAACGGCCTCTCAAAACACCGAAATACACGGTCAAAAAATCAACAAAGGAGACAAGATAGTTATGTGGCATGTTTCCGCAAATCGAGATGATACTGAATTTGAAAATCCTTTTGCATTAGACATCACGCGCTCACCAAATAATCATGTCGGTTTCGGTGGTGGTGGACCTCACTATTGTCTAGGAGCGAACCTCGCGAGAATGGAATTGAGAATAATTTTCGAAGAAGTTTGCAAACGAATGCCTGATGTCTCACTCGACGGACCACCGTCACGACTCAGATCCAATTTTATTAACGGGGTTAAACATATGCCGGTTGTATTTGCTCCCGGAGAAAAGGTTGACCCTGGACCTATCTTTGGGAGCTAAACAACACTTGTTCCGAGAAGACTGCCAATTAGATAAGTAGCTGAACAAGCCAATGTAGCTACCAGCATCTGTCTTAATGAAGTCTTAAATACTGATCGTCCGGAAAGTCGGGCAAGAACGCCGCCCACTAGTGCAGTACATGAAATACCCATAATTGCTGATGACCAAATTGCACTGTTCCCTTCACCCATCAGCCAAGGTATTAGAGGTACAAAAGCTCCGATGGAAAACGATACAAAACTAGAAATTGACGCCAGTAAGGGATTTCCGAGTTGTCCGGGATTGACCCCCAGTTCTTCGCGCATGTGTACGTCTAGGGCTATTTCAGAGTTTGACATAATTTGCCTAGCAACCTCTTCTGCTAAATCCGTATCAATCCCCCTTTCCTCATATATAAATTTCAATTCTGCTGTTTCGTCTTCCAAATTATTTTCTATTGATTTTCTTTCAATTGAAAGCTCTCTTTCAACTAACTCTTTCTGGGCTTGCAAAGAGACATACTCGCCTGCTGCCATAGACACAGCACCAGCCAATAAACCTGAGATCCCAGCAACTCTTACTAATGCTGGATCAGTGCTTGCTCCAGCTATTCCAATAATTAAAGAGACATTTGATACAAGTCCATCACTTATACCAAAAACTGCAGCTCTAGCAGCACCATCTTGTACATCACGATGTTTGTGTACGGCTCCCCTTGCTAACACAACACAAACTTAATCAAATTTTTACGTATGTGCTTCCACCAGTCGAAAAATTCCGATTATGAAATTTTTAATCTAATAATCGACTTAATATTTGATTCTGTTCTGGTCGTTAACCAAGCTCCACCTATGAGTACGAGGGTCCCAAATGCCTCCCAATAACCTAGGGATTCATTTAAAACCATAACCCCCAACAAAGAAGCAAAAATTGGAATTAGATAAGTGACTATTGAAGTTCGCAGGGCTCCAACCCTTCCGGTCAGGGTTGTCGCAGCCGCGTAAGCTATTCCAGTTCCTCCTATGCCAACAGCTAAATTTGCTCCAACCGCCTTCAAAGACCAACTAGAAATCAGAAGTCCATATATGCCAAAGGGCATTGTCAATAAAGATGAGATCGCCAGTACACGAGATAAAACTGGTAGAGATCCATATTTTCTTTGTAGTGGTCCAGCTATGTTTACTGAAACTGCATAAGAAGTCATTGCTAGCAACACCAACAGAACTCCAAGAGCGCTAGTTCCGCCTCCATTTACTGTAGGTAAACCGACCATTGATATGCCCATCACACCTAATAGGATTCCAATAATCTGAACTTTTCTTACTGGCACGCCAAATACTAAGAATCCGATTATCAAAGTCATTACTGGCATTGCACTGTTAAGCATTCCCGTAACTGAAGAATCGATCCACTGTTGTGCTATTGGAAACATCGTGAAGGGAAAAGCCATCCAGGTAAAGGCAAGAAGAATTATCGCCCGCCAGTCAGATGATTCAATGGGTTTTCTCGCAGACGGAAATAATACGATCGCAAAAAACCCTAAAGTGGGTCTCAGCCATGTAATTAGTCCCGGATGTTCTGCTTCAAGTGCAATATCCATGAAAAAAAATGAAGATCCCCATATGCTTGCTGCAGTGAATAAGAGGATCCAGTCGAATTTTTCAAGAGGTTTTTCCTCGCTAGAAAAATCAGAACTTTGTTTTCTACTTTCTTCCACGTATGAAAGCTACCGGAATATTAGATTTTGTACTAAGAGGCACAGATGACGACGAGAATAATTTTTATTACTTTTTCTTTTTTACTTGTTGTTAACGCTTGTTCAGGGGCACCCACAACAACTCAAACACCCACAACAACTACGAATCCGATGCCTATTGGTCCTGAACAATTCCTAGATAGAGGTCCCTGGGCTGTAGGTGTTCGCACCATTCAGTTGGAAGATAGACCGTTTGAAGTTTGGTATCCCGTTGAACCAGACAGCGTCATGGGAAAGTCTTCTGAAATCTTTGACAGCATAAATGTTCTCTCTGAGGTTGTCCAACCTTTTGTCCCTGGTGATTTGGGTGGTGAAGTCGACACAAGTTCTTTCAGGGATGCGCCTCCTGCAAGCATGGGAGGTCCTTTCCCGGTTGCTGCTTATAGTCATGGCAGTCCTGGATATCGTCAGGCGGCTACTTTCTTGACGAGTCATCTTGCTAGTCATGGAGTGATCACAATTGCGGTAGAACATCTTGGTCGAAGCCTTACTACCTTATTGACTCCACTTGCTGGCTCTGATGAACCCGAAGACAACGTTGCTGATCTTTTTGGAGCTTTGGAAATGATTAGCGAAGACTCTGAATTGGGTCCTATAACTGATAACTCGAAAATGGTGCTTATTGGACACTCTGCGGGCACCAGGACTGCAGCTCTTGCAACTACAGACGACCGGGTCGCGGGTGTCGCTCTTCTAGCTGGTGGTTTTGAAGATCTTGCAGTTGAACGACCTACTTTGCTGGTCGTATTTGAAAATGACTCTATAGTTGAGCCATCAATCTCCTGGGATTTGCACAAATCACTTGATAATTCGATTTTTATTAATATCGCTAAAACTGGACATGCTACAGCAATAGATGTTTGTCCTTTAATTCAAGAACGAGGTGGGCTAACGGAGTTACGTGAAGCCCTCGGCGATTCCATAGTTCGTTCCGGTGAAGATGGTTGTCTAACTAATGATGCTGATGCAGGAGCTGTTCATGATCTTTTACGTATTTACCTAACTGGCTTCGCCCATGAGGTTCTCGGTCTTCCAACGGGAACATTTGAGATAACAGCGGAGCTTGCTGACCTAGTCTCAGATGTCGAGCTTCGAGGATTCAATGAACCGCCAACTGAAGTGTCAGAAACGCCTATTAGATCTTTAATCCAAATGGAAGAAATAGATGTTGGTGAAATGGGTGTAGGTTTTCGTGTTGTTTACGAATCGGAATCAATTTTTGGTGAACCGATTGAAGTAAGCGGTCTTGTATTGGCACCGGATCTCAATGCAAAAAAATCGCGCCCTGTTCTTTCTGTAACAAATGGAACACCTGGTCTTGCCGACCAGTGTGCGCCGTCACAGCAAGAACCTTTACCCAACCTTTCGCTAATACAACCATTTATTGAAGCAGGCTGGGTTGTTGTGGCATCTGATTTTGAAGGACTAGGCACCGATGGTATTCATCACTACATAGTGGGTGAAAGTGAAGCCCGCGGAATATTTGACATCGTAAGAGCAGCAAAAAACATCGACGGAATCAATGCTGATGGACCCCTTGTAGTTTGGGGCCATTCTCAAGGTGGGCATGCAGCCTTACATGCAGGTCAACGCTGGCTGGATCTGGCTCCAGAGTTGAATCTGGTAGGTGTTGCTGCGGGTGCACCGCCTTCACAGTTTCCTTTACTTAAATCGTTTCTGCAAAGCGGTCCTTTTCAGGGATATCTGATAATGGTCGGTGCCTCTTTTAGTTCCGCCTATCCAGAACTCGATTACGAGAGTCTCGTTAAACCAGAATATTTACCTCTTTTAGAAGAATTAGAAAAAGGCTGCATGAGTCACATTTTTGAAGTCTTCAACCCAATTCCTTACGAAGAGTTTTTAACAATCGATGATATTTTCTCTCTTCCGGATTGGAATGCTCGCCTTACAGAAAATGATACAAACCAAAGAAAACTTCAAGTTCCCACTGTTATTCTTCATGGGACAGACGATGAGCAGATACCTTTTATCGCAAGTCAACTACTTTTAAGTCAACTTTGTGCTTTCGCTGATTCTGCTCCTATCGAACTTAAGGAATACCCAGGCTTCAGCCATGCAGCATCGGTGATTGCATATTGGGATGATTTAATAAATTGGTCCAATGAAAGAATTACCGGTACTCCTGCTGAAAATCAGTGCGAATAGTTAACTTAAGTTTGTTTCAGGTTTTGGGAATAGATACTTAATTATCCAGACTGCAAAACCTAATCCAACTATTTGCATCAGAATAAACATCGGTGCTGAAGATGGTTCTATTCCTGCAAAAGTATCTGAAAGCATCCGAGCAATTGACACAGCCGGGTTGGCGAAGCTTGTCGATGAGGTGAAATAGTAAGCACCTCCTATGTAGACCCCAACCACATATGGGATATGGCTCGACTTTTCGGAGCGCAACAAGCTGAACACAATAAGTAGAAGTCCCAAAGTCGCGATTATTTCTGCTAGCCACAAGTTGGCTCCTGATCTGCTCTTTTCGGAAAGTTGAAACCAATCTAGGTCAAACATGATATTCGCCAATACTGTTCCTATGCATCCACCAGAAATTTGAAAAATTATTACTGGGAAAACCTCCTTTTTCTCTCGATGGCCAAGCACCCAAGCGCTAATCGTGACAGCTGGATTGAAATCAGCTGAGACAGTTCCAAAGATTGAAATTATTGCTATTAAAACTCCTGTGGTCGCAGCCGCGTTTTGTAGTAGCTGAAGACCAGAATCAGATGGGCTTAATCTCTCAGCCATTATCCCAGATCCGATCACACCAATTAAGAGAAACATCGTTCCTAAGAATTCAGATAAAAGGACACGAGGTTGGAGCGAGAACATAGTTTGACTATATATACCTTTGATTAACTGGAAGTTGCTAAATATTTAATTTTCGGTATGCAGAAGCCCATATACAAGGGAGTCGACAAGGGCTTGCCATGATGCCTCAATAATGTTGGTTGAGACACCAATGGTTGTCCATGTTTTTTTACCGTCTGTGGTATCTAGGAGAACTCTCGTCACCGCTCCGGTACCCATTTCAGTTTCGAGAACTCGAACCTTGTAATCAGTCAAATTGAAGGAATCTATATCTGGGATATTGCCTCTCAAAGCTTTTCGGAGAGCTGAGTCAAGTGCATTCACAGGTCCGTTTCCTTCTCCTTCAGCTATTATTTTCTCTTTATCTACTGTCACTGTGACCGTTGCATGGGTGTCCACTTCGACAGCTACATCATTCCATGCGCGCGCTCCGCTACCTCTTTTGTGTCCGACATTGACCTCGAAAGAATCAAGTTCAAAAAAATCGTGTTTCCAGCCTGTTGCTGACCTGATTAATAATTCCAAAGAAGCATCTGCTACTTCAAAGTGGTAACCCTCGTATTCAAGTTCTTTTAATGTCTCGACCACTTCACCTATAATTCCGGTATCTAAATCAATTCCAATTTCCTTAGCTTTTAGTTCAATTGTTGAACGACCTGACATCTCCGAGACCAAAAATCTTGTTCCATTTCCTACTGATTCTGGATCTACATGTTCGTATGCGTCTATTCTTCTAGCTATAGCACTGGTATGAAGTCCCGCTTTATGGGCAAATGCCTTTGTTCCTACATAAGGTTGTTGTGGATCTGAAGCAAAATTTACTAGTTCAGCAACATGTCTTGAAACTGACGTCAGGTTTTCTAGATGTTCTTGCGAAATAGTTTCAACCCCGAGTTTCAAACTTAGATTAGCTATAACTGGTACAAGATCGCAGTTACCTACCCGTTCGCCGTAACCGTTAATCGTTCCTTGTACCTGTGATGCGCCACCTATAACTCCAGCTATTGCGTTTGCAACCCCGCAGCCTGTGTCATTGTGCAAGTGCACGCCAATTTCGCAATCAATTCTATTTTTGACATCTTTTACGATTTTTTCTACTTCGTGAGGAAGCGAACCGCCGTTAGTGTCACAGAGGACGACACAATCAGCACCGCCTCGAGCAGCACCTTCTAACACCTCTAAGGAAAAATCCGGATTTTCTTTGTAGCCGTCAAAAAAATGTTCTGCGTCAAAGAAAACTTTCGTTTTTTTACCTTTCAGAAATCTGACTGACTCCTCCACCATTGCTATTCCTTCTTCAAGGCTTGTCCTAAGGGCTTCGGTGACGTGGTATGCAGAAGCTTTGCCGACGATACATACAACCTCTGTATTTGCATTGACTAAATTTTTGAGAGTTTCATCATCTTCTACTTCACCATTGACTCTTCTTGTTGAACCGAATGCCACAAGTTGAGAGTTTTCCAAAGTGAGTTCTTTAACCGCTCTTTGAAAAAATTCTTCGTCTTTTGGGTTGGCACCTGGCCAACCTCCTTCGATGTAATGAACTCCTAATCGATCTAATTGTTTGGCAATTCTAAGCTTGTCGTCGACAGTTAACGAGATGCCCTCCAACTGCGCTCCATCGCGAAGAGTGGTGTCATATATTTCAACTCTTTCAATAAGAGTGGACTCGTCAAGTGACATATTCGTTCCAGTCGGAATACTCAGGCCGCTTTCCGCGAAAAGCTTCAAAGAGTTTCTCTTGGATTGCCCTAGTCACAGGTCCAGGGTCTCCAATTTCTCTGTCGTCGACAGACCTTATTGGGACCACTTCAGCTGCAGTTCCTGAAAGAAAAGCTTCATCAGCTGTATATAGGTCGCTTCGTAAAATATTTCCTTCTTTATATTCAATACCCATATCTGACGCAATTTGTCTGACTGAATCTTGAGTTATTCCTTCTAATGCTCCTGCACTTGTAGGTGGTGTAACAATCTTTCCTTTTTTCACAAGAAACAGATTTTCGCCAGTGCACTCTGAAACGTGACCTTGTGGGGACAATAAAATCGCTTCGTCATATCCAGCCTTGACCGCTTGGACTTTAGCCATCTGAGAATTTATGTAGTGGCCACAACCTTTCGCAGCTGGTGGCATTGCATTAGGATCATGCCTCTGCCAAGAAGAAATCATCATTCTTACACCGCTATTGATTCCTTCATCACCTAAATATGCTCCCCATGGCCATGTCGCTATCGCTACATCCACAGAGCAAGGCAAGGGGTTCAGTCCCATTTCTCCATACCCTAAGTAGGCAATTGGTCTTATGTAACAGGATGGTAAAGCATTAACCTTTACTGTTTCTTTGACTGCATTTACAAGCTCTTCAACTGAGTAAGGGATATCTATGCAAAGTATTTTGGCTGATCTGAAAAGTCTTTCTATATGAGGTGTCAACCTGAAAACAGCTGGTCCATTATCTGTTTCATATGCTCGGATACCTTCAAAAACACCATTTCCATAATGCAAGGTATGGGTGAGTACATGAACATTCGCGGAGTCCCAATCAACAAGTTCACCGTTCATCCAAATCTTTTCAGCTTTTTCAATCGGCATTTCTTCTCCTGTCCTATCAGTGCTTGTCGAAACTAAAAAACCGCCCACCTAGGTGGACGGCGTCAGGCACACAAATGTGCGCCTTCTAAATAATAATTACAAATCGTGCCTTACCCACCTAATGAGTCTATCAGCACCATGCAGTCAGATTCCAAACGTTTTTTGAAGCATCAAATTTTGGAAACTTCCTGTGTTGGCTATTTGCTCTTACAGTTACCCTAAAACTATGGGAAAAGTTCAACAATTATCACCTGAAGCGCATCAGCGTCTCCTAGATGAACATGAAGACTTAACTACACGTGGACGAATTGATATAGCGAAAAAAATTGAAACAGCGCGTGAACTCGGAGATCTATCGGAAAATGGCGACTATCAGGCGGCAAAAGAAGAACAGGGGAAAATGGAAACCCGTATTGCTCAACTTGCTTCAATTTTAGAAAATGCTGAAATAGTGTCAAAAACTGAGGTTGCGAATGACAGAGTTTCTTTAGGGTCAATCGTCTCACTTCTATACGAAGGAGACTCTGAACCCGAAAAGATGCTGGTTGGTTCGATTGAAGAGCAGAGAGACGGCTTAGATGTTCTTTCACCTGATTCTCCCCTTGGCGAAGCCATTATGGGCTCTTCAATAGGTGATGCCGTGACTTTCGAAGCGCCAAATGGCGACCTGACTGTAAAAATAGTTGACATAGAAAAATAAATACTGGAAAACATTTGAAAACTGTAGCGATTACGGGATCATCCGGAACTATTGGCCAAGCACTTGAAAAATTCCTGCTTAAAAAAGGCGACTCAGTTAAACGATTGGTCAGACGCGCTGAGGTCAATGACTCGGAAATCTTTTGGAACCCAAAGAATAAAATTCTTGACCCTGACCGTCTTGTCGGCATCGACACAGTTATCAACTTGGCTGGTGTCGGAATAGGTGACAAAAGATGGTCACAGAAAAGGATGGACCAGATACTTTCTAGTCGAGTTGACGGAACGAACCTTATTAGTGAAACACTTGCCGGATTCAAATCTGGTGAAGGTCCAAGTACTTTGATTAATGCATCAGCGATCGGCTACTACGGTGATACGGGTTCAACTCAAGTCACAGAAAGTTCTCAGCAGGGAAAGGGTTTTCTTGCTGATGTATGTTCAAAATGGGAAGAATCAACACTGGAAGCGGAAAAGGCTGGGATTCGTGTAGTCCACGCAAGAACCGGAGTTGTTCTGAGTGCTTCAGGTGGATTGCTTAAGAAACTTTTAACCGTTTTCAAACTTGGTTTGGGCGGGTCTATAGGTTCTGGACAACAAATCATGAGTTGGATATCTCTAAGAGATCAAATTGCAGCAATTAGCTGGATGATAGATAGTGAGATAAGTGGACCTGTTAATTTGGTCTCTCCTGAACCCTTGTCAAATTTTGAATTCAGTAAAACTCTCGGAGCGGTTCTTAAGAGACCGGTAGTTTTCAAAATACCGTCTCCAGTTTTGGGTCTAATTTACGGACGTCAACTAGTTGAAGAACTTATGCTTGCAAGTCAATTCGTGGTTCCTGAAGTCCTGGTAAAAAACGACTTTGCTTTTTCAGACTCAGAGATAAAAAAGGCTCTGGAAAATGAGATCAAATCTGCTAGCTAACCTACGGATAGTCTTTGGCATTCTTCACCAGCCCACATTTGCAAAATTTTTCCCTGGTCATTTGTGCTACTGGTTAATCCATGAATGAACATACCAAGACCAAAGGGGTCTATTCGAAACTTTCCAGCCGGATCGTTTGTTCCTGGAAAAACTTCTTCTATCAATATCTGACTTTGAGGGAGTTCTTTTAATTCAGAAACACTTGACCCCACACCTATCCGGTTGAGTGTCCATAACTCACTATCGGCAACACCTGTGTCTGCAACAAACCACTGTGAAAAAATCGGTCCTTGATCATAAGGAGCGAAGATGACTTCAAGTTCAGCAAATTTAAAAGCCATAGAATTAGGCGTAAAGCAGACGACATCTTCCATAGTTAAATTTTCCTCAATAGGTTCACCGAGGACGCTTATTAAAGAGCTCATGACTGTTTCTTGTGGTGTGTCAAATGCTAAAAGAAGCTGATTCTCTGTTCCTGCTAGTAGTAGTAAGCCATTCTCAGCCAAGGTGACCACTCCAAGCTTACGGACCTCCGTTTCAACGACTTCTTCTGTGTCTGTTGGATCTGAAACAGGAACACTAGAAACAGGAACACTAGAAACAGGAACACTAGAAACAGGAACACTAGAAA
>PBLL01000021.1 GCA_002721755.1 Actinomycetota bacterium
CGTTTTCATAACGGTAGCAATCAACTTTTAGATTAGTTGGGACTATTTCCCCAGGACATTTCTCAATTCTGTGTGTTGTGATATTAAGCGTTTCTTTTGTTGAGCTGCAGCTGAGAGTAGATAACAAGAGAAGGGAAGTTAAGAAGCTAAAAATCAGCTTAATCCTCACATATAAAACGTACCTCAATGAAAGAAAAGTTACTTGAAATAGGCAAAACAGATCCAATGTCACAGGTGCTTGGCAATCTATAAATATGGACTTTCAGAAAAGAGAAAATAATTTGCTAATTGATTGCGAAAAGTGTGCAAAACAATTCTCGCAGTATTGTGATGATTGTGTAGTTACTTTTTTGTGTCGTGATATGAACTCGACAGCGGTGGTTGTTAATTTAGATGAATATCGTTCCATCAAACAGATCGCCGCTGCAGGGCTAGTTCCGCCTTTGCGTTATTCAGAATCGATTTAAGTCATTTACTAGTTTAAATCTCATAAAATTCTTAAATGAATCTTGAAGTGAGCGATGAAATAAAACATGATTATTTTCGAGAAATATCAAATTTAGCTCCTGAGTTAGGTCTGAGTGCCTTAGGGGTTACTAACGCAGAGCCTTTTGTTGAAACTCGTCGTGAAATAGAACGAAGAAAAAGTGAAGGGTTTGACGGCGGCATGCAGTTTACTTTTAGAAACCCCGAGCGTTCGACAACTCCAAAGATGATAATGAAGGACGCGAAATCACTGATTGTAGGAGCACTTAGGACGCCCTCTCCGCGACTTGAAGAAGCTTCTACTGACAAACTGAGAATCGCAGCGTATGCACGAAAAGATTATTACAGCAATCTACGAAAAGCTTTGAATGTTATTGCAGAAAGACTGAAAGCTGATGGCTGGAAAGCACAAGTTGTTGCTGATGAAAATTCATTAGTAGATAGGGCTGCGGCTATAAGAGCCGGAATCGGATGGCATGGCAAGAATGGGAATGTTTTGATTCCAGGAAAGGGGAGTTGGTTTGTTTTAGGTACTGTGGTTACAAATGCTGACCTGCCAGCCAGTAAGCAAGTACAAGACAATTGTGGAACCTGCAAGCGTTGTATCGACAATTGTCCTACAGGCGCAATTATTGAACCCGGAGTTGTGGATGCGCGACGGTGCATAGCGTGGTTAGTTCAAGCTCCTGGGGTGATTCCGAATGAATATAGAAAAAGCATCGGAAATCGTATTTACGGTTGTGATGATTGTCAGGAAGTTTGCCCCGAGGGGCGTGAAGAGCGTTTTCTTGAAGGGGAATCAGATACTGATGCAGACCATTTTGCATTGGAAATTTTGGAAACTAATGATGAGGAACTTTTGGAAAGGTTTGGTCACTGGTATATAGCTCAAAGAGATCCAAAATATCTCAAGCGGAATGCTCTTATCGCAGTCGGCAATTCCCAAGAAAAGGAAAATGAAAAGTTCAAATCGCTTTTAGAGAAGTATTTGTCTAATCCCGACCCTTTACTTAGAAGCCATGCAGTATGGGCCGCCGTCCATCTGGGTCATCAAGATCTCTTACATATTGTAAAGGATGACTTTGATCAACTAGTGCTGGATGAAATCATGTTGGCGGAGGCAGAAGGCTATTTATGAGAAAGCACATACTTCTTACAAACGACTTTCCTCCTAAAGTTGGAGGAATACAGTCGTACCTTTGGGAACTGTGGAGACGGTTGCCCAGTGATGATTTTTATGTTTACACGACTCCTTTTACTGGTGCAAAGGAATTTGATTCTGAACAACATTTTCGTGTATTTAGATCCGAGAGTAAGGTTTTACTACCGAGTTGCAAGATGACTAAAATTGCTAAGAAATCAGCAGAAGATTTTAAAGCTGACTTAGTGGTTTGGGATCCGGCTTTTCCACTTGCTTTTTCGGCTCCTAAAAGTCAGACCCCTTATGCTCTCATCCTTCATGGAGCAGAATTGGCAATACCTGGCAGGCTTCCGATCATAAAAAAGCGTTTATCTAAAGTTCTTAGACAGTCATCTTTAGTGATTTGTGCCGGAAATTACCCTGCGCAGGAAGCTGCGAATATCGCAGGAGAAAATTTGCCTATATCGGTAATCCCTCCAGGTGTGGATATTGAGAGATTCAAGCCTGAAGATTGTTATGCGAAAGAAAAAGTGCGTAAAAATCTAGAAATTTCGAAGAGTGCGTTTGTGTTGCTTGCAGTTACGCGTCTTGTCCCCAGAAAAGGTATGGATGTTTTGATCGAGGCCGTTAAATCACTTCAGGAAAATTATCCGAATCTACTCTTGTTGATTGCAGGTACTGGTAGAGACAGAAATCGTTTGGAAGCTCTTTCTAGAGATGTTGAGAATTCAGTTAGATTCCTTGGTGAAATTGCTGAAGAGAAATTGCCGGATTTGTACAGAGCGGCAGATGTGTTTTGCATGCCTTGCCGTTCACGTTGGGGAGGTCTCGAGCAGGAAGGTTTCGGTATAGTTTTTCTAGAAGCTGCTGCTTCAGGTGTTCCTCAAATTGCTGGTAGGAGTGGAGGGTCGGCAGATGCAGTGTTGCATGATGAAACAGGGTTGATAGTTGACGATCCGAATGATCCCCGTCAGTTGGCACAAGCAATCGAAATGTATTTAAAGGATCCTGACAAGTTGAAGTGTATGGGAGAAAATTCTCGTCTGAGAGTTGAAAAGAGTTTTTCATATGACCTACTTTCGAAAAATCTTATAGATGCAATAGACACCGCAATTTTGAAGTAGAGTTCGAGAGGAGTAAAAAATGAGCGACCACGCAAACCAGAGAAGGATAATCAAAGCTTCCCCACAGAGCTGTTTCGACATGGTGTCTGACGTGGAAAAACTTTCTGAGTGGACTAATGATATTAAAGAGGTGCAAGTTTTAGTTAGAGACGAAGATGGTCGTCCTGGTGACGTTTCTTTCCGCGCAGCAGCTATGGGAAGAAGTACGAACTACATACTTAGATACAGTTATGGTTCAAATCCTCTTAGAATTTCCTGGCGCTTGGTTGAAAGCGATCTGATACAAAGAATGAATGGAGATTATGAGTTTCACCCTGTTGGTCCTAATGGTGAGGAAACCGAAGTTGTTTATGATTTAGATGTGGATCTTCTAGTTCGCTTACCAGGTTTTGTAAAACGTAGGGCAGAGAGCAAAATAGTTCATGCAGCCGTCGATGACTTGAAAGAAAGACTTGAGGCTGGGAATTTGACGAGGTGACTATAAGTTATTGATCTCTGCTTTTATTTAATGCAGAGAGCCAGGATTCATACATTTTGTCTGAAGTTTTGTTATTAAAGTTGGGCAAAAATGCTTCGTCTCCCATCCAGAGGTTTTCAATTTCTTCCAAGTTTTTCCAAACACCTTCAGCTAACCCAGCTAAATAAGCAGCGCCCATTGCAGTGGATTCTGTATTGACTGAACGAATCACAGGGATTTTAAGCTGATCAGCTTGAAATTGCATTAGTGAGTCCATTACAGCTGCTCCTCCGTCTACTTTTAATTTCTCTGGAGTGGGCATCCCATTTCTCTTCAGTGTTTCTAGGACATCACGGGTCTGGAAAGCCATTGACTCGATTGTTGCTCTAGCAAGCTCAGCTTTTCCAACTCCACGTGTAAGACCAGTAATGATCCCTCGCGCGTCGGGATCCCACCATGGACTGCCTAGACCAGAGAAGGCTGGAACAATAACAACCCCGGCACTGTTTTTACATAAGGATGCAAGTGGCTCAAGATCTGATGATTTTTCGATAATTTTCAGTTCATCGCGCAACCATTGAACTGTTGCTCCCGTAGAAAAAATGGAACCTTCGCTCGCGTATGTAAGTGGTGAATCAGGTTTCAGTTGCCAAGCTACGGTTGTTAAAAGACCATCATTTACTGGAGGGGTCGCCTCTCCGATGTTCGTAAGCATGAAAGAACCAGTTCCGTAAGTGTTTTTTGTGTCACCTAAATTAAAACATGCTTGCCCAAAAAGCGAAGATTGTTGATCTCCGATAGCACTTCTGATTGGGATCTCTTTCTCCAAAGGTCCATCGGTCGTAGTTGAACCGAAATAGCCGGAAGTCGAACGAATTTCTGGAAGGGATTCGATTGGTACAGAAAAGAGGTTGCAGAGGGATTCAGACCATGACCCTTTTTTTATGTCAAATAACATCGTTCTAGATGCATTAGATGGTTCTGTTGCGTGAACTTTTCCATCAGTCAATTTCCAAATTAACCAGGAATCTACCGTTCCCAGAGAAAAGTCTGTCTTATTCTGGAGCGAGTTGATCATCCATTCAAATTTTGTAGCAGAGAAATATGGGTCTATAACTAAGCCAGTTTTAGATCGAATTTCATTAAGATAGTTTTCTTTTTCTAACTCTTGACAACGTTCGGTTGTCCTGCGGTCTTGCCAAACAATTGCATTGTGTAAGGGTTCACCAGAAACCGAATCCCAAATAACCGCGGTTTCGCGCTGGTTAGTTATACCAATAGCTACAACTGTGTGTCCTGTTTTTTCGACTGCAACTGAAACGTTTTTTAAGGTTTTTGCTGCAGCTAGCCAAATTTCTTCAGGATCATGTTCGATAAGACCAGGTTCAGGGTAATTCTGTGAAAATTCCTGTTGTGAACTTGTGAGAATTTTACCCGATGAGTCGACTGCGAGAGTTCTAACACTTGTGGTACCTGCGTCTAATGCCAGAACTACGTCCATTCAATTCCTTTCCACTTAGGAAAAATAATCTTCTTCCATGAAACTTGCATAATTGCTACATAATACAGCTGCTCCCTCTTCAGGAGGATCGCCGTCAGTTACAGGTGCGTTTATGGCTTCAAGGGAGTCATTTTGTCTGACCATTATTCGGACAAAGGATATCTCTGCTCCTGATATAAGTTCTGAAGCAGTGCAAACGAGCATAGCGAACGCAAGACGGTTACTTTTTGAGTCATCTTGTGGGAAACCATCGAGACTGTCTAAATGTATTTCCAATAGTGCATCTTCAAGAATTGCACCTATCACTTCACTTCCTTCAGCAAATGGCGAGACCAGTTGTGTTTCTTGTTCTGCCAAAGTTGGACCAGCTAGGACTTGGTCGAGAATGACGTTTATCGACCCATCGCCTGAAATTTCTCGATTGACAGGTTCAAGTTTCATTTCTCCGTTGTTATTAGCTTTTGCGAGAAATATTTTTACAGTCTCTTTGGGAGCTGGCGGTTGAGTGGTTGTTGACGCAGGAGGTAGAAGAGCGTCAGGAAGGTTTGAAGATAGTTCCCGCGGGCTTTCATCGAGCGGGATACTGCAGGCTGTTGCCAAAGTCGCAATTAGGAGCAGAGAAGTAATAAATATATTTTTCATAGGGTCTCCTCTCCTTCGAGAGGCAGCTCGATAACAAATCTAGAACCAGTTTCTGCTTTCGTAACTTTTAGGTCCTCTACCCACACTTTTCCTCCATGAAGGCGGGCATCTTCTTGAACTAAGCTCAAACCCAAACCCGTTCCTCCATCATCTCCACGTTGTCCGCCAACTGAACCCCTTGAAAAGCGGTCAAATATAATCTTTCTTTCTTCATTGGAAATACCCGGTCCGTTATCTTCTACTGCGATCCTGATCGAATCTTCGGTAGTGAAAACTTCTATAGCGGTAGGACCTGTTCCGTAACGATTTGCGTTATCTAAAAGATTTGAAAGAGCCCGTGCTAGACGTCTTTTGTCGACATTTATAACTAAGGATTCAGCGTTCTCTGGAAGTGCATATTCTATTGAATCATCATTTCTTGTAGCTGCCCTAATGAATTGATAGAGGTTGACTTCTTCCAACTCCAATGAGGCTGCACCTGCGTCATAGCCTGATATCTCTAAGAGTTCTGACACTAAGCGGTTAAATCTTTCCAGATCTCTCGATAAGAGATCTAGTGCGGTTTGAGATGGATCAGATAGTTCGTCTTTTCTTGATTCAAGAACTCCAACGCTAGCTTTCAGGGTGGTTAGAGGGCTTCTTAGCTCATGGCTTACTTCTGAGGCGAAACGGGCATCTCGGTGAATCCGTTCCTCGAGAGCTTTCGCCATCTCATTGAATGATTCAGATAGACGATTAAGATCGGGATCACTTTGTCGAATCAGTCTTGTATCTAAGCGACCACCAGCAATGGCTTGCGCGGCTTCTCCAACTCTCCTCAAAGGGCGAAGTGTCCGGCGACTTATCCACCAACCTACAAGTGCGGCTAGAGAGGTGACTCCCGCTCCTGCACCGAAAAGTATTATACGAAGGTCGTCCAGAGTTTCTTCCAAGTCAGATAGATCAACAACAGCAAAATAGGCTGCATCAAATAACTGAAGAGGAATGCCTAGAACCAGCCTTGTCTTGCCATTAATTTCTGCTCTTAGTTGACCGGCCTCAAGTTCGGAAACACGGTCTAAGATATTTTCAGGTAAGTCTTCTCTGTCCAACTCTTGTGAAGGGAGCCAGTCACTGCGGATTCTTATTAGTCTTTGACTACCTTCTATTTTCGTCATGGAGTCGACTATTGAAGGCAAATCTTCTACGGATGAGTCAGGCGTCAGCTGGTTTGAGAGTCGAGTAGCGTTAGTCAAAGCGAAAGCTGATGCAGCGTTTTCACGACTGTCAATTAGTTGTTGCCTCGTAAGCACAAGGGTCGCTCCTGCTAAGCCAATAGATACGAGCAAGCCGCCTACGGCAAAGAACAGAGAAATTCTAGTTTGAAGACCTAGTCTGGGTCTGTAAGAGGTGGTTTCTCTAATTTCGGTTTCTTCGTCTAACATGGGTTATTCAGTCCTGTTAGCCTTACTAAAGTTGGGTTTGAAGCTTGTAACCCATTCCCCGAACAGTTACTACATAGTTTGGATTCGCAGGATCTATTTCAACTTTTGTTCGGAGTCTTCTCACATGAACATCCACAAGCCTGCTATCCCCAAAGTAGTCGTAGCCCCAAACTCTTTCGAGTAAATCCTCACGACTAAGCACTTTTCCATAGTTGCTCGCAAGTTCAACCAAAAGTTTAAACTCTGTCCGTGTTAGATGGACTTCTTTACCTCCGATTCTGACCATCCCTTCATCCGCTATTATTTCTAGCTGGTCAAATGTAAAATTTGATGGGGCTCCCACAGTTTTGGATCTTCTCAATAGGGCCCGGACACGTGCTGATAGTTCTTTTGGATCGAAAGGTTTTCTTAGATAGTCATCTGCTCCTGCCTCTAACCCAGCGACTACATCATGGCTGTCAGATCGGGCAGTAACCATTACTATTGGCACATCTCCCAAACGTCTAATTTTTCTGCATACTTCGAAGCCGTCAATTCCCGGAAGCATGATGTCAATTAGTACTACATCACTGGGATGGCGCGAAAATGAGGCTAAGGCATCCTCGCCATTTGAGGTTTCTTCTACTTCCCACCCTTCTTCCTGAAGGGCTAGGCTGACTGCTGTTCTGATTCGCTCGTCATCTTCTACTGTAAGAATTCTTACACTCATACTTTAATGTTGCCTTATTTCTTGGGTGTTTGCGGCATTTTGGTTTGATTGAAAT
This sequence comes from Actinomycetota bacterium, assembly GCA_002721755.1. Taxonomy (GTDB): domain Bacteria; phylum Actinomycetota; class Acidimicrobiia; order Acidimicrobiales; family MedAcidi-G1; genus MedAcidi-G1. The sequence goes on from PBLL01000021.1 coordinate 7,540, forward strand.
TTTCATATTGCTTATTTCATTGCAATAATCCATCTTTTAGTTGTTTTAATTATCGATTATGAGCTTGTTTGACTGTTAATTATTAGTTCAACTACTTGATCGATTAGGTGCTCTGAAGCTGCCACTGTAATTGTAGTTTCTGAAATTGTTGAAGCACATCTAAGTACATTGACTTCAAAATCGTTCGACTCGAGTTGATCGATAGTCATAACTTCTCCTCCAGCATATTTGACTAGAGCATGACCAGCGGAAACATCCCATGGTGATAAACCGTATTCAAAAAACGCATCGACACGTCCACATGCTACGGAAGCAAGATCAAATGCAGCTCCTCCAACTCGACGGATATCGCGAACGTTGGGCAGAATACCAATTAAATTCCTCGCCTGCGTTTCGCGAAATTTAGGATTGTAAGAAAATCCTGTGGCGATCAAAGTCTTATTCAGTTCTTTTGTTTTGCTAACTTCGACTATTTTTCCATTTTTGGTTGTTCCGTGAGCAGGTGAGGCGGCGAATAGTTCATCAAGTAAAGGTACATAGAGAGCGCCCACTTTGGTTTCATTATCAATTTCAATCCCGAGTGATATTGAGAATCCAGGATGACCGTAGATGAAATTTGTTGTTCCATCTATTGGATCAATCAACCAACGCACATTGTTGTTTCCGGAAACGTAGGTTCCTTCTTCACATACGACCTCGTCATTTGGTCTCAGGGAAATTATGTAATCTGTTATTGTTTTTTCAGACCACTCATCAATTTCAGTGACTAAGTCTGTTGTGGAACTCTTGGAAGTTATGTAATGGGGGGATCCGATTTTTTTTTCGACATCTTTACCGACTTGTTGCGCTATCTTCGATGCAATAACTCTTAAGTCTTCTTCATCTGATTTTTTACTCAACTGGGTATCTTTCTCGAATTGATTGCTGCTTTTCGTTCGTTTTCCATTCAGCCATAGCTTTAAGGGCAAGATTAGTAATAATAGAAACACCCACGGCAGCAAATATGGCTGAAGCCAGCGCAATAGATCCTGAAAGTGAATTGCAACTATTTTCGCACTGAAGATCTGTAACTGCGTATCCAACTAATCCGCCGGATAATCCAGAAATAGTTATTGCAGCAACTGCAAGAATCCTTGCTTTTAGGGATGGAACTGAAGAAGGGGGCACAGAAATACTCCTACTGTGTTCTAGAGAGTAATGCTAACTTTAGGCTACAAGTCGAAATTAACTAATTAACGGAACAAAGTCATATGAAGAATAATTCTGTTCGGAAGTGGTCAGTGGTTGGCGGACTTATTTTAAGGGATTCTGATATTTTGCTGGTGGCTAATCGACGCAGAGGTAACTTACATCTCGGCAAAAAGGGCGGAATCGATTGGAGTCCACCAGGCGGTGTTATCGATGACGGTGAAGATGCAATTAGTGCCCTAAAAAGAGAGGTTTTTGAAGAGACTGGCTTAAGAACATCAGCTTGGTCAGAGTTGATTTATGAAGTTGACGTAGATTTCGAAACACTAGAAATGTCTTTACATGTTGAAGTTTTTGAAGCTATAGATTGGTGCGGTTCTTTGTTCTTTAATGATCCGGATGGCATTGTCGAAGATGGTGGATTTTTTTCTCGAGAAGAATGTAAGGCAAAGTTAGACGCTTCCCCCATTTGGGTTAGAGAACCAGTTAGCTCTTACCTATTTGATCAGGTACCCACAAGAAAATCTTTCAGTTACCGGGTAACTTCTGACAAGGACAAGAATTTGATTGTGGAACGCAAGCTGTGACGGTATCTATACTCCATGTTGACATGGATGCTTTTTTTGCGTCAGTTGAGTTGATTCGAAACCCAGAACTTATTGGCAAACCTGTAGTTGTAGGTGGCACTGGTAATCGTGGTGTTATAGCCGCAGCTTCCTATGAGGCACGTTCATATGGCATATATTCCGCTATGCCTTCTAGAAGAGCGAGAAGATTATGTAAGGATTTGATATTCATCTCAGGCGACTATGAATATTATGTGCAAGTAAGTCAACGAATAATGGGCATTCTCGAAAGTTTCACTCCGTTTATTGAGCCTCTTTCCCTTGATGAAGCGTTTTTAGATATAGGAGGAGCCGAAAAACTTCACGGGAGTCCTGAATCGATTGCTTACAAAATTCGAAGTGCGATATATGAGAAAGAAGGCCTTAATTGCAGTGTTGGCGTCTCCGTTAATAAGTTTTTATCCAAACTAGCTAGTGAACATGCGAAGCCAAGAGTAGGGGAGAAGGGTCCTATCTACGGTGACGGGGTTTTCATTCTGAATCAAAGCGAGGTGAGAAATTTTTTGGAACCACTTCCCATCAGCGCAATTTGGGGAGTTGGTCCTAAAACTCGTAAGAAGTTGAACGATTTAGGAATAGAAACCGTTGGAGAGTTAGGTCGAGTCTCTGAAGGAACTTTGGTGGCAAGGCTTGGTGAAAGTGCAGGTAAGCAACTTTGGCGTTTAGCGCGTGGTATTGATGATCGTGACTTGATTGTCGAGCAAGAATCTAAATCCATAGGTCACGAAGAAACTTTTCCGCATGACTTACAGAACAAAGAAGACATAGAGCGCGAACTGGTTCGTCTTGTTGACTCGGTCGTATGGCGTCTACGGAAATCTAACAAAAAATGTCGAACAATTTCCCTAAAAGTTCGTTACCCCGATTTCAAAACTATTTCACGCTCACATACTTTGCCGGAACCGACAGCATTATCAGCTTTAATAATCGAAGAGGCTAAATCCCTATTGAATGGGGTAGACCTGGCATCTGGGATTAGGTTGTTGGGATTTTCGGTAACAAACCTGGACAGCAATTTCACAGAGCAACTTAAATTAGGTGAAGAGTCACATTCCGGATGGGAAAATATGGAGGGTGCTGTTGATTCCATAAGGGATCGGTTTGGAATGTCATCAATAGGACCTGCGAGCATGCTTGGAGCAAGAGGGTTGCGAGTCAAACGAAAAGGAGAGCAACAATGGGGTCCTGATGAAAATGAACCAACCAAAAAGTCAACGTGAGGACCTGTTATATGTTTTATATCTTTATAAAGGTTAGAATTTAAACAACCGAGGATTGAAGTAATAGGAGATAGCAAATGCCGCTTTCAGAAGATGAAGAGAGAATTCTCCTTGAAATTGAAGAGAATCTCTATGAGAGTGATCCTGAATTAGCGCGTGAAGTTTCGGAAACTACTGTCTATACGAAATCTTTCAAAAATTTAAAGTGGTCGTTGCTGGTTTTCCTGCTAGGCGTAGTGAGCATGCTTCTGACTCTTTCAATTTCTTTTTTGGTGGCTTTCGGAGCTTTTCTCTTAATGCTCTTCTCGGCACTAGCGATTGAGAGAAATGCAAGAAATTTAGGGCGTACCGGTATTCAACAGGCTGCACAATCTTCAATGTGGGCTGAAAAAGGGATCAAGTTGGGAGACTCCTCCCAAAAATTTCGAGATTTAATGAAAGATCGTTTTCGTCGCGATAATCACGGTTGACATTTGAAGGAGTGCATGGGTGAAGGAGATCCTTGCCGTAGATATAGGTGCAACTAAACTTGCTGTGGCTCTAGTAACACAGAAAGGTGTTATTAAAAAGAGATCTTCAATTCCCACTAGCGCTAATGATGGCGACGAGTTATTTCAGAAGCTTCTTTTGCAAGCTAAAGAACTTTTAGAAGGAGAAGCAGTTGAAGGGTGTGGTGTGGGAAGTGCTGGACCAATGGCGAAAAGTGGAGCGGAAATTTCACCATTAAACATTCCACACTGGAGAAACTTTGAACTACGTTCCAAGCTTTCTGAAAGTCTCGGACTGCCTGTGGCTCTCGATAACGATGCAAAAGCAATCGCCTTAGGTGAAGGTTGGGTAGGAGCCGCTATAGAAAAGGATAACTATCTAGCAATGGTTGTTTCGACAGGAATTGGAGGAGGTCTAGTAGTAAATGGTCGGCTGTTAGATGGCGAAACAGGAAATGCCGGTCATATAGGGCATATAAATGTCGACCCTGGTGGCCCTTTGTGCGAATGTGGCAGCAACGGCTGCCTTGAAGCAGTTGCTTCTGGTGGAGCGATAGAAAAAGCAACAGGATTGCCAGCGACAGAAGCAACAGAACAGCTAAAAATGGAGAGTGGTTTTTTTGTCGGTAAAGCGATTTCTATTGTGGTGAACCTACTCGACATCCCGTTTGTGCTTCTAGGAGGCTCGGTCGCTTTGGGGTTTGGCTCTACTTTTTTGAATGAGGTTCGTTCCACCGCTGCTCGTTTTTGCGGTCTAGATTTCACCAAGGATCTTAAAATTGAATTTGCTGCTCTGGGTGATGACGCCCCTCTTGTAGGTGCCGCTGCTGTGTGGTTGAATTCAAAAGAAAAGAGTTAACGTTGAAAGTAGCTTGGTTCCTAAAAATTTTGTTGTCTTTGATACGGAGGCCATCTTTGTGGCCTGTAACCATAAAACAACTTTTTAAAATTGCAAAAACAAGATGGTTTTTGAGTTTTCCGTTTTTGCCAATCCCTAGTAAAGATTTCATAGATTTTAGAGTTATTACATACCAAGGAGATAAAGAAGACTTCCCAAATGCGAAAGTTGTGATCACATGGTTGGATTGGGTCGCAGATATGGGAAAGTCAAAAACTTAATCTGATGGCAACTTGGACTGTAAAAAATTCAACTGGAAGTGTTGCCGAAAGACACTTGAGTTTGCCAACTTTTGAGACAAGGCAAATCATCCTTCACGAGATCGATGAACCAACAATGGTTTTCGGAACCGCTCAAAAAGCCATTTCTTTAGAAACAGATTTCCCTTATGAATATGTTTTCAGAAAATCAGGAGGGGGAGCAGTTTTTCTCGAACCAGGTGGAGTTTTATGGGTTGATTTTGTTCTTCCTCGAAAAGACCCTTTATGGGAAAACGATATTCGGCAGTCAGCCGTATGGCTAGGAGAACTCTGGGTTAAGGCATTAAATGAAATGGGAATAGATGGACAGGTGTATCTTGGTGAACTACGAAAAAATGAACTTTCTTCAACAGTCTGTTTCGCCGGATTGGCAGCAGGTGAAGTTCTGATTTCAGGGAAAAAGAGTATTGGTATTAGCCAAAGACGAACAAGCCAAGGTTCATGGTTCCAATGCGCCGCACTGTTTTCCTGGCCAGTAGAAAAAATAGTTGATATCTTGCAGCTTGAACCCCGCGAAAAAAGTATTGAGGACTTATGGGATTTAGCTGCCCCGATTGAAGGAAATCCTATTGACTTGTCGAAGGCACTGTTAAACCAAAGCCTTTAAACGCCACTTTTAGTCTTATTTAAGGCAGTCAAAAAAAGAATAAAAGTAATTATTGGCGCGCCTATTGACAAAAGTGGAGTGATATAATAGAAAAGTGGAGGAAAATGGGGCAAAAAGGCAGTATCTTTTTACCTTCTTTTCTGCTTATTACAAGATGAACTAACAAAAGAAGGAAGAAAGCAATGCTTTTTGTAGGCACGCATGAACATTCACTTGATGAAAAAGGTCGAGTTGTGCTTCCCGCGAAATTCAGATCTCGTTTTACGGCAGAAGCCTTCATATCACCTGCAGCTAATTGCATAGCGATTTACACACCTGAAGCTTTTTCAGAAATGGTTTCTCGATTACAGAGCCAAATCAAAGAAGGAACTGTTGAACCTAAAATACTAAGAAGACTTGCAGCTAGTTCTGACGAACAACGTATTGACAGTCAAGGCAGATTGAGCATCCCTAATCGTTTACGTGAGTTCGCCTCCTTAGAGAGCGAAGCATTGCTCTGTGGAGCAATTACACATATCGAAATTTGGAATCCCGAGGATTGGGAAGGAATGGCAGATGATCTTGACCGATCCTTAGCTGACACCTTCTGGCAGGGGGGTGGCATTTAGACAATTTCGGTTGATCGTGATGTCCGATTATGGATCGTTCTCCGAGTAACAAGATGGAAGGCCCCTCCTCCACCTCCTCCCATCAAGATCTTTAGAAGAAATTCTCTAGTCAGTTATTCGGAGAACGGTCGATAGTCGGAAGAATATTCAAAGGCAATCGAGTGGAAAAGAAAACAACCTCAGATTTTATACACAAAGCAGTAATGCTAGAAGAAGTGGTTAGTGTTGTTGATCGCGTTCCACCTGGTGTATTCATCGATGCAACAGTTGGTGGTGCGACTCATTCCAAAGCGATACTTTCTCGACGTGATGACCTTAAACTCCTTGCTGTAGATCGAGATTCTTCAGCTCTTGAGGTTGCTTATAATCGACTTAAAGAATTTTCTGAACGAGTTAAGTTTTTCCACGCTCCTTTTTCTTCAATTGAGAAAATTTTAGATGATCAGAATATTTCACTTATCTCAGGGTTTCTCTTCGATTTAGGTGTTTCTTCCCCTCAATTGGATTTTGAAGAGAGAGGTTTCAGCTACAGGAAAGAAGGACCTCTTGATATGCGCATGGACATCACTCAAGATGAAACAGCCCATGAATTGTTAAACAACTTAAGCAAACTGGAACTACAGGAAATAATCAAAAGAAATTCTGACGAAAGATTCGCAGGACGTATAGCTAGCTCAATAGTCGCCAACCGCCCCTTGGAAAACACTTTAGAACTAGCTGAACTGATTAAGAAAGCAGTTCCTGCGGCGACCAGACGGAAAGGTGGACATCCTGCAAAAAGAACTTTTCAAGCGATTCGAATGGAAGTCAATAATGAAAGAGAGGAGCTACTCGCAGGTCTAGCTAGTTCCATTTCTAAATTAAAGGCGAATGGAAGTGGATTAGTTATTTCTTACCATTCGGGGGAAGATCGGATAGTAAAAGAATTATTTAGAAATACTGTTACTGGAGGTTGCACGTGCCCTCAGAGACTTCCTTGCGTCTGCGGAGCTATACCAAAAGGAAAATTACCCCACTCAGGTATTTCCCCTTCAAAAGAAGAAATTAATAGCAATAGACGATCGAAGAGTGCTCGTCTCAGAGTTTTGGAGATGCTATGACAATTAGTATCGAGATTCCTGTCACTCGTAAAAAGGAAACAAGAAGACGAGTCGAATCCAAAAAGAGAGGTATCACTCTTTCGGTTTCACTAGGGGTGATTGTTTCCTTCTTCCTACTACTTTCTGTTGCGGGGTTTCATGCTTTTTTAGTCTCAGCTCAGCAGGAAGTCGATTCGCTTGAATTTCAGATATTGGAGGGAAGAGCTTATTCACAAGAGTTGAGAATAGAAGTTGCGGAGTTGAAAAATCCGGAAAGGATTTTAATAGCTGCTAAGGGGCGCTTAGGAATGTTGCCTCCACCTACCAGAAAACAAATAAAGCCAATATCCAATCTCGCCACTCCTGACGGGAATCCTTTCAGGCGGTAATTCCATGGTTTCTGATAAACGAAATTCCAAAAAAAAATCCAGAAGCAATTCACTAAAGAGTTTTTTTAGACGCTCGATTGTCGTAGGACTTTTGATGACTTTGATGTCAGGAGGTCTCGTTTGGAGGTTGGTTTATTTCCAAATTATAAACTCCGAACGTTACATAGCTATGGGGGTCAGTCAACGGGTGGCCACCAAGGAAGTTCAAGCTCAACGGGGTTCAATACTGGATCGGCATGGTGCAGACCTCGCTCTGTCTGTTCCGAGACGTACTCTAGTTGCAAATTCAAATAAAGTTGAAGATCCAGTTCAAACTGCACGTGCGTTGGTCCAGATAGTTGGTGGAGATCAGGAAGCGCTTGAAAAAAAATTGAACAGTGGAAAAAGTTTTGTATACATTTCACGACAAGTAGAAGATCGTTTTGTTGACGCAGTTCTATCTTTAAAACTTGCAGGAGTTTACAGTGAGGAAGAACAAGGTCGCGTAAGGCCTGATGGTGATTCAGTAGTAGCGATCATCGGCAGAACAGATATAGATGGTAAGGGAATAAGTGGATTAGAAAAATCTTACGATGAATTTCTGTCGGGTGAGAACGGTCTTAAAATTGTAGAACGCGGACCTAGAGGCTCAACGATACCGGGCGGCGAATACTCCTTAGAGCCGGCAAAAAATGGGGAAACAATTTTGTCCACTTTGGATCGATCGCTTCAGTTCGAGGCTGAGAAGATTTTAACTTCAGGTCTCGATAAAGCAGGTGCTGCTGGAGGTCTTCTCGTAGCGATGCATCCGTCTAGTGGGGAAATTTTAGCTTCAGTTGCTGTAGAGCGTAAAGAGGATGGGGTTCTCGAGCAAGTCACTGAACATCGAACCGCAACATGGACTTTCGAACCAGGTTCGATAATAAAACCTCTAACCTTTTCTGCTGTACTGGATGAAGGTTTAGCTTCTGAAGATTCTGTTCGCAAAGTAGCAGATGAGATACATGTGCATGACTCTGATTTCTCTGACTGGTTTGACCATGATGAGGCAGAATGGTCAGTTTCTGAGATTCTTTATCAATCATCAAATGTGGGTACTATTCTTTGGGCGCAAGAAGTTGGAGCGGCCCTTCTTCACAATAAGTTAAAAAAATTCGGTATTGGAAGTAAAACTGAATTGAATTTTCCAGGAGAAGCCAACGGAATACTTCTTCCTGTAGAGAAGTGGTCCGGAACATCGCTGCCTACTATCGCGATTGGACAAGGAGTATCTGTCACTCCTGTGCAAATGCTTACTGCCTATGCGACTCTGGCCAATCGAGGTTTGAAGCCCGCGCCAACACTTGTACGTGGAATGGGGGATGATATAGACATGTCTGGAAATCCTCAAAGAACTCAACCCAAAAGAATTATTGAATCACGAACGGCAGAATCACTGATCCAAATAATTGAAACTGTTGTCAACTCGGGAACAGGTCAAAGAGCCCAAGTGCCCGGTTACAGAGTCGCGGGTAAAACTGGTACTGCTTGGAAACCTCAAATTGGAGGTTATGGCGAAGAGAAAGAAGATCGACGTTACATAGCTAGTTTTGCAGGGTTTTTTCCGGTTGAGGAACCAGAAATAGTAGCTCTTGTAGTTGTTGATGAACCATCTCCAATGTTTGATTCAGGAGGAAAAGCTGCAGCCCCGATATTTGCAGATTTTGCAAAATTTGCAGCACGTCAGTTAAGGATCCCATCTGAAAATGAAAAACTAGATTTGACTGTGGCACAAAGGGTTCTTGCTACTACGCCTGAGCAGGCAGAGCTTTTGAATTCGAATTCGAGTCTTTCTTCCCGTGAGGAAATGTCAGAAGAAATTGCCGGAACATTAGTTGACTGATGCTTTTATCTGAATTGATTGCTGATCTTGAGGGGGTTCTTAAAGGTGCAAGAAAAGACCCTGAAATAAAACGCGTTATACACAACTCACGAGAAATAGAAAAGGGTGACATTTTTTGTTGTTTAAAAGGTGAATCTACAGATGGACATTTCTATGTTAAAGATGCTGTTACCGAGGGTGCTGTAGCAATTTTGAGTGAAGAGCCAGTCGCTGAAGATGTTCCAAATTTCCTAGTGAAAGATGTAAGAAGTGTTCTGCCGAATCTTTCTTCTCGGATTGTTGAGAATCCATCTAAAGATCTACAAGTAGTAGGAGTTACTGGGACTAATGGAAAGACAAGTGTCGTGAGTCTTTTGTCTGAAATTTTGCAAAATAATGGTATTTCTTCTGCAATTATTGGAACTTTGACGGGAGCATTAACCACTCCTGAATCTCCCGAACTTCAAAGGCAGCTAAGAAAATTTTGCGATAACGGGGTTGAAGTTGCATGCATGGAGGTTTCCTCTCATTCTCTCGTGCAAAACAGAGTTCATGAAACATTTTTTTCTACGGTTGCCTTTACAAATTTAAGTCACGATCACCTCGATTTCCACAACACAATGGAAGAGTATTTCAATGCTAAAGCTTTACTTTTTAGTTCATATTTTTCTGACAGGGCAGTAATTGCGACTGATCAAGAATATGGCCGTCTGTATTATGAAAAAGCGATCGAGGAAGGAATGGATGCAGAAGGAGTTTCATTCGAAGATAGAAATGTAATTTTCGACAGAAACGAGTCTTCATTTGACTGGAGAGGAAAGCGGGTAAGTATTCCACTAGGTGGACCGTTCATTTCTTCGAATGCACTTATTGCTTCTGAAATAGGACTCCAACTTGGATTAGATATTTCAGATGTTATTGGCGGGCTTTCTGCTGTAAAAAGAATTGATGGACGGTTTGAGTCCCTTCAGATAGCTGAAGACATTGGTGCGATTATTGATTATGCACATACCCCATCTGCACTCGCAGAACTTTTAAGGGGGTGCAGAAAAATTGTTGATGGACGAATTATTCTTGTGTTTGGTTGTGGTGGTGACAGAGATTTGGCAAAGCGACCTTTAATGGGAGCGGTTGCTAGTTCGGGAGCTGATTTGAACATTCTTACAAGTGACAATCCTCGTAAAGAGGATCCAGAGAAGATAATAAGTGAAGTCATCGATGGAATGACTCGACAACCGACATTTGTGGAAGTAAATAGGAGTGATGCCGTCGAATATGCTATTTCGGAAGCTTCACCCGGTGATCTTGTAGTTATAGCTGGTCGCGGGCATGAGACTCATCAAGAAATCCAAGGCGAAAAAATACCTTTGTCTGATAAGGATGTTTTGCTAGCCGCAGTTGGAAAATTATTCCCCACGGAAGAACAATGATAAGAATTCTTATAGCGGCAGCAGTAGCGATGGTGGTATCGCTATTTTCGAGTCGTGCTCTCATTTACTGGTTGACACGTATGAAAATAGGACAACCTATTCGCGAAGATGGTCCTGCTGGGCATATCACAAAAGCCGGAACGCCAACAATGGGTGGTGTCGGAATAGTCGCAGGAGCTGTAGCCGGTTATGTGATCAGTGATTTGTATCATGGGATTTACACTCGAACAGGAATTTTTGTGATGTTAAGTGTGGTAGGTGCAGGAGGAGTTGGCCTACTTGATGACTGGATAAAAGTAGTTCGGGAAAGAAATCTTGGTCTTAATAAGAAAACAAAGATGTTTGGTCTTTTGTTGGTTGCATTACTTTTTGCTCTTCTAATGGTTAATTACTCCCCAGTACACAACGAGATTTCTTTTACACGTTTCGATTATCCAGGGTGGGAGATTGGTGAAATCTTATGGAGTTTGTGGGCCATTCTCCTTATTTCAGGGTCGGCAAACGCTGTTAATCTGACCGATGGGCTCGATGGCTTAGCTGCAGGAGCAAGTATTTTCTGTTTTGGAGCATTTGGAGTTATTTCATTTTGGCAGTTTAGGTATCCAGAATTATATGACGTTCCGCATGCATTAGATTTGGCAGTAGTTTCAGCAGCTATGGCAGGTGGATGCCTTGGATTTTTATGGTGGAATTCTGCCCCAGCGCAGATTTTTATGGGCGATACAGGCTCCTTAGCAATTGGAACAGGTTTAGCTGCTCTGTCACTCGCGACGAACACCCAACTTCTACTACCAATAGTTGCTGGGTTATTCGTAATTGAGACTTTGTCTGTGATCATTCAAGTGGTCGGTTTTAGATTCTTTTCAAAACGAAGAGTCTTTAAAATGGCGCCTTTACATCATCACTTTGAATTGTCGGGGTGGCCTGAAACCACAGTAATTGTGCGTTTTTGGATGATGTCTGGTCTTTGCACGGCTCTTGGAATAGGTCTTTTTTATGGTGATTCACTTCGCTCGGGCGTAGTTGGAACATTAATGGGTTTTTAGTGATGACCGAAAAGACTTTGGTTGTCGGTTTAGGTGTTTCAGGTTTTGCGGCTGCCGAAGCCTTGGTTGCGCATGGACATGAAACATCTGTTATGGATGATTTTGCCAATAGTGCGATGTATGACTGGGCAGAAAAGTTCTCGATTAAGTTTATAGAAGTTCCGGATGAAGGCAATTGGGAGATTATCCTTGAAGAGTTTTCACAAGTTGTTGTGGCTCCTGGAATTCCGGATCTTCATCCGATTTTTGAAGCAGCTTCACGTGTTGGAGTATTGATCAGTGATGAGGGCGATCTGGCCAGCAAATGGGATACCCGTCCTCGTTGCGCTGTAACTGGAACAAACGGCAAGACCACGGTCGTAACACTCGCAACTGAAATGTTGAACCGTTCTGGAATCAATGCAATAGCAGCTGGAAATACAGAAACTCCGATGGTGACAGCTATAGCTGATACAGCAGCAGATTGCTTTGTAGTAGAGGCTTCATCTTTTCGTCTAGCGCATTCCGTAAACTTCACGGCGTCGCCAGCAGCTTGGCTTAATTTTGCTCCAGATCATCTTGATCATCACTACGATCTAGATTCTTATCTAGCAGCAAAGAAACGTGTTTGGGAAGGAATTGAAAAAGAAGCTGATGCGATAGCGAATTTTAATGACCCAGTTGTAAAGAAAAATTCACCAAGAGGAGCTACTGGGTTTTCCGGTAAAGATTCTTATTGTTATGTGAGAGATTCTCATTTATTACTTGACGGCAATTNTGTTATAGANATCAGAGAACTCCCGAGGAGAATGCCGCATGACTTAGAAAACGCTCAAGCTGCATTACTTCTTTCAAGAAAATTTGGTGCTGATCTTGCAGCATCTATAGAGGTGCTTAAGGAATTCACTGGATTGAAGCACCGAGTTGAATTTGTGTGTGAGAAAAACGGGGTTACTTTTTTCAATGACAGTAAATCCACTACTCCTCACTCGACTGTTTCAGCTCTTAAAGGATTGTCAAATGTCGTTTTAATCGCAGGAGGGAAGAATAAAGATCTCGACCTTACTGTTTTGAAAAAAACTGCACCAGTCGCTGTAATAGCTATAGGCGAATCAGCTGAAGATATTTTCGAAATTTACAAAGATGTTTGTGTAGTCGAAATCGCAAACAGTATGGACGAAGCCTTAGATAAGGCTTTGAATCATACAACTACTAATTCAACTGTATTGTTATCTCCCGCTTGCGCATCCTTCGACTGGTATGAATCCTACTCAGAACGAGGATTGGATTTTATTAGAGCTGTATCCGAGAGAAATAAGTTGGACTCATAATGAGTGGCAAGACTTTAACTAGGACACGCAAGACTCTTTTAAGTCTTACTTCAACTCCACCGGGCTACCGTTCGTGGCGTTTTCTCTTCCTTATTTCTTCGATGATCGTTTTGACTCTTCTTGGAGTCGTGATGGTGCTATCTGCTTCATCAGTTAACGATCTCCGTATTTTCGGTGATACGTGGCATCACTTGAAGAGGCAGGTTTTATGGCTGTTGCTAGGAATAATATCCATGTCGATAACAATGAGAATCGACTATAGGAGCATTAGAAAGCTTGCTACTCCATTCCTAATTTTTTCATTTCTTCTATGTTTACTCGTGTTGGTTCCAGGCATTGGGATAGAAGCGAATGGATCTGCGAGGTGGCTAGGTATAGGTTCGTTTACTTTTCAACCTTCAGAGTTCTTAAAAATTTCGATGGTCATTTATCTAGCCCATCTATTTTCTGATAGCAAGAAAAAATCAGAAGCAACAATTACTTCACTTAAAAAATTCCTATTGATTGTAGGTACTGCATCTGCCTTGTTAATGCTTGAGCCAGATCTTGGTACAACTTCAATTGTTGCCGCTATTTCTATTTCAATTTTGTTTTTCTCTGGCTTTAAAATCCGACATCTGACAGTTATGGGTCTTCTAGGAGTCTCCTTACTTTTCTTAGCTAGCTACACTTCCGGATACAGACGCAAACGGTTATTGGGGGTTTTAGATCCCTGGCAAGACCCAACCGGTATAGGATGGCAGGCTTTACAGTCCGCAGTTGCAATTTCACAGGGAGGTGTAAGCGGATTAGGTCTAGGTGAAAGTCGTGCTAAATGGGGTTTTCTGCCATTTGCGCATACTGATTTTATTTTCGCGATTGTGGCAGAAGAGCTTGGTTTTATAGGGGCCTGTCTAGTAATTCTCGCCTTTTTATCGATTGGTTTAGCTGGATTGACGGCAGCTTTTAAAGCCCCAGACAATTTTGGCCAGCTTTTAGCGGCAGGAATTACGGCATGGATAAGCATTCAGGCATTTGTAAATTTAGGAGCTGTTTTAGGAATGTTACCGATTACAGGCGTACCACTTCCTTTTGTTTCTTCGGGCGGGAGTTCTTTGGTGGTAACTATGGCTTCGTTTGGCATTTTATTAAATGTTGCTAGACAAGGTCGTTAAGCGGAAGGAAATAAAGTGATTTCAAGAAACTGCCGAGTTCTAATAGCCGGAGGAGGCACGGCAGGTCACGTAATCCCCGCTGTAGCTATCGCTCAGACACTCTACAAAAAGGAAGTTCTTAAGAATATAGATGAAGTTCATTTTGCCGGAAGCAAAAGAGGTGTCGGTAGGGAAATTGTGGAACAAGCTGGCTTTAGTTTGACTACGCTCCCTGGTCGTGGAATTGAGCGAAAGTTATCTTTGAGAAACCTGATATCAGTCCTCTCTCTTTTTCAGGCTTTAATACGAGCATGTCATCTGATTTTTAAAGGAAAGCCTGATGTCATTGTAGTAATGGGAGGTTACGCAAGTTTAGCTTGTGGCATTGCGGGAAAGATTTTTTCTGTTCCTTTGCTAGTGGCTGAGCAAAATGCCGTTCCAGGGTCGACAAATAAACTCGTCTCACGTTTGGCGGAAGCCTCAGCTGTTTCCTTTGACGATGTCAACCTTCCTAGAGCAGTAGTCACTGGAAACCCTTTACGCTCTGAGATTATAGAATTTATTGAAAATGGTTCGCGAGAAGCTTCAAGAGCAAAGTTCAACGTAGGAGACCGAACTATGATCACTGTATTTGGTGGATCTCTTGGGGCCCGTAGAATTAACGAAGTAATATTTGATTTGGCGGAACACTGGGAAGGAAGATCTCTTTCTATTTTCCATATTCTGGGTTCACGCGATTGGCCTCATTTTTCCAAACAGAAAAATGAAATATCTAGCTATGTCGATTACAGAATGTTTGAATATGTAACAGAGATGGCAGAGCTACTTGGAGCATCAGATTTAGTTATAAGTAGGTCAGGTGCTACAAGCGTCTCAGAAATAACTGCCTTAGGAATTCCTTCCATACTGATCCCTCTACCAAATTCACCGGGCGATCATCAAACTGCAAATGCAAGGTTTTTCGAGAAAAATAATTCAGCAGTTCTTCTTTCGGACTTTGAATTTGATTACCCATCACTTGCAAAGGAGATCACTGGCTTGTTAGAAGAAGGTGGCCGCTTAAAAGAAATGGAAAAGAATGCAAGAACTGCTGCTCGTTTAAAGGCATCTGAAGAAATTGTTGATCTAATATCTGGGATTATGAAAAGGGGATCTGATGCCCGCTGAAGACATAGATCTAACGAAACATAATTCTGCGCACCTAATAGGTATAGGGGGAGCCGGCATGGGTGCCATAGCTGAAGTACTCGCAGTTATGGGACACACGATTACTGGTTCGGATATCAAAGATTCTTATCGGTTGGATCGCTTAAGAGCATTCGGGGTGGAGATTGATATAGGACACCGTTCTGAAAATATTAGAGATGTAGATTTCGTAGCGCATTCAACCGCTATATCAAGTTCAAATATTGAAATTTCAGAAACGCTTCAAAGGGGTATACATCTCCTGAGCAGAGAAAAAGTTTTGAGAAGTATTTCCCAGATAAAAGATTCGATCGCAGTTGCTGGAACCCATGGAAAGACCACCACCTCTTCCATGCTCTCATTGGTCTTGCGAGACGCGGGATTGAAACCATCTTTTATCATCGGGGGAGAAGTTAATGAGATCGGTACAGGTGCGGTCTGGGATTCTGGAGAACTTCTTGTGATCGAAGCAGATGAAAGTGATGCATCGTTTTTAGGCTTAGAGAGAAAGTTTTCTATAATTACAAATCTCGAAGAAGACCATCTTGAATTTTTTGGGGGCTTCGAACCCCTTTTCGATGCTTTTGTAAAATTTGGAAAAGAAACTGACGGGACTGTTGTTTTAGGCATCGATGATGAGAACTCATTACGTTTATCACGAGAAATAGAAGCTATTACTGTCGGTTTTAACCCTCAAGCTGAATGGAACATCGAGCTACTCGACGAGTCTTGGAATGGTTCCAAATTCGTGATTTCGAATCGGGATTCTACTGAAATTTCAATTTCGATTCCTGTACCTGGAGTGCATAATGTTAAGAATGCTGCCTTAACTGGAGTGGCCGCTGTACTGCTTGGCGTAGACCCGAAGAAGATTAGTGTTGCATTAGCTGGCTTTTCTGGCGTGGCAAGACGTTTCGAACACCGTGGTCAAGAGAAAGGCGTTGTCTTTGTAGATGATTATGCCCATCTACCATCAGAAGTAGAGAGCACAATAAGGGCGGCGGCGAAGGGAAACTGGAAGCGGCTATTTGCTGTGTTTCAGCCTCACCGTTATAGTCGCACCGGGTCTCTCGGACATGCTTTCGCTGATTCATTTTCAGAGGCTGACGTGGTGATAATCACAGATATTTTCCCTGGTGGTGAAGAAGTGCGTCCCGGCGTTTCTGGTCTCATTGTAGTTGATGCTATTAAAGAAAAATTCCCGAAAACAGATCTACATTATTTGCCTAATCATGATGACTTGGTCAGTTTTTTAATGTCCGAACTAGTAGAAGGTGATATGTGTCTGACGATGGGAGCGGGTGACATCACCTCTTTATCTGAGGAGATTAAATTCAACATGAGGCAACTAGATGATTAGTGAAAATTTTGAACAATTTTTGAAAACTCTGGAAGACTGTTTCCCTGTTGAAAAAATAAGAAGAAATTTTCCTTTGCGAAAATTAACTACTTATGGAGTGGGAGGTCCTGCAGTTTTTTTTCTAAAAGTAAATTCCTTTACTGAACTTGAAATACTTCTACCTGTCCTAAGAAAGTATTCAGTACCTTTATTGGTTATTGGAAATGGTTCAAATCTTCTAATTTCTGACGAAGGGTTTAAAGGTTTTGTTATACAACTAAGTGGATCTTTTGAGGAAGTTGCAATAGAAAATACGACGGTTAGAGCTGGTGGGGCAGCGAAGCTTCCTGTAGTGGCTAGAAAAACTGCGAATTCAGGTCTAAGTGGGTTTGAATGGGCTGTAGGAGTCCCAGGTACTGTAGGGGGGGCAGTTCGAATGAATGCTGGTGGACATGGTTCAGACTTAGCAGCTTCCTTAACCGAAGTAAAAGTAGCTGATTTATCTACAGAAGGTGCGGATTTATTCAAGTTGGTACCGGCCTCAGATTTGGGTCTTTCTTATCGTCATTCTCTGATAAAAGACACGGATATTGTCCTTGAAGCGACACTCCACTTGGATATTGGAGAAAAGGAAAAAAGTGAAGACTTGTTACACGAAATAGTTCGATGGCGTCGTGAAAATCAGCCCGGAGGTCAGAATTCTGGATCCGTGTTCACCAATCCTGAAGGTGACTCTGCTGGTCGTTTAATTGAAATTGCCGGATTGAAGGGTTTTACGGTCGGTTCTGCTTCCGTGTCTAAAAAACATGCCAATTTCATTCAAGTTGAAGAAGGTGGCAAGGCTCAGGATGTACGGGAAGTAATGAAAAAAGTAATCGAAAGAGTTGAAGAGGTCCATTCAGTTACTCTTGTTCCTGAAACAGTCTTCGTCGGTTTTGAACGAGATTCTTTGTGAAGACTCAAATTTTTAAATATCGAAAATCTATTTTGGTGATTATATTCTTAGTAATTTCGATCGGAGTCTATGCTGCAACCAAGTCAGCTTTACTAGATGTAGATGAAATTGAAGTTTACATAACAGGAGGACAGGAAATAGGTAGAGATGATGTCATATCGATTAGTGGCATTGCACTGTCACAGTCTATGACTTCGGTAAATACCGAAAGTGTAGAAACTTTATTATCGGACAATTCTTGGGTGGAAGAGGTAGAAGTCGAGAAAAAGTGGCCAAACACTGTTTCAATTTGGGTCGCTTTAAGGAAACCTTTTGCTAATGCGCTTACTTCAAAAGGAGAGTTGGCGGTAATTGATGAGACAGGAATTGTAATTGAAGACAACTCCTTACCGTATGAAAACTTGCCAACGCTGTTAGTTGAGGACATTGGGTACCCCGGGAATGCAATCATTGGGATTGATAAACTTTTATCAGCTGCCAGTGAAGTTTCTCCCGACTTAAACCATTGGATCGAGATAATATTGCCAACTGCTTCTGGGGTGCGTTTACAACTGAGTGGCTCTGTTTTCGCCGATTTAGGATCACCGAATGATTTTTCAGTTCCCTATAAAGATCTGAAAGCGGTTTTAGGACAGGTTGAACTAACTTGCATACAACGTATTGATGTGAGTATTCCAGAAAACCCAGTGGTTGAAAGGGACACTACAAGGTGCAATTAATTCGACTTAGAGGTTGACTTTATCCCTCACTCCACGTAGTCTCTTAACCACTGAGAGGAGTTGGAGGAACCCTAAAGTTTAACTTTAGGGTTAGGGCCTCTCTTGATTATGGAATATAGGACATAAAGTCATACTTAAAATGGAGAACTTGTTATGACAGCACCGCAGAATTATCTTGCAGTTATAAAAGTGGTTGGAATAGGCGGTGGAGGTGTTAACGCCGTAAATCGAATGATCGATGTGGGTTTAAAAGGCGTTGAATTCATAGCTATCAATACAGATGCTCAGGCGTTACTGATGAGCGATGCCGATGTCAAGCTTGATATCGGACGTGAATTGACTCGTGGTTTAGGTGCCGGTAGTGATTCATCAGTTGGTAGGCAGGCTGCTGAAGACTGCAGGGGAGATATTGAGGAATGTCTTGAAGGCGCAGACATGGTTTTCATAACTGCGGGAGAAGGTGGTGGAACAGGAACAGGCGCTGCACCGATAGTGGCCGAGATCGCGAAATCAATTGGCGCCCTTGTTATTGGAGTTGTTAGCAGACCATTTTCATTCGAAGGACGTAAACGCTCGATGGAAGCCGATAGAGGTATAGAAGCACTTCGCGAGGTTGTAGATGCTCAAATAGTTATTCCAAATGAGCGCCTACTATCTGTTTCTGATGAAAGCACCTCATTAATTGATGCCTTCGCTATGGCCGATGAGATACTACTCCACGGTGTTCAAGGGATTACAAGTTTGATAACTACTCCAGGATTGATAAATACTGATTTTGCAGATGTGAAACAGGTAATGCATGAGGCTGGTTCAGCAATAATGGGAGTCGGTGAATCATCAGGTGATAGTGCAGCTTTGCATGCAGCAAGGAAAGCTCTCTCCAGCCCTCTTTTAGAGGCATCGATCGAAGGTGCTCAAAGAATTCTATTGAATATTACCGGCTCAACCGAGCTCGGAATTATTGAAGTTAGTCAGGCAGCTGATGAAATACATACCGCTTCTCATCCTGATGCGAATATTATTTTCGGAACAGTTATTGATGATGAAATGGCAGCTAATGTACGCGTAACTGTTATCGCCGCCGGATTTGACCGTTGGGACGGCGAACGAATGCGAAAACCTTCACGATCGATTTTTCGAAACACTGACGATAAAGAGGAAAGTTTGTTAGAGGATGTTTTCGGAAAGGGCTTTGATGACGAAGACGGCTTGGAAGTGCCTGACTTTTTGAAGTAAAAAATCTGAGTGGCAAGAGAATTATTAAGAAAACCGATCCTGGAAAATTACTTAATAGTCTCATTGATTTCTGAGATTAAAGACGGAGATTTTTCGCTCACTCAAAACTCAAAAAAAGACTTGCAAGAGAACCGTGCGAAATTAAGTTCCTGTGAATGGAATTGGCTCTCTCAAGAGCATGGCACAGAAATTATTTGGTTAAATTCTGACGAAGAATCATCTGGACTCAAAGGTGATGCACTAGTAACAGCTTCTGACGGAAAGGTAATTGCAGTATCTGTTGCAGACTGTTTACCAGTATTGCTGATATGTGAAAGCGGAATTATTGCTCTCATTCACTTAGGTTGGCGTGGCGTGAAGAAAGGTCTTCTAGATCTAACTATTGAACGAATAAAGGAGAAGTCTCTCGAACCAATAAGTGCTGTTTTGGGTCCGTCTATAGGCAGATGCTGCTATGAATTTGGAGAAGAGGAATTATTGGCTTTTGTTGAAATATTTGGCGAAGGAGCAGAAGGAACGACAACTACAGGTCGCCCTTCGCTTGATCTGAAATACTGTGTAAAAAATGTTTTGAGAAATGCTGGAATATATGTCGAATATGAAGATGATGTTTGCACTAGCTGCGATCCGCGTCATTGGTCGTATCGCCAAAATTCAACAGAAAAACGTCAAGTAATGATTGCGTGGAAACAGGAAGGTGGATGAGCCTTGAGTAGCAGCATCGAAGCGGTAAAAGAAAGAACTGAAGAGTTAATTCAGCTTGTGGATATCAAGAGTGCTGGAAGAGCAACTATTTTGCCGGTCGTTAAAGGTTTTGGTGTAAAAGAGGTTGAGGCGATGCTGGAACTAGGGTTGTTCGAAGTTGGCGAGAGCTATGCACAAGAAGTATTGCGGAAATCAGAAATCTTGCCGAGTGACAAGGTTATTTGGCACATGATTGGAAATATACAGCGAAATAAAGTTAAGAAATTATCTGGGATTATAGAGCTTTGGCATTCTGTGTATCGAATGGAAATAATTGAGGAGATTTCAAAATTCAAGCAAGATTCTAAAATATTGATTCAAGTCGACATGCATAAACGCTATGAGCAAGGAGGATGCAGCCCTGAAGAAGTTTCCTCATTAGTTGAGAGCGCGACTGAGAGAGGCCTGAATGTGCAGGGTCTAATGACTATCGGATTAAACCAAAATATTGAGGAAACAAAAAAAACTTTTGCGTCTCTATCAAAATTATCTGAAAGTCTTGGTTTAAAAGAAATCTCTATGGGTATGTCGGATGATTTTGAGATAGCAATTGACCACGGAGCGACAATTTTGAGATTAGGTAGAGCAATTTTCGGAGAGCGATCTAAAGATTAGAAGTGCCTATTTATAGTTCTAGGTGATACTTTTTTACTCTAATCAAGAGTTACGATCCTTTTAGTTGTAACTTAGTGTTCGGAGGTACTGATGTCCTTTTGGCAAAAAACCATGCTCTGGTTGGGATTAGGACCAGATGAAATGTATGAAGGGATGGCTGACTCATCACCTACGCGTAACTGGCCTGGCGAATTTGAAAAAAGTGAAAAGGAACCTTCCGCGGCCAAAGTGCCTATACGAGCTCGCTTGAAAGAAGGACTGATTGAGGATAAATCTACTTCTATGGACTCGACAGGGACAGTACGACCATTACGCGCAGCGCGTTCCACTCAACCAAAAACAGAAGAACCAAAGAACTTTAATGATGTCACAGGCTTTGCTGATAGATATACCTCAGGAAATGCGGTTTTGGTGAAATTAGAGGGTGTAGAACATGCGGTAGCTCGAAGAATCATCGATTTTGCAAGCGGTTTGTGTTATGCGGAAAAAGGTGAAATGGAGAGAATGGGAAATCAGGAATATCTCTTG
>PBLL01000001.1 GCA_002721755.1 Actinomycetota bacterium
TTTTACCATGATAGTGCAGCGTGCTTAATAAAAGATGGTGAGATTATCGCAGCGGTACAAGAAGAGCGCTTTACACGTAAGAAGCATGATGAAGGCTTTCCCCATCATGCGATACAGTATTGTTTGAAAGAAGCTCAAATAACTGCCGAAAAAATTGACAATGTCGTTTTTTATGAGAAGCCTTTTGTGAAATTTGAGCGATTACTAGAAACATATCTAGCGTTTGCTCCAAAAGGGTTTGCAAGTTTCTCACAGGGTATACCTGTATGGATTAAAGATAAACTTTTTCAAAAGTCTGCAATTATCAAAGAGCTTGAGTCCACATTAGGTGAAGAGATTAATTGGCGTGAAAGACTTCTGTTCTCGGAACACCATCTATCGCATGCCGCAAGTGCTTTCTACCCTTCACCGTTCGATAGCGCAGCAATACTAACTCTCGATGGTGTAGGTGAGTGGACGACAACATCTATTGCAGTAGGTAAAGGTAGTGATTTAAAGGTAGTTAAAGAAATCCACTTCCCTCACTCGCTAGGACTGCTTTATTCAGCATTTACTTATTACATAGGGTTCAAAGTTAACTCAGGCGAATACAAAGTAATGGGATTAGCGCCGTACGGTGAACCCTGTTACGCGAATCTAATACGAGAAAAACTTATTACTGTTTCTAAAGATGGCAGCTTCCAACTTGACATGAGTTACTTCGGCTACACAACTGGTTTAACGATGACAAACAAGAAGTTTGACGCATTGTTCGGCGGTCCTCCTCGCTCATCTGAGACAGAACTAACACAACGTGAAATGGACTTGGCTGCATCAGTTCAGAAAGTTTTAGAAGATCTTGTTGTTCAAATTGCAAAAAGTATCGCCAAAGAAACAGGCGAACGAAATTTATGTCTGGCCGGTGGAGTTGCCCTTAACTGCGTCGCAAACGGTATCCTCTTGCGCGAAAAAATCTTTGACAACATCTGGATTCAGCCGGCAGCTGGAGACGCGGGCGGTGCATTAGGTGCGGCTCTATCCATATGGTATTTGCACTACAACAACAAACAAAGAATGTCTTTACAGAGTGACGCAATGAAGGGCGCTTACCTAGGACCAGAGTTTACAGATTCTGAAATTGAAGCTGAGCTTAAAGCATGCGGTGCCATATATAAGAAGTTTTCAGAAAATGACTTAATCAACGAAGTTGCAACTGCACTAGCAAATGAAAAAGCGGTTGGTTGGATGCAAGGACGTATGGAATTTGGTCCACGTGCACTTGGCGGACGCAGTATCATTGCTGATCCACGCTCACCATCTATGCAGAAACAACTTAATCTCAAAGTTAAATATCGTGAAAGTTTCCGTCCATTTGCTCCCAGTGTATTACGTGAGGATGTAGGAAAATGGTTTGAGCTCGACAGTGATAGCCCTTACATGCTTTTAGTAGCAGACGTTCAAAAGGATAAACGTCGCACAATGACCTCTGATGAGGAAGAGCTGTTTGGTATAGAAAAGCTAAATGTACAGCGCTCATCCGTGCCAGCAATTACGCATGTTGATTACTCTGCACGTGTTCAGACTGTACATGCAAATACCAATCCGCTGTATCACGCCGTTATATCTAAATTCAAAGAAAAAACTGGATGTTCGCTTGTTGTTAACACGTCGTTTAACGTGCGTGGTGAGCCAATTATTTGTACACCAACAGATGCCTTTAAATGCTTTATGGGCACTGAGTTGGATGTTTTAGCGATTGGCAACTACCTACTTCTTAAAGAAGAACAAGATGAGTCGCTTAAAGAAAATTATGAGGAGCGCTTTGAGTTGGATTAAACGAACAACATTAATTAAAGGCGCTGCGTCTTTGTTGTTAACGTTTGCCACATTAGTGTTACTCGAGGGTGCATTGTTCTTTTTAGAGCCGAATTTAACACCAAAAACTTTAACGCAAGACGAAACAACTAATTCTGATGTTTTATTGCGTACTATCCCTCCTCATTGGGAAGACCATGATGAAAATGGTTTCCCCAATTCTACTTTCGGAAACGCAAGTGTATTAACTACTGGCGACTCACATACTTACGGAAATTCAGCTCCCAAAGGTAAAGATTGGCCAAATCAATTTTCCGAGATTGCAAACCTTTCTGTTTACAATATGAGCACAGGGGGTAATGGTTTTGCAGCTTATTATTATTGGGTAGATCGTTACGTAGAAGATGTTAATCCAGAAATAATCATAGTCTCCTTCTATAATGGGAACGATTTTTTTGATACCGCAGAAACTGTTTACACTAAGCCTTATTGGATTGACTTTCGTAAAGACAAAGCGAATCTTTCTTTTGTTAAAACGGTAGAGCTTCCACAAAAAAGTAGCAACAGTAGTCGATCAGGGGTCAGGGAATTTGTCATATCTACAAGAGTCGGATCTCATGTTATAGCACCCCTTTATGACACAGTGAAAAAATTCTTTACAGAAGAAGTTGAACCAGATGATCAACTAGAACTTTCAGGCCCACGACTGCCTTATCCACAATTATCTGACTCTAAATTTTCCTCAGATAGTCGTTTTTCTGAATGGGCTGGTGATGAACCAATGACATGCCAATTCCGCTACAGGAATATGGTGACAGATATTTCAACTAATGAGGTTGTAGAAGGATTTAGGTTATCGAAATTATTTGTAAAGAGGATCACTGATATTGGAAAAAGACTTGACATTCCAGTTGTTTTCGTGTCTATACCCACAAAATGTAGTCTTATGAATCGGTTACTTGAGAAAGAAAGTGCAAACTACAAAAAACACTATTCACCTTTCCTTTCTAATGAGTTAAGTCTTGAGAATAAGTTAGGTGATTTTGCCTTACAGCATGATGCTTTTTTTCTTAGCTTACGCGCAGGAATGAACGCTAAATTTAATGAAGGCAGTTTTTTGTTTGAAGACGTATACCATTCATCTCCAGACGGACATCCTGGAAGTAAAGGGTACTAGTTGTATGCAACTTTAATTTATGAATTTCTTCTGAGGCATAAATTGATACTCCCCGCTAAATAGAAGAGTAAGTCAATATTGCGTATACGCTAAAACTTATAAACCATGTGAAAAATTAAAAGCAAATGTGATAAAGAAAATGTTGCTTATGTGAAGTTGTTGAAAGAATGGATTCAAACGAGTTGGAGATAAGAAAGTTTTAGCATTTCGAGACAAGAAAATACTGTCTTTAAATTACGAATATTTTTGATGACTTACATTAATTGAATAAGAATGATAAAAATTGAAACAGATGCGAATACTTGGAACAAAAAACGGGCGAATCAACACGCTCAAAAAAGTAAAGCCTCTATACAAAGAACCTGGTTTACCACTGAAAATTTGGGGGGTTCATATACTAGAGGAAGGAAGAGCCAATGAAGTTTTCAGAAGTAGAACTTCCTTCAAATAAAAAGTTCGGTTTCTTTTTCGCTGTAATTTTTGTTATTGCTGCTGGATACTTTTGGCGCAATGAAAATGTAGCGATCACCTATACGTTCACAGCTTTAGCAACTGCTTTCTTGATAGTAACTTTGATCCAAGCGGATCTATTACTTCCCCTTAATCAGCTATGGATGCGCTTTGGACTTCTGCTAGGGATGATTATAAGCCCGATCGTGCTTGGGTTGATATTTTTCCTCCTGTTTACACCAATCGCCTTTCTAATGCGTCTACGCGGGCGTGATGAATTGCGTCTAAAATTCAAAGAGAGAAGCAGTCACTGGATAAAACGTGAGAGTCCACTGCAAACCGACTCTTTTAAACACCAATTTTAAAAGAGGATTCTGAAGAGACAGTTTCAGTACCCTTACCGGCCTCGGCTAGCACCTCGAGCAACTCAGCCCATACAACACGCGTCTCGGACATCTACTCCCCCCCCTGCTTTCTGTGTCTGACTGGTTCCGTTACACCATCCCAGTTTTCCTGTGCTTCTATCCATGGAGCGAAAACACCTCTGATTTCATCATTGTCTCCATGCAACTCCAAAAAACAGCCAATCAAATCACGAGTGTCGATGTACGCCACATCAGCATGCGACCATAACTCGGAAGCAATCGGGTAACCAGCTTTCGCGAACCGCTCTGCTTCTGTCTTAACATCTTCATCAGGAACCAACATCGCAATATGGTGAAATCCTTCTTCACCTTTTTTATACATGTCACGGTAGATCGAAGGTGCGTCATCATCCTGTTGTATGAATTGAACCTGAGTTTCACCGTGGTATCCAAATGCGTAATGCAAAGGTGTCAAAAAAGTCTGACCGCGATATGTCTGAGTTTCAGTCACATGGTTTTCCGTTATGAAAAAAGGTCCTGCACCTACAGCTTTGTGCCAGGCAAGACATGTTTTTTCTAGATCACTTACAAACCAAGCATGTTGAAATATTGGGTATCTGATTAATGGTTCCAAGCTCTCTCCTAGGGCATGTGGCGTCCACCATTTAACATGATGGTCATGCCGGTAATGTAATCAGATCCTGGTCCTGCAAGAAAGACAAAAAGAGGTCCACCATCTTCTATTGGGTTTCCAAGTCGACCTAGAGGCATTTTGTCTTTGAGCCCCTGTACGAATTCAGGGTTTGCCGCTTCCCATGATTCCCAAGCGTCTGTCCGCAGGGAGGGATTGATCGTGTTGACACATATAGCGTATTTTCCCCATTCATTGGCCGCAGTGCGAGTAAGTGCTCTTATCGCCTCTTTCGTTGCGTTGTAACACGTATTACCCGGAAAGCCTTGCATTCCTGAACCGGAAGCGAGGTTGATTATTTTACCTCCCCCTTCTTTCATATAAGGAAAAACTGCTTGCATTCCCCAAAGTGTTGCGGATGCTCCCGTTCTAAACGTGTAATCCCATTCGTCGTCGTCGGTGTCTTCGATTGGTGTAGGGATAGTTGATGTTCGGGGATTAGCTTCGGTTCCAAAGCCCTGAGCATTGTTAACGAGAATGTCCACTGTTCCAAATTCTTCAACTGTTTTTTCTACCATGGAAAATATTTGATCTTTCTTGCCCACATCACAAGGAATACCAACAGCGATGCCACCTTCTGCTCTGATTTCTTCTGCCACATCCTCAACACGCGAAGGAGTACGAGAGGCTACGATCACTTTTGCGCCTTCACGCGAATAAACGGTCGCTATTCCCTTACCAATCCCCCTGCTGGACCCAGTAACAATCGCTACTTTGCCTTCCAACTGACCCATATCCACTCCATTCGATAAATAATCTCGGGTAAGCATGTCACGATTTCCGCTAAAGCAACCACATGGCGTACGGTCTTTCTTTAAAAGATGAAAGAGATAAAAAATGCTTAATAAATTTAGATTTGGACTCCAATACTTCACGCCGGAGTCCCCTTCACAATGGCGAGAAACAGCCCGAAAAGCAGAAGACTCAGGTTATTCAACCTTTTTCCTAGCTGACCATTACATAGGACCCGGAAGCGCCCTTGAAGCTGCAAACCATCCGATTCAAACGGTTGCAGCAATCCCTGCAATGATGGCCGCAGCCGACGCGACATCTTCAATAATGATTGGCTGCAAAGTTATTTGCGTTGATTATCATCATCCAACTGTCCTCGCCAAAGAACTGGCAACAATTGACTTTCTCTCAGAGGGACGTTTAGAGATCGGTTTCGGTGCCGGATGGGTTTCTAGCGAATATGAAGCTATGGGCATGGACATGGACAAAGCAAGCATTCGGATCAAACGCATGGGTGAAACAGTCGAATTGTGTCGAGAGTTTTTCAAGGGTTCAGACTTGAACTATGACGGCGAATATGTTTACGCAAAAGAATTTGCCGCTGTTCCAGCTTCACCACAAGAAAATGGACCCAAAATTATGATCGGGGGAGGAGCAGAGAAAATACTGACAACTGCAGGCCGCCTCGCCGACATAATTTCCCTCAACTTCAATAATTCCGATGGGAAAATAGGAGCAGTGGGAATCGGCAGCAGCACAGCTGAGAAGACACGAGAAAAAATTTCCTGGATAAAAAATGGAGCAGGTTCTCGTTTTGATCAACTCGAACTTGAACTACCTGCCTATTTCACCACTGTTACTGACAAAGCTGCTTCTGTTCGCGAAGGAATGGCTGCGAATTTTGGATTTTCCGTTGAAGAATTCAATCAATACCCCCATGCTTTAATCGGTTCTGTTGCAGAAATATGTGAAACATTAGAACAGCGACGTGAAGAATATGGGATTAGTTATATTTCAGTTAACGAAAGACATTTAGAGGAGTTTGCTCCTGTTGTAGCTGAACTTTCAGGCAAGTAGTGATCTATTGGCTTTCGCCCAATCCCCAACGAATACCTCTTCTTAACAATTCGTAATACTGAGGAATATCCCAGGAGCATCTTTCTATTTTCGGATAATAGTCAGTTACAGGACGCATATCGAAATGCCCCCGACAATGTCCAAGAGTGTTGTAAAGAACACATCCATTGCCTAAAGGCCGCAAGTACATCACAAGTCGACGTTTGTCATCGTTGTTCCAATCGCTTTCAACAAATCCTCGCGCATCACCATTCCAGTCCGTATGTAATAAGGTTTGCAGCTTTTCGATGTCGTGATATTCGCAAAGATAAAGTTCGTCGTCAGTCTCAAAAGGTTCCAAGTTAGCTACTAGCCAGTTTGACGGGTCACTGATCTCAACAGGATAAGGAGCTATAGGAGGGTGGGCCACGAATTGGCTACCTAATGTTTCCGCCCAAACCGGAAAACAGCGAGGTGAGTCAACCCCATTTTCTCCTCCCATATCCAACGCTGAGTTGGTTCCATGGAGAGCCATCCAGCGTCCCCCATCTTCAACCCATTTTCTTATAGAAGCCTGTGCTTGTTCCGATGGACGCACGTCACAGGTGTAACTGACCATAAAACTGCACTTTTCGATTTCTTCAACATTTTCGTAATCAGAAACTGCCGTCACCCGAATTTGTTCGTGTTGAGCCAGGAGTTTGAGTAACTCTAAACGTGCAAAATCAATATCGTGATATTTACCAGCCGCTACCAGATATACGTCAACTATCTCAGACATGCTTTCCTTGTCTTGTCAGTAGTCAACTCGTTTAGAGAAACCACCATCAACTGTAATATTTACTCCATTTATGTGGCTTGCTCTGTCACTCGCTAAAAAAGTAACGACGTTAGCCACATCAGAAACGACGCCCATTACACCTCCTGGGTGCGCCGCTTCAGTAGCTTCGTAAAATTCGGGCATTCTTTCTTTTATCGCGTCCCAATCTCCCCCATCAACAAAGATAGGTCCTGGCGAGACCACGTTTGACCTGATGCCAATTTTTCCGAGCACTTGAGCTTGACCTAATGTCCAGTTAGTTACAGCCGCTTTAAAAGCGGAATAGCTTCCTGAACCGGGTCCAAAATGCTCAGCTGCAGCTGTGGTACCGATACTTAACAGTAAACCTCCTCCATCTGATAGCTGTTCTTTAGCGACTTCCACGGCGTGAAGAAGGGACATTAAGTCAACGTTAAAATTGTTTTCCCATGCATCTAACGACTTAGCTCCTTTAGCTGATGTATTGTGCACATAGACATCAATGCCGCCTAGTTCTTCAATTGATGACTTCACCCATGCAGCAAGAGAAGCGCTGTCTCCCGCATCAACTGCTGATCCTATGACCTTGCCTTTTTCAGAAAGATCCGCGATAGCTTGCTCCACGTCTTCGGCACTACGTGCACATATTGCCACTTCTGCGCCTTCTTCTAAAAGAGATTCGACTATTGCTCTTCCGATACCTTTTGTCGATCCAGTTACAAGTGCTTTTTTTCCAGCAAGTCCTAATTCCATATTCTGCTTCTCCTAAAACGATTAGAAAATAAAGGTTAGCTCCAAACAGTTAATAACAACTAACTGCCCAAGGAGTACATTTAGGAAACTAGCAACGATACGGTTTAAGTGTGGAAAATTTTCATGAAAAAGACGTAAAAGAGATAATCGACTGCACAATCAAATATTGCTGGGCGCTCGATAAAAAAGACTGGAAATCTTTGTCGCAAGTTTTTATCTCTGACGCATACGCCAAATACGGTTTGACAGAGCACCGAGGTATCGAATCAATTGTTGATAAGTGTAAAAAATCTTTAACTCCTCTAGATGCTAGCCATCACATGGTTACCAATCATGTAGTTGCAATAGACGGTGACAACGCCACCTGCATGTGTTATTTCCAAGCTCAGCACGTTAGAGAATCTGCTTCAGGAGGAAGCAACTTTATAATTGCTGGAACGTATGAGGACGAACTTCTACGAGTAAATGGCAACTGGAAAATAACCAGTCGTGTTTTAACTAAAGTTTGGACTGAAGGTAATGCAAAAGTGGTCAATCCCTAGTTTAGGTCCTGTGGTGCAGGTTGCTTACGCCGTAGATGACCTGCAGGATGCTGTCAATTCATGGAGTGAACTGTCGGGCATAGGTCCTTTTTTCATAAAAGAGAACATACCTTTAGAAAAAGTTAGAGTCGACGGTGTTGATTCCAACTTTGATCACTCATCAGCTTATGCCCAATGGGGATCACTTATGGTTGAGCTCATATGCGAGCACACTGAGAAACTCTTATTAACAGCCACAAACACAAGAGAGTTAAAAACTCCTTCTGTTCACCATTGCGCTGTATTTGTAGACAATTTTTGGGAAGCTTCAAAGAGTTTGGAAGGTATGGGTTTCAAAGAGATTTTATTTGCAGAAACATCCTCTGGTTTTCCATTCGCCATGCATGATACGCGAAAAATTTTTGGACATTTTATTGAGATCTACGAACCTAATGAAGAACTCGCAAATTTTTACCGTATGGTTGGGGAATCTGCTGGCACCGTGGCAGCATCCGACAAGAATAATTGAGAGGATTACTAGTGGATCCAATAAAAGAACTTCTTCACCTTTATGCTGATGCAGTTTGCAGGCAAGATGTTGACCAGTGGATAAACACTTGGAGCATGTCTGGTGTCTGGGATTTAGGTCATGGAGAGCCCGTGTCAGGCAAGGAATCTCTGAAGCCTTTCTGGCTTTCTTCTATGTCTAGATTTGAAACAGTAGTTCACACTTACAGCACCAACATTGCTGACTTAGACGCTGATTCTGGAACGGGTTCGGGTCGTGCTTACGTAACAGAGTGGCTTAAGCCAAAAGAAGGTGACTCTCTTGTGCTTCATGGTTTTTACGACGACTCATATGTTTTTGAAGAAGGTAGTTGGCTTTTCAGTAAAAGGCTTCTTAATCGTATTTATATGGGTAAAGCAGATTTTTCGAGTTGAAACTCAGTTATTCACGATCTGATTTAAAACCCTGATAGTTGAATCAATATCATCATCATTTATATCAAGATGAGTGACAGCTCTTATTTGATTTCCTATCTCACTCGTTCTTATGTTGTTTTTGAGCAACTCTTCAACAACTTCTTCATTATGTTTGCCACAGGGTTTCATGTCGAAAAAAACAATATTGGTTTCCGGTTCAACAACTTTCGCTCCAAGTTCATTTAAAGCGTCAGCTAGCATCTTTGCTCTTTCGTGGTCTTCCCTAAGACGTTCAATGTTTTCATCAAGTGCATAACTAGCTGCTGCGGCCATAAGCCCTGATTGGCGCATAGCTCCTCCTAAACGATGCTTCCAAAGCCATGCTTCGTCAATCATTTCGGCACTTCCAGCTATACAAGCACCCATAGGGGCTCCCAGTCCTTTTGAAAAATCAATCCAAATAGTGTCCACTTTACTTGCCCATGTTTCAGCACTAATACCGGATGCCACAACGGCGTTGAGTAGACGAGCACCGTCAACGTGGATTCTTAAATTCTTACTTTTTGCAAAAGAACACACTTCGTTCCAGAGGTCTATAGACCAAACGGTTCCACCAGCAAAATTGTGTGTTTGTTCCAGACAGAGTAAAGATGTAGGAGGTCTATATCGACTTGTTTGATCCAGTTTCTCCTCAATCTGTGTAACAGTGAATTGGCCTCGGTGTCCTTCTATCGGGTCAGTCAAAACATTGGAGACAATCGCCGGGCCACCTGTTTCAGACCTCAGAATATGACCATTGCTTTCAAGCATTACGACATCTCCCGGCGAAGTATTTATAGCCACTCCTATTAAATTGCACATAGTTCCGCTGGGCAGGAAGACAGCGTCTTCTTTCCCTAAAAGTTCCGCCACTTTTCTTTCAAGTGAAAGTGTTGTTGGGTCTGAGCGTGAATGCTCATCCCCTACTTCGGCTGCCTCTATAGCTTTCCTCATCGCACTACTAGGAAGAGTTTGAGTGTCACTGTATAAATTAATCATCTTTTTATTTTTCCCAATTTAATGTTGGTTGATCTAACCAGAGGCGTTCTAAATTATAGAAGGAACGCCACTCTCTATCGAAAATGTGAACAACAAAAATCCCGTAATCTATAAGCATCCATTGGTCGCTCTCTTTTCCTTCTATTCGTAACGGTTTAATTTTTTCCACCTCTAAAAGACTCGCCTCAATCTCTTCACGAATGGTTTCCATATGGCGCCGATTATTACAGCTCGTTACAACAAAGAAGTCTGTTATCCCAATGACTTCTCCGACATCGATCACTATTGTTTCGAAACCCAACTTTTCTGCAGCTGCTTGCGCAGCGAGGACCGCTAAATAGTCTGATTTAGTTTGAATATTTTTTTGCACAAGAAATGGAATACTAACTAATCATCGAGAAAAATCACGACCAATCAAAACAGTTAAATCTGCAACAGGACTAACCATTTCATCTTTCATAACGTGGGCACCAATTGAGGCAGCGAGCCTTTCAGCTTGAGTTTTCATTTTCAAATCCTTATATATAACTCTTGTTTGTATAACGTTAAATGAACGAAAATTACCTATAACAGTGATATTTGCATCATTCTCTCTTATCAATTTCTGCATTTCAGTAATCAGAGAAGAGTCACTAGTGCCGTTAAGTAACCTAACAGTCGCCCTTTGATCGCCTTCGGTAGGTGCGGGAAACGGAAACATCTCACTAATTAGCGAAGACAGGACTTCAGGGTCAACTTCTGGACCACTTCCCCATTCATGCCACAGATTGTCTACAACCGTATAAGGACCTTTGGCTAGTGTCGAAATTAATTCCACTACTGGTATGCGCATGATAGGTAGTGCTGCATCTACATCACCGCTTTCAACTAGGTTCTCTATCCAATTTCTCCAAAATTTCCCTTGATTGATTTGCCTAATAAGGAAATCTTCTTTGCTTTCCCTTGAAATAAAATCAAATACGCCTGTCGGGGAAAGTTCCTGAGTGCCCTGATCATTTTTTATTGAAACTTTTCCTAAGGGTTCTACTAAAGTAACCCAACGTTCAGGATTAAGAGTCATTACTTCTGAAAATTCTGTCTCTAGTAGAGCTGAAACTGAATTTCTCACCGAGTCTAATCCGGACTTTAAATAGAGGGATTCTAAAGTGCAGTCCTCGTAACAGTTTTCAACTTCTAACTCAGGAGGTACTAAAAGAATGGTTCCTCCCCCGGTTTGACGATCAGAAATTGAAATAATAGCTACTTGCACCAATTCACCGGAAGTATCCTCTGTAAGTATCATCTCCGCCCAGGTTTGTTCAACGAAAGCTTCGAACCCTTCCTTCTGGGGATCAGTTATAGCTTCTCGCGTCGCCCCATCTTCGCTTTTCAGGACCGAGCTGAAACCATCGAAGAGGAGAAAAGTCGACCAGACTATTACAAGGACTAATAATGCAGGGAATCCAAACTTCCAAAGAAATGCAGGGTCTTTAAAATTCTTTTTACTAGCTTCTAATATTCGCGGACTTTTTTTTATCAATTTTTTCCGAGCTGAGTCTTCCTTTTTTCTGCTTTCAGGGTGATCAATATTCATCAATTAGACTCCTGATACAAGCCAGTCGAAAAAATGTATTCTTTTACTTCAGGAGAAAGCATTCCTTCCAAAGTTCCAGCTGCTGACACTTGCTTTCTGATCTCCTTGGAAGATACATCAATTGATGGAATTTCCAAAATGGTAAATTTCCAATTTTCATCGATCTCACTTAAATTCACCCCAGGGCGATTAAGAACGACGACGTTGGCATTATTACATATTGATTGTGGATCTCTCCATAAATGAAAATCCTTTGCTACATCACTACCTATCATTAGGAAGAATTCACTTGCTGGAAATCTGTTATTTAGTTCCATTAGCGTGTCAATGGTGTATGTCTTACCTCCTCGAATTATTTCCATGTCGTCGGCTATAAGAGCTTCATATTCATCAACCGCTATTTTGGTCATTTCATATCGATGATTTACTGCCGATGGAAGACAACTGTCACTTTCCGCTGCTATTCGATTTGGGTCTGTTTTTTGCCAAGGGTCATTTGCAACGACCATAAGTACAAAATCAAGTTTGAGCTCCCTCATTGCAAACAAAGCCGCGGAGGTGTGACCAAGATGGGGAGGGTCAAATGTTCCGCCAAAAACGCCAATTCGACGCCGGAACTCTTTATTCACAACTAAATAGTAATACTTGATTGAAAATTTCACAGTTTTAAGGTCATTTAAAGTAGTAATTGTGAAAATTTTATTTATAGATAAACCCCTAAAATAAAGGAAAAATGTCGAGATATGACGAAAGTCATATCGACCGGCTCTTTCCCAACGGCCTTTCATGTGCCAAAATAGGTACAAGGAAGTTCAAAAACTGACTAAAAATTGCAGTATTTACCGTCTTCCCAGCAAATTTTCTTAGTAGGGAAAAATATTCCGAACAAGAAACAGAGACGCGACTAAAACGCGATTAAAAAAGAGAAAAAATGAGTGATTCAGTAGGACAATATTTAAACGAAATTGGAATGGTTCCGCTTTTAAATGCACAAGAGGAAAGACAGCTTTCACAGACTATAGAAGCAGGAACAGAGGCTCGTGCTCGTCAAGAGGCGGGAGAAACTGGTCGAGATATTGTTAGGGCCATTCGGGCTGCTGAGCAAGCAAAAGACAGATTTATACGCTCAAATCTCCGACTAGTTGTGAGTGTGGCTCGACGTTATCCACTGCCTCCGGGGATGGAACTTCTAGATCTCATACAAGAAGGAAACTTGGGACTTGAACACGCTGTAGACAAGTTTGATTGGAGAAAAGGTTTCAAATTTTCCACCTATGCAACATTTTGGATCCGGCAAGCAATCGGAAGAGCTCTTGACCAAAAAGCAAGTCTGGTGAGACTACCAGGTGACCGTTCTGCAAGTTTACGTGCTGCTCTCAGGGCAGTATCGGGTAATGGGGATGAGCTCGATGAAGAACATGCCCGACTTCATCGATTGACTACACCAACCTCCCTTGATCGCACAATTGGGGATGACGACAGCAACGAATTGGTCGATCTTCTTCCCGATGTGAATCCAGGACCCGAGCAAGAAGTGATGGACCGTTCTGAAAGTGAAATGGCTACCCGACTTCTAGATGTTTTAGACAAACGAGCAAGATACGCAGTTGAGCAGAGATTTGGACTAGTAGATGGAAGAAAACGTAGTTATAGAGAAGTCGGAGAAGAACTAGGCGTAACTGCAGAAGCTGCTCGCCGTTTAGTTAAAAGAGCGGTAAACACTGTGCGTGATCGAGCAGGTGAGAGCATAGGAGTTGCTTAAATTACGTAAATAAGTAATTCGTTTCTTTCTGCTGAACTTATTTCGTAAACTCTAGGTATGGCTAAAAGTCCTAAACTACGCAGTAGCCGAGAATGGGCGCCTGACTCATGGCGTAATTTGCAGGCTAAACAACAGCCGATCTGGCCGGATGAAGATTCATTCCAGAAAGTTCTAGATGAACTATCCACTCTGCCACCTTTAGTTTTTGCGGGTGAAGCTAGGAATCTCACTGAACAGTTAGCGGCTGTTTCTAGAGGAGAGGCATTTCTACTTCAAGCTGGCGACTGCGCAGAGTCTTTTGACACTTCAGCCGATTCAATCAGGGATCGTCTGCGTGTGATCTTACAGATGGCAGTGATACTGACTTACTACACGGGTGTACCGGTAGTAAAAGTAGGACGCATTGCTGGACAATTCGCAAAACCTAGGTCAAGTGACACTGAAACTGTAGACGGACTCGAGCTTCCTTCTTTTCGCGGTCATATGGTTAATGACATTAACTTCAACGAAGATTCACGTGCCGCTAACCCGAAGCGTCTCCTAACCGCCTATAACAGAGCTGCTGCCACACTGAATCTTTTGCGAGCATTCACTAAAGGGGGTTTTGCGGCTCTTTCTCGGGTGCATCAATGGAATCGTGAATTTGTCGCTGCTAGTCCTGCAGGTCAACGCTATGAAGCTCTTGCTGATGAAATAGACCGTGCTGTCTCTTTCATGCAGGCTTGTGGGATTGACGGAGATAAGTTATCTGAACTAAGTGAAGTTAACTTCCATACAAGTCATGAGGCTCTTATTCTTGGTTATGAGGAAGCTCTAACTCGAAAAGATTCAATAACTGGGGAATGGTACGACTGTTCTGCTCATATGCTCTGGATCGGTGAACGAACAAGAGAGCTTGATGGAGCTCATGTGGAATTCCTAAGAGGAGTTAACAACCCGATTGGCTGCAAACTTGGACCAGAAGTAGATCCAGAAGATGTACTTAAGCTTTGCGAAACTTTGAACCCTACGAAAACTCCTGGAAGACTTACTTTAATTTCTCGAATGGGTGCTGATGTGGTTTCAAAAAAACTTCCAGATGTCCTCAAAATTGTAAAAAATGCTGAACATCCTGTCGTTTGGGTTT
Source organism: Actinomycetota bacterium (assembly GCA_002721755.1). Taxonomy (GTDB): domain Bacteria; phylum Actinomycetota; class Acidimicrobiia; order Acidimicrobiales; family MedAcidi-G1; genus MedAcidi-G1. The sequence continues at coordinate 14,762 of PBLL01000001.1, forward strand.
GCGACCCTATGCACGGAAACACTTTTTCAACTGAAAATGGTCATAAAACAAGACACTTCGATGATGTATTAAAAGAGATAAATAGCTTTTTTGAAGCTCATAAAAAAGTAGGCACCCATCCGGGAGGTGTGCATTTGGAATTAACCGGAGATGACGTAACTGAATGTTTGGGTGGTGGAAGTGAATTGGCCGCTGATGACCTCTCAAAAAGATATGAAACTATGTGCGACCCACGACTAAACGGTTCACAGAGTATTGATATCGCCTTTAGAATCGCTGAGTTGCTTCACAGTAACAAATAAGACTTGGAGTTAAACTAACTTCTCAATGAATGCTTCGAGTTGGCGAAGGTTCCTGACTTCATAAGTTCCATCGCAGTGAGTTGCGTACTCACCCAAAATTGAGTCACCAGTATCCCAATATGCTCGGGGTTCGGGGTTAAGCCAATAAAGTTTTCTGGCTTTTTGATGCGCTTCTTTTAAAATCCAAGATTGTGAGGCGTGATAGTTGTTTCGAGCGTCTCCTAGGATAAGAACTGTGGTTTTAGGGCCTACGTCTTTTCCGTATTTTTCCCAAAAAACACCAAAAGCGTGTCCGTAATCTGAGTGCCCGTCAACCCAAACCACATCTGCCTCTGTGTTGACCTTATGTACTGCTTCACCAATGTCTTCGACACCTTCCAAAAAACGAGTTACTTCATCTAGTCCATCTATGAAGACGAAAGAACGTACTTTTGAAAATTGACTGGAAATAGCATAAAGCAAATGTAGGGTAAATCGAGCAAAAGCTGCAACAGAACCAGAAATGTCTGCAACTACCATTATTTCCGGTTTGGAGGGACGAGGAAATTTAAATTTTGGTTCAGCTGGCACTCCCCCATAACTGAGAGAGTGCCTTATTGTTTTACGGAAATCCAATGGTCCTCGTCTCCCGTATTTTCTTCTACGGGCCAGACGTGCAGCTAGTTTTCTTGTCAATGGATACAAGGAACGCCGGAGGTTAGCCATTTCTTCGCGCGAGGCATGCATAAAATCAACATCCTCAGGTAACGGTTTGCGTAGAGTGCGCGCCATCGCCTCTACACCGCGATCAGCTACTAAACTCCGCCTGATTTCAGATTCAATTTGTTTCTTGAATTCCTCTATTCTGCTTTTATACTCGTCCAATTCAAGACGTTCCTCGAGTTGAGTAAGTTCGTTTAAAGCTTGTTCTCTGCTTTCACTCATAAGTCGATCAAGCATCGAATCAAGATCAAGATTTCTGAGAGTTCGATAAAGATAGTAAGTTCCACCGACTGGTCGCCCTGGCTCCATACCCGCATACCTCATAACAGATTGACGAGCGAGTAATCTCATCATGGCTTGGTCCCCATTCAACAAAGCACGGAAAAGCATCTCTTGTAGTTCTTCTGGGGAAAGACCTGACATGGCACCTCCTCCTGCTGGTGCCTCGCCTTGTTGAAACTCTGAGCCGATTAATTCGTCATCCTGTAGAAGTTCTGAACCCTCTTGTTGGATTTCATATTCTGGGCCGCGAATAGAAAAGTAAACCTCGAAAACAAGTTCAAAAGACTTCCAATGTGATTGATTTTTTACAAGAGTCGCTCCCAGGGCGTACTTGAAGGCTTCACGGTCTTCTATCGGTATATGACTGACTGCCTCCATAGCATCTAGGCTCTCAGTAAGACTTACGGGTAGTCCGGCTTGACGAAGTTCGAAAATGAACCCATTCAGCAAATCAAAAAGTGGGGATTCTTCACTTTCTGCATGAGTTGAGTTGTCCAACTGGCTAGTCGATGACATTGTTTACCCAATCCCAGCAGCTCAGGCTGCACCTTCTTCTTCTTCTTGAATCGCTTCTGGGTTGTCTGCGAATTCTTTCACTGCTTTCTCGATATCGGATCGGTACTTGAGTAGAACATTCACAGTTTCAGTAGCAACATCTGAATCGATTTTCTCCACGCCCAACAAAAGAAGTGTTTTCGCCCAATCAAGAGTTTCAGAAACAGAAGGATGTTTCTTTAAATCAAGTTGCCGAACAGAACGAACAATTCGAGCAACCTGATCAGCGAGATTTTCATCCATACCTGGAATTTTGGCATTTATGATCTCGCGTTCTCTTTCTAAATCCGGATAGTCGATGTAGAGATACAAACATCTTCTTTTCAGAGCTTCAGAAAGTTCACGGGTTCCATTTGAAGTTAAAAAGACTAAAGGAATTTGATTACCTTCAACAGTTCCCAATTCAGGTATTGAAACTTGATAGTCAGAAAGTATTTCCAGTAATAAAGCCTCTGTTTCAATTTCAACACGGTCAACCTCGTCAATCAGGAGAACAACAGGGTCTTTTGCTCGTATGGCCTCAAGAAGCGGGCGACTTAACAAAAAATCCTCTGAAAAAAGATCATCTTCAATTTCACTCCAATCTCGAGTTTCATTCTCAGCTTGAATGCGTAAAAGCTGCTTTTTGTAATTCCATTCGTATAATGCTTTCGATTCGTCAAGACCTTCGTAACACTGCAATCTAATTAAACGTGCACCGCTCATCTCGGCGACACTTTTACCTAACTGAGTTTTTCCAGTTCCGGCTGGACCTTCTATCAGCACAGGTTTCGCGAGACGGTCTGCTAGGTAAACAATTCCTGCAATTCCGTCATCAGCAAGATAGCTAACTTCGCTCAAGCCTGAACGTACACCAGTTACATCTTCGAATCTGTAATCCACCTGAATGATCGTATCTTTCCGTAGAGCCTCATCCCAAGAAAAACAGCAACTTATAAGAAATTGTTTATTTTTATAAAATGTTTGGGCTAATAACACTCCAAGATTACCTCGACTAACCTTTTATTAGAAAAGAGGTAAGAATTTGACATCCTCTGAAAAATCTCCATCTAGCACTACTGGTGCAAAAAAAATTAGTGCTGGAATACTACTGTCACGTATAACTGGACTTCTAAGAGAGTCGCTGCTTCGCTCTGTTCTTGGTTTAGGTCCAGCAGCTGACGCATTTGCAGCAGCTTTACGTATACCTAACCTCCTTCAAAATCTTCTGGGTGAAGGTTCATTGTCGAGTTCATTCATACCTGTATACAGCAAGCTTCTTTCTGAAGGAAAAGAAAAGGAGGCTGGCAATGTAGCGGGTGCCGTTGCTGGACTTCTAATTGCCTTCACTGGAGTATTAACTCTTATTGGAATTTTTCTTGCAGAACCTATAGCTAAAATTTTAACTCCAGGTTTCACGTCGGAGAAATTGGATCTGACCGCTGATTTGATCAGGATAACGACTTGTGGAATCGGTTTTTTAGTACTTGCTGCTTGGTGTCTGGGAGTTTTAAATAGTCATAGGAAATTTTTTCTTTCTTATGTTGCACCGGTCATCTGGAACGCAACACAAGTCATAGTTCTTATTATCGCTATAGGAAACAATTGGGACCCTACAAAAGCAGCACGAGCAGCCGCTTGGGGTTTATTATTCGGCGGCTTGGCGCAACTTTTATTTCAATTTTCCGGTGTCATTAAATTGCGAAGCAGAATTAGAATTTCTTTTTCTTCAAGAAACACACACGTCAAAGAAATTATAAAACGTTTCAATCCTGCTGTTCTCGGCAGAGGAGTGGTTCAGATTTCTGCCTACTTTGATTTAGTTCTAGCTTCCTTACTGGTAACCGGAGCCGTTGCAGCGCTACTGTCTGCACAAGTTCTTTACATACTGCCTGTGAGTCTTTTCGCTTTAAGTATTGCTGCTGCTGAACTACCAGAAATGTCACGAGAAACAAACAGCGACAACCTAAGAAACCGTTTGGACCAAGGCATTAAAAGAACCTCTTTTCTGATGTTGATTACTTCAGTTGTTTACATTTCTCTTGGAGATCAAATAATCGGAATTCTTTTCCAATGGGGATCTTTCAGTAGAGATGACACGATAGTCGTAGCTGCAACTTTGGCTGCTTATTCTGTTGGACTTCCTGCTATAGGGGTTTCACGGATATACCAAAGCGTCTTATATGCCAGAGGTGACACAAAAACACCTGCCATCGCTGCGACTATGCGAGTTGCAATATCTCTACTTGTTGGACTATTTCTCATGTTCCCATTAGACAGACTGTTTATTGATGACGGAACTTTGAACAGTGAATCTGGGGGGATTCTTAGCGACTGGGGTCCTTTGAGTCAAGGAATTAGGTCACTTCCGGAAAATCCACATCTAGGTGCCGTTGGCTTGGCTGCTGCTTCTGCACTGGGAGCCTGGTTCGAAATGTTTTTCCTTGCGAATAGAACAAAGAGGAAAATGTCTCTAGAGATCTCCCCCCACTCTCCAATGTTGAAACTTTTACCTGCATCTATCACAGCTTTGCTTATAGCAACTATCGGACGGTTACTCCTGTCAGAAACCAACGAAATTGTCACTAATCTGGTATGTATACCTGCGGCAACTATCTCCTACATTGCTGTTTCGAAAAAGAGTCAAGTGCAGGAATCCTTGCGTCTAGTAGAAGGATTAAAACGACGAAAAAGTTCTAAAAACTAAGGAAGTATAACTAGGTCATCTGTGTGAATGACCTCATGAGAAGTTCCTTCTGGAAGTTGCGCCGTGTTCATACCAACGTTTGATTTAACACTCTCTGAGGAATGCCGAACAATGCCTTTAGCAAAAATTTTTGACTTCTCATCAATAACCTCAACAGCATCACCGATATCAAAATCTCCAAAAATTTCCAGAACACCAGATGGCAATAAAGAAGCTCTTCCTTCCAAGGCTTTACGAGCGCCGTTATCAACCATTATTTGACCACTGGAACCTACCGCAAAAGCGATCCATAGTTTTCGCGCAGCAAGTCTTTCATTTCTTGCATGCACGACAGTCCCAATTCCACTTTTTTCATTACAAGCATCATGCAAAATGTTCTCTCGCGAAGCATCTGCGATTACAGTTCTCACACCTGACCAGCTAGCGATTTTAGCAGCAGCTAATTTTGAGGCCATTCCACCACTACCTATATTTGAACTAGTTTCCCCTGCAAACTTTTCCATTTCTTGATCCACTTCAATTATTTCTTCAATTAAGGAAGCGTCAAGGTGCATGCTTGGGTCAGCTGTAAAAAGACCTGAAGTATCCGTGAGTAAAACCAGTAAGTCAGCCTCAACTAGATGTGCTACCAATGCAGCAATTCGATCATTGTCACCAAAACGAATTTCATCATCCGCAATCGCATCATTTTCATTGACCACAGGCACTACATCTAAATTAAGCAGAGTCGTCAAAGTGTTACGCGCATGCAAATACTGGGAACGGACAAAAAAATCTAGCGGCGCAAGCAAAACCTGCCCTGCCAACAAACCATGATTTGCCAGTTCTTCCCTGTAAGTACCTATAAGGGAACCTTGCCCTATAGCAGATATCGCTTGCAGCGTTGAAGAATCACGGGGTCTGTTTTTTCCAGCTAAACCAAGAAAAGGCAAGCCAGCGGCTATAGCTCCTGAAGTTACGATAACAACTTTATTTCCTGAGCTTTTTAAGGCTGCAACTTCAGCGCAAATTTTTGCAACCGAATCTCGTGAAATAGCTCCCTCTTCATTTGTTATTGAAGAGGTACCCACCTTTACAACTACTGTTTTGTTAATCCTCTTCATATTCAAATTCTAGTTTTCCTATCTTTACAATTTCGCCTTTTTTTACCTTTGCGCGAGCTAAAGCTCTATCAACACCCATAGTTTTAAATCGATCCTGTAAATAAGCCATGGCGTCCGGATTACTTAGGTCATTAAGGTTTGTGATTCTTATTAACTCACGATCCGATATTTCCCAATGGTTGCTTTCTACCTTCTCAACCCGCAATCCCTCTGGTTCAGGTTTATGAAGAATGCGTGTTGGATGAACAGGTTTTTGCGAACGAACCTCTGTAATTAATCCGGCAATTCGATACAAAACTTCACTTATTCCTTCCCCAGTTACTGAAGAAATTTTCTGACCTTCAAATTCCAGCTCTTCTATTGCCATATCTGAACGAGAACCAACCACAAGTCGAGGTCTTTCTAAAAGCTCGGGACGGTACGAACTTAGTTCGTTTTCTAAAACCCCCTTTTGGCGTTCTGGTGAAATCTCAGAGGTTTGAGACAAATCTAGAAGTACTAATAAAACGCTCGCTCGCTCTATATGCCTTAAGAACTGGTGACCTAATCCCTTACCTTCACTTGCTCCTTCAATCAACCCTGGAATATCTGCGACTGTAAACTCAGGCAAGTCGGAAATTTTTACCACTCCTAGATTAGGTTCAAGAGTTGTAAATGGGTAATCAGCAATTCTCGGCTTAGCTGCTGAAATTTTTGATATGAATGTGCTCTTACCAGAATTAGGAAACCCCACCAAGGCAACATCTGCTAGGAGTCTAAGTTCTAAACGAAGCCACTTTTCTTCACCTTCTTCACCCTGCTCTGCAAAAGTTGGCGCTCTCCGCTTATTACTGAGAAAACGTGCGTTTCCCCTTCCTCCCCGACCTCCTCGTGCTGCCAACCAACGGTCCCCATCTGTCGACAGGTCAGCTAAAACTTCATCCCCTTGAAGGTCATAAATAGTGGTGCCTTCTGGCACGCTTACTATCAGTTCTTCCGCTGAACGGCCATGTCTTTTAGCCCCGGAACCATGCGTCCCATTTTGCGCACGACGATGCGGATGGTCACGAAAAGCTAAAAGAGAAGCAACATTGTGATCAGCTTCAATCCAAACGTTTCCGCCGTTGCCGCCATCTCCACCGTCAGGACCACCACGGGAAACGTGGGCTTCGCGTCTAAACGAAACAACTCCAGCACCACCATCACCTGCACATACATTAATGCCGCACTCATCGACAAAATTTGACATTTTAACTCCCGAAAGCGAGTGGTTAAAAGAATTCTAAACTAATTAAGATCACAAACTTGTGAAATTATTCAGAGTCACCTAAAACGTCAATTAGCTTACGTCCTCTACGGAAGCCAAACTTTACGACACCATCAGCTGTAGCAAAAAGAGTGTCGTCTGAACCCTTACCCACATTCTGCCCAGGATGGAATTTTGTTCCTCTCTGGCGTATCAAAATACTTCCGGCCTGAACTTTTCCTCCATCAAAAACCTTCACTCCTAGTCTTTGCGCATTCGAGTCCCGACCATTTCGAGTTGATCCACCACCTTTGGTTTTCGACATCCAACTAGCCTTTCTTTATTCCCGTAATTTCGATTTCTGCAAGCTTTTGCCTATGCCCCCAGCGCCGACGCTGGTTGCTTTTATTCTTATAAGTGAAAGCTTTAATTTTGGGACCTTTGACATCTGAAATAATCCGAGCAGTGACTTTCGAACTATTTAGAGATTCAGGAGTGGCTAAAACAGTATCTCCGTCAACAAGCATGACTGGTTTCAACTCAACATCAGAATCCACTTCGCCCAATCTCTCGACCAGTAAACGCTGACCTTGTTCTACTCTGTACTGTTTTCCACCGGTGCTAATTACTGCATACATCCTGTTAAGGCTAACAGAATACAGTTGGTGAAACACCGCTAATGAGCAATTGCTAGCGGTGTTTACCACCGTCTGAAGCTGCAACAAGTTTTTCATCTAAAACAAAACCACGTCCGGAGCAATCCTCACATTCATCGGTGAAAGATTCAATCAAACCCTCTCCAATACGTTTTCTTGTCATCTCCACCAGACCTAGTTCAGATATGTCGAAAACCTGAGTTCTAGTTTTATCTCGCAGTAAAGCTTCCCTTAAAGAATTAGCAACGACTTCACGATTTGCTCCCAATTCCATATCAATGAAATCTATGACGATTATTCCACCTATATCTCTAAGTCTTAACTGATGAGCTATTTCCTCTGCTGCTTCTAGATTGTTAGCCAAAACTGTTTCCTCAAGACTTGAAGAACCAACATTCTTTCCGGTATTCACGTCAATTACAGTCAAAGCCTCCGTGCTCTCAATTATCAAAGAACCTCCAGAAGGTAACCAAACCTTTCGGTCGAGACTCTTCATCAACTGCTCATGCACGTGATAACGCTCAAATAGAGGCAATTTCTCATCTTTTTTGTCGTAGAAAGTAACTCTTTCTGCTATTGCTGGAGCGACACTTTCGGCGTAATTCCTTACTTTTTCGAATAATTCATAGTCATCAATTAGAACACCACGAAAGTCTTTATTGAATTCTTCACGGATATAGCGAAAAACTAATTCAGGTTCACGATAAAGAAGGGACGGAACTTTCGCCTTTTTAGCAAATGTATTGATCTCTTCCCATTGATCAATCAATCTCATAAGGTCTAAAGAGATCTCTTCTTCTGTAACCCCGTCTGCTGCTGTTCTCACAATAATGCCATGCTCGTTTGGTTTAATTCGATCGAGTATGGAACGCAATCTCCGACGTTCCGAATCAGGAAGGCGTTTAGAAATTCCAAAAGTTTTACTTTCTGGTATCAGAACAACAAATCTTCCCGCGAGTGACACTTCTTGGCTTAAACGCGCTCCTTTATGAGCAATGGGGTTTTTAGTGACTTGTGCGATTATTTTCTGATTCACATTAAGTGCTTCTTCAATTTTCATAGATGACTCTNCATCAATTTCCTGATCATCGAATTGCAAATCGCCCCTATATAAAACAGCATTTTTAGGCGTTCCAATATCTACAAAAGCAGCCTCCATACCTGGTAAAACATTTTGCACCTTTCCTAAGTAAACATTGCCATGTATTTCGCTCCAATCGTTGGCTGGATGTGACACATAATGTTCAATAAGGGATCTACCCTCCAAGACCCCTATTTGTGTGACGCCCCCTGAGACACTCACACACATTAAATAGCGACCGATTGGTTTTCCACGTCGTTCCCGTCCGCGCCGATGGCGTAATGAGCCCTCATCGATATCTAAAGGCGAATAACCACCAACTCCTTCAACATGACCCGATTTAGAGTGATTTGAAGATTTAGCATTCTTGCGTTTGCGTTCCCGCTTCTGATTTTTTGACTTTTTTTCTACTGTTGAAGAGTTTTTAGTATCATCCGCAATTGGAGCAGGTTTACTATCTCCAATTTTTGGTTTCTTGTTTTCATGATTCTCTGAAGAAAGTTTTTCTTTCTTCTTCTGATTGGACATTTATTTCTTCCTTCCTTATCACGCCAAAACCTCAACTGGCGTGGCAGGAAGCAATCGAATTGATAATGGTTCGAATCTTTCGTCTTCCTGCAAAATTATTTGTTCTTTTCTTAAAACATTTTTAGTTCTGAGTTCTGGATTAATTGCTCTTAATAGATCTGTCGGACGCAATACGCGAGGCTTTGTACCTAATTCTGTAAGTATATTAAAATCTTCTGCAGTCTTTCCGGTAACAGTTATAGAGTGCACTTGAGGTCTAACATTTTCTATGAAAATTTTCCCTTTGCGCTGACGTTCAATTTCAAAAATCTCGCTTGAAATCAACTTCTCCCTAGAAACTTCAAAATCTTCAATACTTACACCGGCAATTTTTACTTGCCAGACACACGAATCGACAGCTTCTTGTAAAGAATCTTCTGAGGTTTCAACTTCTCCTAGTGCTAACACATCCATGCCATTTGGTAGAGAGTTACTTAAATTTTCATTGATTGAAATTGGGTTAAAATCCTTTAAGAAAAAATCCTCATCAAGATATATGTCGAGATACTCCGCTTCAGATTCAAATCCTGTAGGTAGGGCTAAGCCAAATGAGATTCTAGGGTGAGGAGAGAATCCCTGAGAATACAAAACAGGGATTTCCGCTTTACGTAAAGCCCTTTCCCATATCCGTGCGACGTCACGATGACCAACAAACCTTACTTTTCCCAGCTTTGTGTATCGAACTCTCAAACACTTCATTCGTTAACTCCTGAGGATTGTAAATCTTTCAGGGAATTTGCAGGTTCAATTGAAACATTAATTTCCGCATGTTCTGAAAGCACACCTGTGCCTTGACTTCCACCTGCGGGCGGAACTGCTGACGCCACAACATGTTCTATCCCGTAACCCGTGCATGCTCCACAGTCATAGCATGGCGTCCATCTGCAATCTTCAAGCCCTAAATTGTCGAGAGCATCTCTCCAGTCTTGCCAAAGAAAATCCTTATGCAGACCAGCCGACAGATGATCCCAGGGTAAAACTTCAGTTTCCTCTCTGTGTCTGTAAGCAAAATCTTCTATTCTCAAGCCCTCTTCTTCCATTGCATTTTTCCAAATAGAGATATCAAAATGTTCGCTCCATTCCTGAAAAACACCGCCCTCTTTCCATACTTTTTCAATTACAGCGCCTAGTCTCCTATCACCACGAGAAAGAATTCCTTCGACAACAGTTGCTCTGCTGTCATGCCACTTAAGCCTTAGACCTTTAACTTTTTTTGCTGCGTCTCGTAACAGATAGATTTTCCTTAGAAGTTCCTCTTCAGTATTTTGGCCGAACCATTGGAAAGGGGTATCCGGCTTTGGGACAAAACCACCGACAGAAACTGTTACAGAAGGATTTTTGTGATACTTCTTTCCGATCTCCAGAGTTTTTTTAGCCAGATTGACTATGCCTAAAGTGTCTTCGTCTGTTTCTGTCGGTAATCCAACTAAAAAATAAAGTTTGACCCTTCTCCAGCCCTGTGAGTAGGCGGATTCAACTGCGGCAAAAAGGTCTTCGTCGCTTATCAGCTTATTTATGACTTTTCTTAATCGCCATGTACCCGCTTCAGGAGCAAAAGTAAGTCCTGTTCTACGCGCTTGTTGCATTTGTGATGCAGTGTTTACTGTAAAGGCGTCTACTCTCAAACTGGGTAACGATAATGAAACAGGGCTGCAAGCATCTTGTGTCATTACTTGCGAAATAACATTTTCGATGCCACTAAAATCTGCACTGCTAAGTGAAGTCAAAGAGACCTCGTCGTAACCAGTTCTCTTAAGACCTTTTTCCACCATAGAAATAACTTGTTCTTGAGGTCTTTCTCTAACAGGTCTGGTAATCATGCCAGCTTGACAAAATCGACACCCTCTAGTGCAGCCACGGAATATCTCTACATTAAGTCGATCATGTACAACTTCTGTAAGAGGAACTAATTGATTTTTGGGATAAGGCCACTCCGCTAAATCTGAAATTGTTCTTTTTTCTACAATGTCCGCTGCAGCACTTTTACTTTTTGGTGAAATAGAAACAAGTCGTCCATCTGAAAAACTCGTTTCATATAAAGAGGGAACATACACACCAGACAATTCTGCTAGAGCTTCTAGTAGTTGAGTTCTATTTTTTTCAGGCTCTAAGTTTCTTTTCCATTCAGAAAAAATTTCACTTATCTCCCCAACAACTTCTTCTCCATCACCTAAAACAGCCAAATCGATAAAGTCGGCAAACGGTTCGGGATTATATGTGCAATGCCCTCCTGCTATAACTAAGGGGTGGTCGGAGTCTCTGTTAGATGAATAAAGAGGCACATTTGCCAAGTCTAAACATTCCAGCAGATTCGTATAAACAAGTTCGGCTGAAAGGTTAAAAGCCAAAATGTCAAAATCTGCAGCTGAGCGGTGGGTATCAACTGAAAAAAGCGGAAGACCCCTGTCTCTCATCTCACGGGACATATCCACCCAAGGGGCATACGAGCGCTCCGCGACCGAATCGTGGCGCTCGTTTAATATTTCGTAAAGGATTTGTAAACCTTGGTTAGGTAAGCCGATCTCGTATGTATCCGGATAGATAAGAAGCCAAGAAGTTTTTTCGGGAGAATGTTCAGGTTCGACCATTCCATCTTCTCCGCCTATATACCTTGCAGGCTTCTCTATCTCGTCTAGAAACTGTTCGAGCTCTGCCCATAGAGAACTCATGTGATTAATCGTAGCATTTTGTTCTTGAGATCAATTCAAAACTTTAATTTGATCTCTCATGACGTCTCATATGGACACTTTCAACAAGCCCTAACCCTAGAAAAGTAGAAACTATAGAAGATCCTCCATAGCTGATTAAAGGTAAGGGAATACCTGTAATAGGCATTATCCCTGTAGACATTCCGACACTTTGGAAGGTTTGAAAAAGTATCATGCAGAAAACTCCAACAGAAATAAGCAATCCGAAGTTATCTTCCGCTAATCGTCCGATTCGCCAAATCCTGAACAGTAAAAGTCCTATCAGCCCTAAAACGAGAACACTGCCGAGAAAGCCTGTCTCTTCTGCAATAACTGTAAATATAAAATCCGTTTGTTGTTCTGGGACTAGGTCAGATTTATTTTGTGTCCCTTCAAATAAACCGCTTCCGGTTATTCCACCATTTCCTATAGCGATCTGTGCCTGTTCCAAATTGTAACTTGCGGATGTCGACTCATCGTCATTAACAAACACCAATAATCTGGCGACTTGATAATCTTCAAGAGTTTCAGATTCAAATACGGCAACTACTCCAGTTAGTAAAAGTAGAAACAAAATAAATAGATAACGTCCCTTAATGCCAGCTGCAACTACCATTCCGGCTGTTATGGCACCATATACAAGTATTGTTCCCAAATCAGGTTGAGCAAGAATAGCAACGATTGGCAAACCGGCTGCAACAAGAGTCAGCAACAAACGCCCTCGACTTATTGTTTCGCTTCCACTCAACAAAAATGCCAGCACAACTACTATTCCAATTTTGCAATATTCAGAAGGCTGAAACTGGTAAATTCCAAATTCAAACCAGCCTTTAGTTCCTTTTTTTTCAACACCTAGAAACAAGACAGAAAAAAGTAAACCGATAACAACTAAATAAATAAGTGGAGTAAGTCGTTGAAGTCGTTTATGCCCGATTGCGGCTACAACAAACATTCCAATAACTCCTATTAGAAGAAAAATGGCTTGTTTTTGAACATGTAAAATCTCATTCGTATCGATTAAATCGAAAGGTTTTCGAGTAGCGGAGTAGATCATCAGTAAGCCAATTCCACTTAGAGTTAATGCCAGTATTGGAATTGAAAAATCGACATGCCGTACTATTTTGATTTTGCCAAAATTCGGTGTTCTAATATCTACCATTTGACTTACCCAAAACTCGAAACGATGTTCAATTGTTCAATAGGTGATAATAGAGATTCAATTACTTCATTACAATTGATCCCAATTCCACGAACCCTAACAGTGCCATCGGGAGATAAAGACGGTCCAAATATCTCTGACTCCGTTTCATTAAAACTTTCCAGGTTTTTCAATGAATCACTCTCCTTCCATAAATACCATTCGATGCAAAGTGGTAGTGCAGCAGAGACTGCATAACGGTTTTCAAGTGTCAACGCTTCTGGCACATTATCTTCAACCATTTTCTTCATAACTCTGGCACTCATAGGCGCTGCTACCGAACTACCGAAACCAGCTTCTTCTAAGATCGATACCATTACATAATCTGGATCTTGTGCTGGCGCAATTGCAGCGAAAAGTGACGAATCTGCCTTTCCTCTAACTTCAGCTGTGCCAGTTTTTCCCGCCACTGGAAAATTATCTAACGGGAAAAAAACTCCGTCTGTAGCTTCGGAGTTGAATGCCCAGTAGGCGGTTCCTTCCGGATCTTCAGTTACTCCCGCAAGTCCTCGAAGTACTCTATTTCTAAAATCAGAATCAATTTCAACTTCACCCTTAATCCGTGCCCCAAAATCTTTGACTAGTTCCCCATTTCTGTCAAAAACACCTAAAACGATATTTGGAGCAAAACTAATTCCTCCGTTTGCAAATGTTGCGTATGCATTGGCTAACTGAAGTGGAGTTACAAGGACATCTCCTTGCCCAACCGAAATATTGACATTGTCTCCTGGATACCAATTACTATTTGGAAAAATTCCAGGATTTTCTTCATGGCGTTTTTTGCGTTTTTCTGGAGTGGGTATATAGCCATCTTGTTCAAAGGGAAGCTGCACTCCGGTTTGCATACCCAAACCGTATGAATACGCAGCTTCCTGAATGGAATTGTCAGGGTGTTTCGGATTTATGTAAATAGACTCACCAATCGTGTAGTAATAAACATCGCTGGAAACAGTCAGACTTCTAATTAGATCTACATTTTCATATGGCTTACTTCCTGCATTTCTAAAAACACAACCACCTGCCGTTTCTAAATCCTCCGCATCTGCACGACAACTTTGCATAAAATATTCACCTGGGTCATCAAAAGGCTGATCAGCTGCTTTAACTCTTCCAGTACCAAACACGTCATCATGCCAGGCAGCGTGAGCTGTGAAAATCTTAAAAGTTGAACCCGGCGCATACTCCCCTTGGATAGCTCTGTTGAACATCGGTAAGTCATTTAAAGGGTCGTTCAATTCATTCCAGCGTTCTACCGAATAACCTCCAATTGATTCGTTGGGGTCATAAGTTGGATATGAAGCCATCGCTTTAATTCCACCATCTTGCGGTGAAACAATAAGACTTGATCCTCCTGGTGCCGTAAACGGTGGAGGTTCTTTACCTTCCTCAAAAACTTCAGGCACTTTCTCGCGGGCCAAAAAAATACTTCTTTCAAGTTCGTTTTCTAAAAGACTCTGCAGATCTATATCTATGGTGATTTGAACATCATTGCCTGATACCGGAGGTTGAAACAGGTCTGTTCTTTCACGTATAACCCTTCCTCGTCGGTCGACTTCGACTACACGTTTTCCGTTTTCACCTCTTAGATCGTCTTNGAACATTAGTTCAATTCCAGATTTACCTATTTGATCTCGTAAGGAATACTCTTTTCCTTTTACTGGTTTTCTTATCGAAAGCTCAAAATCAGTAACTGGNCCNACCCATCCGAGCACATGACTCGCTAAAGGTCCATANAGATANGAACGCACTGAGCGGTCTGCNACTTTTATTCCAGGATAACGATTGGGTCTCTCACCAAAATAAACAAGNAAATCNTCNGGAACATCNACAGCNATCGGAATGTCNTCATANGGTCCATATGAAGGATCCTTGATNATTTCCTGTATGTCNGACACTTTGATCAANTTGCCAGAACGATTNATTTCGACAGCAACNTCTGTCANCATNTCCANAAGTTCTTTGGANTCCATGTCNGCTTCTTCAATTTCTTTAGGATTAAGTGTCACAGAAGCAACAATTCTGTTCCCTACAAGCAGCTTTCCAGAAGAATCNTATATTTGNCCTCTTGGCGCTTCNATATTGATGACTCGAGTGATATTNGTCGTAGCCACATCTTTTGCTTCTTCNGATTTCAAAGCTTGAAGGTACCAAAGCCTTGCAGTTAGTGCGACAAACATTGATAAGGCAATAACTGCCAAAACACGCATACGGTAGCGGATCACTTCTTCGGTCAACGTACACTTCCTGAAAAATGCGTTTCAACTTCTTTTGGCGTCCCACTCGAAACTGTCCAGTTAACGACATTGCTCACAGGTTTCGAAAAAACAGTCGTAATTACACCTGCGACGATCGCCGTTTCAGGCAAAGAAGTACTGTTAAATAATTGCTCTCCAAAAATATCTCCGACTGCAGCAGTTAAAATTACTCCCGTTGCAACACCTGCAGCTATGCCGAGCGCCCTTATAAAGCGCCTTTCATCAATAAATCTTTGTTCAAGATTGCTCACAGCTACCGCTATTACAGGATATATAAGAGCATGTATTCCTAGAGGAGCTGCCACTACGCAGTCATTCACCAAACCAGTCCAGAATGAAACGTATGCACCTCGGATCGGTCCACCGTGGTAACCAGACAAAATAGCAATCAATAGGAGAAGTTCTACCCCAGTGCCGTCAATCCGTATTTCAGTAAAAATAGATGACTGTAAAATTGCTGCAGCAATAAGAAGAGTCAAAACTCTTAACCAAGTATTCATT
This sequence comes from Actinomycetota bacterium, assembly GCA_002721755.1. Lineage (GTDB taxonomy): Bacteria > Actinomycetota > Acidimicrobiia > Acidimicrobiales > MedAcidi-G1 > MedAcidi-G1. The sequence goes on from PBLL01000001.1 coordinate 30,562, forward strand.
TGTCTAGGTTTTCTTTTGTTTCTAAAATCACATTTAAGAAACTTAAATTCTCTAACGAAGCTGACAGATCAATCTCGATCGAACGAGCATAATCTGCTTCTTGATCTGGATCGATAACTCTTCCGACCGGAATGTCCTGTGGGAAAATACTCCTTCCACCTGATGTGACAACGACTTCACCAATCGACACTTCTGAATCAATACTTATACCTGCATCGAGAATTACGATCCCTTGGCTTCCATTTCCTCGTGCAAGACCTTCGTCTTGCGAGTTGATAAGCCTCACACCAACTCTGAAATCGGGATGAGTGGCAAGTCTCACCAATGAGCTTGACCGGTCGACTTCATATAAATAGCCAACCAAACCAGCTTTCGTGATGACACCTGCTCCCTCCAGCAATCCATCATCAGTACCTTTATTTATCTCGACCACATGACTGTTGTAATTCCCACCCGGGACACCAATAATTCGTGCAACTACTGTTTCTAATTCCAAATAGTCAATGTCTACTTCACCCAAGAGTCTCTCAAGAAGTTCACGATCTGCTTCGTCTTTCAATTCAGCGCCTCTCATTCGAGCGATTTCCAGCTGCAGGCGTTCATTCTCCTCACTTACTTCGTCGTACTCAAAAATTCCCTTCCAAACTGTCTGGAAAGGGTCAGTTGCTCTGTCAATAACCTTTCGGATGGGACTGATAACATCACGGAAACCTTGTTGAAACTCATCTACAGGAAGGAAATCTTTAAACTGAGCTGTTAACAGGGTTAAAGCTGCAGCCATTAAAACGAGCAAAACAACCCTGGGCCTATCGCTTGACCTTCGGGGCACGAAAATTACTCCTGATTAGTGCCGAAAAAAATAGTTCCGAAACGATCAATTTCCTCTAAGGCTTTTCCCGCTCCCAGAACCACGGAATGTAGAGGATCAGGTGCCATCAAAACTTTCATTCCTATTTCCTCGGCAAGTCTCTCGACAAGTCCAACAAGCAGAGCTCCCCCTCCTGTCAGTACAACCCCTCTTTCCATTACATCAGCTGCTAATTCTGGAGGGGTTGAGTCTAGGGTGACTTTGATCGCATCAATAATCGCCATCAAAGGGAAAGCCATTGCTTCGCGTATTTCTGTTGTCGAAAAACTTACAGTCCTTGGAAGTCCAGTAGATAAATCGCTTGCATTAACTTCAGCAAGTAGTTCTTTTTCCAATGGATACGCGGAGCCTAGTGTCGTTTTTATATTTTCAGCTGTTCGTACTCCGACAGCTACTCCGTGCTCCTGCTTGAGATGTTGGATAATTGCTTCGTCAAGTTCATTTCCAGCAATACGTATTGACTGATTGGCAACTATACCCCCCAAAGAAATCATTGCTACTTCGGTAGTACCTCCACCTATATCGACAACCATGCTTCCTGTAGGTTCAGCTATAGGCAACCCTGCCCCTATAGCCGCTGCCATAGGCTCTTCAATAATATAGGCCGGCGATCTTGCCCCCGCATGTTCTGCTGCTTCTTGGACGGCTCGTCTTTCAACTCCTGTAACTCCCGATGGCACACAAATCACCATTCTAGGTTTAGCCCACCTACGGTTATGGACCTGTTGGATGAAGTAGCGAAGCATTTTTTCACACACGTCAAAGTCAGCAATCACTCCGTCCTCAAGAGGTCTGATCGCCTGTATATGTCCGGGGGTGCGACCAATCATCCTCTTTGCATCCGCTCCGACTGCAAGAACTGTTCCATCTAGAGTATTTATTGCAACAACTGAAGGGTGGTCAAGAACGATTCCATCGCCTCGTACGTAGACAAGTGTGTTAGCTGTACCCAAATCAACTGCAATGTCGCGACCACCAAAAAAAGTACCGCCAGCGACCTGTTCGATTTGACTATTCATTAGTTCTTACTTTCCTGAAATTTTTCTCAGTTCAATTCTTTTCTGATACTTACAGTTAAGTACATAACTGTCCCTTGACGGTAGCCGATTTCAAATGTTTTTACCACTCTAAGCGCACATATAACCACCTAGAGCGTGTTTATAGTTCAGGGAAAAAAATAGAAATTTCACGTTTTGCTGATTCTTCGGAATCTGAGCCATGTATGAGGTTTTCGGGCATTTCAGTACCCAAATCACCTCGAATGGTTCCAGATTCAGCTTCTACAGGATCTGTAGCTCCCATCAATTGACGTGCAACAGCAAAAGCTTCTCCTTCCCCTTCTAAAACCATAAGCATCGCAGGAGATCTTGACATAAATGCAACTAACTCATCATAGAAAGGCTTACCAACATGCTCTTCATAGTGTCGGGAAAGAAGCTCTGGAGTTAACGTCCTCAATTCAGCTGCAATTATAGATAGACCAGACTCTTCAAGCCGTCGAGTTATCTCACCAACCAGCTTTCTTTCCACTGCGTCCGGTTTGCACATCACAAAAGTTCTACCCATAAGAATATGCTATGACCTAAAAGGAAAATTGGTTACCAACAAGCAAAATTTCAATTCCTAAGAATTAGTATCGCTAACTGCACGCCGACACTCAGAAACATTGTAAAAAGAGCCGGCTATAACAATTAGGTCTTCTTCATCACTGATCCGTAAAGCATGCAAAGTTGCCTCATAAGGGTTTTCAGCTATCGCCACTTCAAATCCGAGTTTCAGTGCAATGTCTTCCAATACGTGAACATCTATTGCTCTTGGTGAAGGGGCATCACAAACTACGACAAGCTCGGGAGATATATCCTTCAATTCAGCGAAAATTTCTTCAGGTGAATGAGGCTCTAAAATTCCGAGGATCAAAATTCTGCGATTTGCCGGAAAAACTTCATTAACAGTTTCGGCAAGATGCTTTGCAGAGTCTCGGTTGTGTGCACCGTCCACCAGAACTATAGGTCTACGAGAAAGAATTTCTAGACGCCCAGGGACAGACAAATTAGCAAAGGCATCCTCAATGGCATCTTCTGACACTGAGCCTTCAAGGAAAGTTTCTGCACTAGCTAATGCAAGCGCAGCATTTTCTGCTTGACGTTTTCCATATAAAGGGAGAAAAATTTCTTGATATCTGCCGAAAATTCCTCGAACGCTTATGACCTGACCCCCTACGGCAGGAATGGATTCTTCAACTAAAAAATCTTTGCCATTTTGAAATAATGGCTCTGGATTCTCTGCAAGAAACAAATCGAGTACATCTTCTTCGGAATGTCCCAACAATAGTGGTTTACCTTCGACAATAATTCCTGCCTTTTCAGCTGCTATCGCTCTCCTCCACTCTTTTTTTCCGTCCGTGTGGTCTTTACCTATATTTGTTATAACTGCAACTTCTCCATCAAGAACATTTGTTGCGTCAAAACGCCCAAGTATTCCAACTTCAACGACTGCTGCATCAACACCTTCATTACTGAACAGTAGAAGTGCCGCAGCAGTTAAAAGTTCAAAATAACTTGGCTCTAAGGAATTGTTTTCAACATATTGTGAAACATCAAGAATTAGATCAGCAAAAATTTCTTCAGTAACCTCAGAATCTGCAAGAAGAAACCTTTCCCTGATCGTGTCAACATGTGGACTCATATAAGCGCCGACTCTTAATCCATTAGCAGAGAGAATCGATTGAGTCATACTCACCACAGAACCTTTTCCATTGGTTCCTGTCACATGAATCGCCTTCAGGTCTTTATGAGGTTCTCCCATACATTTGACCAGTTCGGACATTGCAGCCAGACTCAGTCCATGCATACGCCCTGCAGTTGCTTCTCGGTTAATGAAACGATCTAAATACTGCAGAGCCTCCGTGAAATTCATACTCCTCTAATGTTAAGTCCTAGGAGTTCAAGAAGCAGCGCGATCTGTTTGATCTGCATCTCGTAATTCAATTCGGGGAACTCCACGATTGATGACAGTTTCGTAATCCACTACTACACGCCCAGCAGAAGTATCACTGGGAAGTTCATACATCGGATCAAGTAAAACTTCTTCCAGTATTGCACGTAGTCCCCGAGCGCCTGTTCCTCTCTCAAGAGCTTGTTCTGAGATTGCCTGCAAAGCTTCTTCAGTTACTTCAAGTTCAATGTCTTCAAATTCAAAAATTTTCTCATACTGCTTGATTAAAGCATTTCTAGGTTCAACTAAAATCTTCACCAAAGCTTCTGCATCAAGCTGGGAGACCGTGGCGACGACTGGAAGTCTTCCTATGAATTCAGGTATTAAACCGAATTTAACCAAGTCTTCAGGTAGAACTCCTGAAAACAACGTCCCGAGGTCTTTTTCTTGCGGTGAACGTATGTCCGCACCGAAACCTACCCCCGCACCTCCAAGGCGGGCTTCTATAGTTTCTTCAAGTCCCGCAAAAGCACCACCACAAATAAACAATATGTTCGTTGTATCAATTTGCAAAAACTCTTGATGTGGGTGCTTTCGTCCACCTTGTGGAGGCACGGCTGCTTTAGTGCCTTCCAAAATCTTTAACAATGCCTGCTGAACACCTTCGCCTGACACATCCCTAGTGATTGAAGGATTCTCACTTTTCCTCGCTACTTTATCTACTTCGTCTATATAGATAATCCCTGTTTCAGCTTTTTTAATGTCATAATCTGCGGCCTGAATAAGTTTGAGAAGAATATTCTCTACATCCTCACCCACATAACCGGCTTCAGTAAGAGCAGTTGCATCTGCAATCGCAAAAGGGACATTTAGCATTCGAGCAAGAGTTTGCGCCATCAGAGTTTTGCCACAACCGGTTGGTCCAATCAGAAGAATGTTTGACTTCGCTACTTCGACATCCTCTACTGAGGATCCAACTGACTTAATTCGTTTGTAATGATTGTAGACAGCTACAGAGAGTATCTTTTTGGCCTGAGCTTGCCCGACAATGTATTCATCGAGAAATGAAAATATTTCACGAGGCTTCGGCAGCTCTGTCAGCGTGAATTCAGAAGTTTCCGAAAGTTCCTCTTCGATAATCTCATTGCAAAGATCAATACATTCGTCGCAAATATAGACACCGGGACCAGCAATCAGCTTCTTTACTTGTTTCTGTGTTTTTCCACAGAATGAGCACTTAAGGAGTTCTCCGCCTTCTCCAAACTTGGCCACTTAATTCGCCCTTTCCACTAAGATTTCCCGTCACCCAATCAGGTGACAGCTGAAATCGCTCCGCTGTTATCCGCTAAATTTCGCGAATCAATCACTTCATCAATTATCCCATACTCGACTGCCTCAGTTGCAGTCATCACAAAATCACGATCTGTGTCGTCATGTATCTTTTCCGTCGACTGTCCAGTATGTTTTGCCAAAACTTCTTCAAGTTGAGTTTTAAGTCTTTGTATTTCTCTTGAAGCAAGCTCTATATCTGAAACTTGACCTTCCGCTCCCGCATAAGGTTGATGTATGAGAACACGGGCATGAGGAAGAGCGAGACGTTTTCCAGGTGATCCAGCCGCCAACAATACTGCTGCCGCTGAAGCTGCTTGACCGAAACAAATTGTAGTTATATCCGGCTTGATGTATTGCATGGTGTCATAAATCGCGAAAAGAGCGTTTATGTCACCTCCAGGTGAATTTATGTAGAGACTTATATCACGATCAGGATTCTCAGACTCCAGATGCAACAACTGAGCACAAACCAAATTTGCTACTGCATCATCTATAGGCGTGCCTAGAAAAATTATGTTCTCCTTCAAAAGACGCGAATAGAGATCGAATGCTCTTTCTCCACGATTCGTCTGCTCGACAACCGTTGGAACCAGATAATTACGAATGCTTATATCAGCAAGGTTCATAATTCATTATCTCCATCATTGTTTTCTTGATCGATGACTTGACCATCCATCAAATCATCTTCGCTCAAATCTTCCGCCTCTACATCATTATTTTCGCTTATTTTTTGGGTCATGTCAGGGATATCCGGTTCTTTGACCTCCAAAATCGCTGAATCAACGGTATTTCCGTCTTCNTCTAAGAGATTNANCCGGTCAAAAACCCACTGTAAAGCAGCTTCTTTTGNTATGTCTGCTCGAACGTCCATCAGCCTTCCAGAGGTTTTAAGTGCATCATGCAATTCTTCGGCTTTCATNTGCATTTGCACTGCCATATTTTCTAAATAGTTTTCAAAGTTTTCTTCTTCCTCGTCCAAATACTCAACATGNGCAACTGCTCTCAAACCNAAATCAATACGGGCNGNGATTTCTGCTGTGGTACGGAAATCNTCTCGGATTGTCTCAATTNCACCTCCAGTTNCTTCNAAATATTTTTCTANTTCAAGACCTTGGGAATTAAGTCTCATTTCCAAGTCTCTGATNCTTCGATCTATTTCNTTTTCNACTANTTCTTCTGGAAGCTCTATTTNAACCANNTCACCNATAGCTTTGGCTGTTAAATCTCTAGCCATCATNCCTACTTGTTGAGATTTNGTTTCNTCCATTCNCTNNCGGAGATCTTTCAACAACTCNTCAGCNGTTTTAAATTCTGAAACNTGAGAAGCAAAATCATCATCCACATCCGGAAGNATACGAACTTGCAATTGNCCAACTTTTATACTTACAGATATCTGNCCTTCTTCAGCTGGGTGCTTAGCTTCAAATTCGACCTGATCTCCCTTTGAACTNCCGATTAAANAGTCNTCAACTTCGGGAAGAATTGTTCCGCTGCCAACTTCNTAAAGATANTCACTTGCACTCANACCTGNGACNACTTCTCCGTCTTTAACCCCCTCTATNTCAATGGTGAGCAAATCCCCTTCCTCTGCTGGCTTTTCNGCTTCTTCGAGTTCCGCTAAATGTTTTCGCATCGAATCCANCTGAGCTTNGAATTCATCTTCAGTAACGNTGGGTGATGGNATTTCTATCTCCAAGGANTCNTGACCNCTTATCGAAGGTTTGGGTCGAATGGGANCCGTTGCCTCAAAAGTTACNGAACCTTCNGTTAANTCACTAGTTATTTCAATTTCTGGTGGCCCTATTGCATCGACTTCATTTTCAATAAGCGCTCTTCCGTAATAAGTAGGCAGAGAGTGTTCAAGTGCNTCTTGTCTTCCTGCCGTTGGACCGAGGCGCGCTTCGAGAACTTTTCGAGGAATTTTTCCAGGTCTAAAGCCGGGTAGTTTTATATTTTTCGAAATTCGTTTTAAAGCTTCACCGACTTCGCGATCAAATTCTTCATCATCGATCACGACACTCAGTTTAATTTTGTCTTCGTCTTGGGTAGTTATTTTTGAATCCACAGACATGAGAGTGTATCGGCGCCGTTAACCCACTTAACATCATGATTATGTCTAATTTGCACCTCAGGGTAGATTCCTACCTGTAACATCATTATTAATTGCGGGTGTAGTTCAACGGCTAGAACCTCAGCCTTCCAAGCTGATGATGGGAGTTCGATTCTCCTCACCCGCTCAAATTGCACTGCAAACAAGCCTTTTTCTATACATGTGACAAATTACTTCACGTACATTTGTTTTTTCTGGTTTTCTCCCTCTAGCATCGCGTTGTGTTAATTGCTCAAATTTCGGACCTCCATATTCGTGATCATATGGGAATGTTTGGTGAACTTGTAGACACTTCAGAGACGCTAAAAAAAGCGGTGCAACTATTGAATTCACTTGAACCTCAGCCTGATGTGATTTTAGCTACAGGCGATTTGACTGATGACGGAACCGAGGAACAATATTCTCAACTCTTGGAAATTATCACCCATTTGAATGCACCTGTTCTACCTCTGCCGGGAAACCATGATGAAAGAGCCGAGTTTCTTAATGCTTTTTCAGCAGAGCTCCCTCAAGAAATGCCAGACGAACATTGCAGCTATGTGGTAGATGATTTTCCCGTAAGGCTAATTGGTTTAGATACCTCAATCTCGGGACAACACGATGCACTTTTCAGTGAAACGCACGAACTCTGGCTATCCGGCATATTAAAAAAAGACAAAGATAAACCCACGCTCATTTTTACCCACTTCCCCCCATTTGAAACTGGTATAAACTTCATGGACCTTTCGGGTTTAAAATCAGCTGAGCGACTTGAAAATCTGATTAGGGATAACTCACAAATCAAATTAGTAGTATCGGGTCACCTGCATAGACCTATTCAAACATCGTTCGGTTCGACGATGGTGTCTGTATGCCCTTCGACTGGCAATCAACTAAAACTTGACTTGAATCCCAAAAATGGTTCAGCGGTTGACGAACCTCCAGGTTTCCAACTCCACGTATGGAAAAATGATCGCTTTGTCACTCACACAGGAACCATCTGGGAGGGAAAAGAGTTAGACATGTCTCAATACGTTGCATATGTAAATAAAAAAATTTCCGCAAATGAGGGAATCATAAAAGATTAAAAATCGCCTTTCCTGCAGAAGTTATTTGTAGAGTCAATACCTATGTCTGAAATCCAAATAACAGAACATTCGCGCTTGGAGCAAGTGTTCACTCCAGAAGCAACAGACTTTCTCGTCAATATGGTACGCAGGTTTCGCGACGAGAGAAATGAATTACTTGAAGAGAGAAAAAATCGGCAATCTGCTTTTGCGTCTGGAGTAAAACCAGATTTCTTAGAAGAGACCAAAAGTATTCGTGAAGGAGACTGGAAAGTAAGTCCGCCTCCTGAGGGAATTGCAGATAGAAGGGTTGAAATCACAGGTCCCACAGAACGCAAAATGATGATCAACGCTCTAAATTCAGGGGCGAGAGTATTTATGGCTGACTGTGAAGACTCTTCAACACCCACTTGGGACAACGTCCTAGAAGGGCAAATAAATATTCGAGATGCTTTCCGACGTGAGCTTGCTTTAGAAACACAGGACAAAAAATATCGACTAAATGATGAGATTGCGACTCTTTTTATACGCCCCCGCGGATGGCACCTCTCAGAGAAAAACGTTTTAATTGATGGGATTCCTGCACCCGCTAGTTTAGTTGATTTCGGTCTTGTAATTTTTCACAATTCTCAAGAGGTCATACGTCGCGGAACAGGACCATATTTCTACTTACCTAAACTTGAAAGTCATAAAGAAGCCAGATTATGGAACGACGTCTTTTGTTACGCACAAGAAACTCTGGAAATCCCGCATGGTTCAATCAGGGCAACAGTGCTTATAGAAACGATCCTGGCTGCATTTGAAATGGATGAAATCCTTTATGAACTTAAAGATCACTCTCTAGGTCTAAACGCAGGAAGATGGGATTACATTTTTAGTGTTGCTAAGAAGTTCTGCCTCGATCCCAACTTCGTCCTACCTGATCGTTCAGATGTGACAATGACGGTTCCATTTATGCGTGCTTATACCGAACTAATGATTTCAACCTGTCACAAAAGAGGGGCTCACGCTATTGGCGGCATGAGTGCTTTCATACCGAATCGCCGTGACCCCGAAGTAACGGAAGAAGCACTTAAAAAAGTTTCTGACGACAAGAGTCGCGAAGCAGCTGATGGTTGTGACGGAACATGGGTGGCGCACCCTGATCTAGTTGAAATAGCTATGAAAGAGTTCGATGATGTGCTTAAGGACAGACCTAATCAGATTGACCGACTTAGAGATGACGTTTCGGTTTCAGCTGAAGATCTACTTTCTATAGACCGAACAGGTGGGGAAATAACATTAGCGGGGCTGAGGATAAATGTCGAAATAGGTTTGCGCTACATTGCCTCATGGCTCGCAGGTACAGGTGCGGCTGCTATCAACAATCTCATGGAAGATGCAGCTACTGCTGAAATAAGTCGGGCGCAAGTTTGGCAATGGATCCAACATGGAAAAAAACTCGACAACGGAGAAACTGTGACGAGTAACCTGGTTAAAACCGTCATTGATGAGGAAATAGCTGCTATAGAAGAACAGATGGGTGTAAAAGAATTTAGCAAATTTCCTTTTGACCAAGCGAGAAAAGTTTTTGAAGAAGTGGCTCTAGCGGATGAATTTGTGGATTTCTTAACCTTGCCGGCTTACGAAATTATTGATTAATAACGCCAGGTTTAAACGAAAGGCAGCAATGAAAGAAAGTTTTAACAAGCAGGTGGAAGAACTTGAAGAAGATTGGACTAACAACAATCGTTGGGACGGAATTAAACGAGACTACTCGGCAGAAGACGTTGTCCGCCTAAGAGGTTCTGTGCTCCCGAAATACTCTCTAGCAGAACATGGGGCCAACTTGCTTTGGGAAAGACTCAACAACATGGATTATGTTCATGCTTTGGGTGCCTTGACAGGTGGACAGGCGATTCAGTACGTCAAAGCTGGTCTCCCTGCTATTTACTTGTCAGGTTGGCAAGTTGCTGGTGACGCTAATCTGTCTGGAGAAATTTATCCCGATCAAAGTTTGTACCCAGTCAACTCTGTCCCATCTGTAGTTGAAAGAATAAACAACGCTCTAAGAAGAGCAGATCAAATCGAATGGAGCGAAAATAATGGTGAGACCATTAGGGAATGGATGGCTCCGATTGTTGCTGATGCTGAAGCAGGCTTTGGTGGCGCTCTGAATGTTTTCGAGCTGACGAAAAGTATGATCGAAGCTGGCGCTGCTGGGGTTCATTTAGAAGACCAACTCTCCTCAGAAAAGAAATGTGGACACATGGGTGGAAAAGTTTTGATACCAACCCAACAGCATATTCGTACGTTGACTTCTTCACGTTTAGCAGCGGACGTTATGGGTGTTCCCACAGTCATCATTGCTAGAACTGACGCACTTGGCGCAAATCTAATTACCAGCGATATAGATGATCGGGATAAAGAGTTCCTTACCGGCGAACGAACTCCTGAAGGTTTTTTCTCAACAGAACCTGGTATGGCAACTCCCATTATGAGAGGTCTAGCTTATGCTCCTTACTCGGATTTGATCTGGTGTGAAACGAGCACTCCAGATCTGGATGAAGCTAAAGCCTTTGCTGATGGAATTCATTCTGAATTTCCTAACAAGATGTTGGCTTACAATTGTTCACCTTCGTTTAACTGGCGATCACATCTCGACGATGAGACAATCGCAGATTTTCAAAAAGAATTAGGTTCAATGGGTTACAAATTCATTTTTATCACTCTTGCCGGGTGGCATGCTTTGAACGCTTCGGCTTTTGATCTGGCTCGTGGCTATACCGATAGCGATATGAGTGCTTACGTCGATCTTCAGGATCGTGAGTTTGAAATGGAAACTGATGGCTATTCTGCGACGAGACATCAGCGCGAAGTTGGTGCAGGTTATTTTGATGACGTTTCAACCGTTATTACGGGTGGGTCAGCTTCTACTCTTGCCCTTTCAGGTTCAACCGAAGAAGAACAATTCTGATCAGAAATAGAATTTGCGTAAAATTTGTTTAAATATTTGCTTATGAGGTTCTCATCTAAACGAATCACTCGATCTTTTGCAGTAACGATTTCGATTGTTTTATCTGTTTCTGTGATCAACACTCTTCCTGCAACTGGTTCAACTGCATCGATGGGAGCAATGCTTGAAAATGGCATACTTTTTCCGATTGTTGAACAAACCAATCTAGGAAAAATCGTAACAACTCCTTGCAATACGGAAATTGTCTACAACGGTGGTGAATTTTTAGAATCGGTCGATGTGGTAATAGATCCAGGTCATGGCGGCCCTGAAACCGGTTCTGTAGGAGCTAACGGACTTGTTGAAAGAGACTTGAATTTAATAGTCGCACTGCTTGTTGAGGAAGAACTCTTATCTTTGGGCTACAGCGTTGCACTCACACGTAGAACTGATCTCCATATGCCGATACGTCAAAGAACCGCTATTGCGAACGCTCTTTCCCCGAAAGCATTTGTGTCAATTCACCACAATGGTGGTGCGGTAAGAAGATCCGATGTCCCCGGCACAGAAATTTTTCATCATGTTAGCAATCCAGAATCTAAACGTTTAGCGGGTCTCCTCTTCGAAGAAATTTTTGAAGCTTTTAATAATTACTGGGTTCCTTGGGTTAGCACAGTTCACAATGGTGCTTCTTCCAGGCTTTCTGAACCCGGAAGGGACGCCTATGGGATACTCCGTAACACGCCTGAAATTCCTAGTGCAATTGCCGAAGCAATCTACCTATCTAACCCTCCTGAAGCTGAACTAATGACACTTCCAGAGGTGCAACAAAACGAGGCAAATGCAATAACAAGAGCAATTCATCGTTTTATTTCCACTTCGGACCCAGGATCAGGGTTTAAGCCTTCTTTCATTGACGGTGTGATGACAGGAACTGGAAGTGCTAGGGGCTGTGTTGACTCTGAACATGAGCAAGATTTGGAGGTTACTGTCGCCTACGCTAATGATGAATTTGCTTCTCTTACTGCAGCGGCGAGAAAGGCTGGTATGAGTGTTGAAGAATTTCAAATGTTCGGAGTGCACGCTCTGGATCTTTTTCTAAAACTTGATCCGGAAAGTGACTCTTCACAGGAAGAAATTACCGCTCCTGCGGTTACGGGTTCAAATGTTTCGACCGTTAGCTGGTCAGCAGAGAGCCAAGTGGCGCTTGCGAGAGTTGGAGAAAAATACGGCTTTACTTCTTCTGAGGTTCAAAAAATGGGCGCCACTTTAATGGTTTTTCTAACCAGCTTGGATTAATGATCTTTATCTGAATTCTGGAGGTTTCCGACCTGCTTTTAACAGTCCCCTTCGCTTTTTGTCTTCTAATCTTTTCTCATTTGAACTACGGGTCGGCTTTGTAGGTTTTCTTTTCTTGTCTATTTTGAGTGCGTCGATGATTATCTTTTCGAGACGATGTATAGCTTTTTTCCGGTTTCTGGTTTGAGATCGGGTTGAATCCTCAACGACTCTGACATTTTCTCCAAGTCTCTTCAAGAGAAGATTTTTTACTTCTTCATTTACTTCAAGTTGGGTTAAATCCAGTTCTGCTTCCACTCGGGTGTTTGATCTGTTCGCGTGTTGACCCCCTGGACCACCAGACGGATTAAAGCGCCAAAGAATCTCTGAAACAGGAATTCGAAATCCAGCTTTTATATAAAGGTATTCATCTTTTCCAAATGCCATACCTTCAGATTAGAAGTTTCCTAAAGCTAATTGAGGGATCCAAATTTTTGGCACCCCCGGCAGGATTCGAACCTGCGGCCAGCGGAATAGAAGTCCGATGCTCTGTCCAGACTGAGCTACGGGGGCTAAATCTTTTCTTGTAGTCATTAAAGGTTATCGTCACCTTTCGGGGTGCTGAGCGGGTTTCTCTCTATCTGCTACTTTTTCTTAGACGCATCGGAGATACTTCTTCATAGTTGAGTCCGGTTGCTTCGAAATGTTCAGAAGGTTTTCCTTCGGTTATCAAGTCTGCTAAGAGTCTGCCAGATCCCGGCGATGTCATTATCCCTGTCCCCCCTTGACCTACACACCAAAAAAATGAGTCGTTATCCGGATCTGCTCCGATGACCATTGATCTGTCCGGCACGAAAGTACGTAAACCAGTCCAAGCGGTTTGAACGCTGCGAATGTCTAAAGTTGTCGCTGTATTTATCCGTTCTATCGCCAATGCAACATCGGCTTCGTCATGTTTGGCGTCACATGGTTCTGAAGGGTTTTCCTCGGCAAGAGAGCAAAGTAGTTGTCTGCCGTCCGGTTTGCAGTAGAAATGAAGGTCAATGTCTGCGATCATGTCCCAATCTTGTAAGTCAGGTTCGTCTCGGTTAACTGTGAAGGCTGTCCTTCTTCTCGGTTCCAAACCTACAGGTTCAACTCCAGCGCGTATAGCGACCTGATCACCCCACGCCCCCGAAGCGTTAACGACTAGATCAACAGATATTTTTCCTGTGCTGGTTTCAAGGGTCCATGAATTTCCACTTCTTAACGCCGAGTCGACACGCGCAGAAGTTTTTATCTCACCGCCGTTTTTTCGAAAACCATTTAAATAAGCCTGATGTAAACAGTGGACATCGATATCCCCTGTTCCTTCGTCTATTAATACACGATCAAGAACTTCTTCACGTAAAGCTGGGAACTTGGTTTTCGCTTCAGATTTGCTGATTTCTCTGGTGGGTATCCTTCCAGAACTGTTCTCTTTTAAAAGATGGTCAACCGAATTGCTCTGTTCGGCGGTTGCTATGTGCATAACATCTCTAGGGGTCACGAAAACATTTTCAGTTAAGCCTTCAGGAGGATTTAAGAGAAAATCTACGCTCGCTCTAACTATGCTTCTGGTCGATTCGGTTCCATCGTTTTCGAGCAGTAAAGCAGCTGAACGTCCTGTCGTGTGATAACCCAACTGATCTTCTGCTTCAACGAGAATTATTTCAAGATCACTATCAGTTTTCAAGAGGTGGTAGCCGGCGCTCGCTCCGGCTATCCCTCCACCTATAACACCTATACGTTTACGCAAATTATTCGTCCTTGAGCACTTTTCTACATACTCTCACAAAATTCATCTAAAAAAATAGGCGGTTGAGGGCTTTTCCTGACGTATCATGGGCGTCACTTGGTGGCCGTAGCTCAGCCCGGTTAGAGCACCTGTTTGTGGTACAGGATGTCGGGGGTTCAAATCCCCTCGGTCACCCCAGACATATTTAATATATGTGCTTGAATAAGCGGTCTTGAGTAAGATCGTTGGCTATGCGCCTCTAGCTCAATTGGCAGAGCAACAGACTCTTAATCTGCAGGTTCTGGGTTCAAGTCCCAGGGGGCGTACAAATTATAAAAGACAAATCAGCGAATGTAAGTGCGCACATTCTCTGAGAAAACAACCCCATAAGTATTTGAAGATTGAAAGAAAATTTCAACAAGAAGTGTCCACTCATCAATTAGTTCAATTAATAAAATTCCAACCGCCTCTTGATTACATAAGAACTCTCGTGCTTTACCTGGTTGATTTAAAGAAGATCCATCACATGGAAGCAGCCTGCGAAGTTCGTACGAAGTCTGGCCACTAGCAGTGGTAATTGTTTCAAATCTAGGCCCATCACCTGTAACACCCCAAATTGCCGACTCTGCATTTGCAAAACCATCACCTACTGAAACTCGCAGTTTTGAAGGTTCAGTGGAATCTTCGATAAGCGCTAGGTGTCCACTCCAATAATTTCCAAAATTATCAGAAGTTGTACCCCTGTACCCGTTAGTTCCTTCCTGAAACCAATTTCCGCGCGCTGTGCCGTCGATATCGTAATCGAAACGACCACCTCTTGGTTCTACTATTCGAATGCTCTTATCCGCTATCTCGGAACGAAGTGGTTCGTCAAAGTACTCGAAAGAATCTCTTTCGAAGAATTTGAACGGTTCCCCATCTTGACCATCAAAATATGATTCTTGGAGGAGTAAACCTGGTACAACGCCACGTGTCAGATCAATAACTCCTATGTCAATCTTTGACCCGTCAGTATGTTGACCTAATAGGTCTCCTGCAGAAATTGGGATATTTACTGATTTGTCCCAAGAACTACCTAGTTCTTGGGCAATTAGATCTGGTACACCTAAAACATGATCAATTATTAAGTAAAAATCGCAAGAAACTTCTATTACATATTGAACTTCATAACCCTGATTAGAAGATCCACCAAAACTTGCTCCGGTATTCGCATTTCCTCGATTTGTCAGGTAGATAATACGACCACTTATTGGAGCCCTAACGTCAACAGTTCGACCTGCGAATGGGTAAATCTTTTGATGACTAGTTGGCGTAACATGGACGCCTGTTAAGTGACCAAGTGGTTTGATCCAATCGATGTCTGCAGGATCAATGGGGGAAACTTCAAAATTACGGCTACCTTCTCCCTGACAGTTGCCTCCTGACCATCGGAACCGAACAAGATCTGCTGCTGTAAGTGGAGCTACAGGAGCATTATCATCAGTTTCGTTGTTTGTATTTTCTATCTGTGGTTGCGCTTTAGCAATTGCGGATGTGTCGATCGTTTTCGAAATCACTATGCAATCAGAGCCTTTACATTCTTGAAGTGTGACGACAACTTCGGGAACCAGTTGATATTCCTGCAACAGTTCAAACTCATATAAAAGACCTGTTTTCCAACCCCATATGTTTGACTCCCATCGAAGTTGAGAACCTGAGGCTACACCAACTGCCTGACAAGAAATTTTTGGTACCGACTCATCAAAAATGCATGTTGCTTCAAGCTCCAATTGCTCTTCAGGACGTACGTCAGGTTCTCCAGGTCCGATCTGCCATCTGTCATCAATTCCATCTCCGTCAGTATCAATCCAATCACCTGTCGTCATTGAATCTGCAGGAAGATCAACCCATAAACCGTATTGAGAACCTGATTCTGAATTGTTATCTAAAACTTCAGTAGAGTCTTCAGCGTTTGTCGTAGTAGGCGCAACAGTCGTAGTGGACGCAACAGTCGTAGTAGGCGCAACAGTCGTAGTAGGCGCAACAGTTTCAGAAGTACCTCCACAAGCAGAAACACACAAAAGCACGGAAACAAAAAATGAAAAATTTCTCATCCCCATCAGTCTGTCATTAACAGGTGGTTTTCTCCAACATTGAAAGAATCCATTCTCCAGATGTCGTCGGAGCGTAGTGTGGTGGATCACTTGGTGAAGTGCATGTCGGAATGCATTCGATGAGGGCGTCATATGCAGGTTGATGAAAGAAAACAATCGATAGACGGTCGCCTAAATGACCTTCGGGTATGACCACACGGTGATAAGTCGACTTCCAACGGTCGTTAGTCCAAGATGCCATGAGGTCACCCAAGTTGATAACAAACGAATCAGAGACAAGTGGGATATCTTCCCATTCTCCGTTAGATGATTTGATTTGCAGTCCAGGCTCACCATCGTGGAAAAGAATCGAGAGACTACCCCAATCAGTGTGTTCGCTTCGCCGAAACTGGCCCCTAGCTGCGGGCTGTTCAAGTTCCGGGTAATAGTTGACTGTAAGACTGGTGATGTGATCACGGATCTTGTCATCAAACCAATGCTCGTCGAGCTCGAGGGCTAATGCCATCAGCCTCATGAGACGTGTCGCTAGGTCTTCCATGACTCCGTAGTAAGTCTCAAAAACGTGTTTGAAGTCTTCGGGTCGTTCCGGCCAGATGTTAGGAGCGAAGAACGCTTCGCGACCATCCCGTAAGCCAGATCGCAAAGCGACCTCATGATCGTCAAACCGGTTGATTGAAAATGCCTCACATAAGTCTGGCGGAGTCACTATGTCTCTCGACAGTGCAAGCGTAGATGTCTCTATTGGTGTGTACCCTCGAAAAACCCCAGGACCTCCGATGTAACCCATTTTTTCCTGATGAGGGAGAGAGAAGAATTCGCGTGACGCTACCTCTACATTCTTAATGGCTTCTTTTGGCACACCGTGACCGGTTACTACAAGAAAGCCGGTACTTTCACATGCTTTACGAATCGTCTCCACTGTCTCTTCACGGTGTGTCCCTGGTTGGGAAACACCGCTTAGATCCACGAGTGGTATTCGCGATTTCATCACCTATTATCTAAAAATCTTTTAGAGAGTTTTCAGCCTTCAGCAGTCTCCGGTCCAATGATTCCTCCAACTTCGGAAATTACGTCAGCTGGGAAACCAGTCCGTTCAGAATGCTCACGGACAAGACCTTCATCAGCAGCCTCGTAAATACAGAAGGACTTATCTGCTGTTCCGTATGAGTGTCTCCATGAGATGTCCTTACCTTCGGATCGCATTGCCTCCAAAGTTTCGTTGGAATGAGCTGCAGCTCCTTTTAGTTCTTCAGGACCCATTTCACCCATTCCGGGCATTGATCTTTCAATCACATATAGGGGCATTACCTACCACCTTTCAGTCTGGCGACGGCACAGGCAGTCGCACAAGATGAAAATAACACGTTCCAAAATATTTAGTCAATTAGAACGCTCTAGATGGATTATTCGCCAGAGTCTCAGCTGGCAAGATGACCTCCTAACCGTCTGAGTAAACATAAGCAGACTTCAAGATCGGCTACTTCAATAAACTCATCAGGTCTATGAGCTACTCCGATATCTCCTGGACCCCATAGAACTGCAGGTATTCCAGCTGCCTGGAAAAGACCGGCTTCAGTTCCATAAGACACTACATCTACTGGCAAAAAGCCACCGTTTGCTACTACCTCTTCATCCAGAAGAACTTTCATCAGATCAAGAGCCGGTGAATCATCTCGCCATTCCAAACCATCGATTTCGCAAACCATTTGAGTCTCAATTGACGCTTCCGGATACACAGATTGCATCTCGTCTAAAAGGCTGGATTCCAAAATTGCCATATGTTCTTTGACGAAGTTAGCGTCTTCGACCTGCACTGGTCGCATCTCCCAATCAAACCAACACTTGTCAGCCACCACGCACCGCCCCTGCCCACCACTGATCGTTCCCACATTGAAGGTGGTAGGTGGAGGATCATAAGGACTCTGATCAGGAGCTCGGTGTTCCATTTCATCTCCCAGACTCAGCAGACCGGAAATCCAACGCATTGCATAGTGCACCGCGCTAACCGCCTCGGCAGGAACTGAACTGTGGCCGTTCATTCCAGTCACTGTTGTCCGATACTCGTAACAACCTTTATGTGCTCCTACAGTACGTAGTCCAGTGGGTTCACCAATCACAGCCGCGGATGGTCGTATGCCACTCTCCGCTAGGTCAGCTAAGAGAATAGGTGCTCCGTGGAAACCGTCCTCTTCGTCGAAGGTTAGAGCTATGTGTATCGGCACGGTTAGATCAAGCGCCGCGTATATAGGAGCCATAGCCAGAACACAGGCTACGAATCCTTTCATGTCAGCTGTCCCCCGACCATAAACTCGACCATCACGACGGTCAGCTTTAAACGGAGGTGTCGTCCAGTCATCTGGGTTCACTGGTACAACGTCTGAGTGACCTGAAAGCACTACACCACCTTCAATGTCAGGACCGATGGTGGCAAACAAGTTAGCTTTCGTCTCGGTATCGTCATATGTTAAAACCACTTTTGCTCCCAGTGATTCGAGGCGATCCTTAACGTCTTCGATCAGGTCCAGATTAGGGGTTAGAGCCACAGTGTCGTAAGAAATGAGAACATCGAGGATATCTAAAACTTCGTCAACCGTTGCCATCTCATGATTCTCAGTCATGACCAGACCTTACAATGCCGTTAAAGATCTCCGCACTCTCAGACTTAAAACCAGCCAGTAAGCATGAGAAGAAATTCGCTATTTCTAAAACAACCGCTTAAAACGCCTTAGACGCTTTAAACCTTGTGTGAATTTGGAGGATTCAGGGATTTTCTTCTCTGATTTTTTATGTGCGTATTTACTTTCAACATATTTTTGAAATGGATTATTGAAGTTGTTCCACATGTTTGCTTTTAAAGCTCTATTTTGATTCAGCGAGTAAAGCTAAGTTCTCTAAAGTTGCTTCCATGTTTTTGAGGTTATGAGAGGCGCGGTCTGAGACGCCACTAACAAGCCAGCCAATTTTTTCTTGCAATTTTGTTCTCATGTCAATCCAAGACTCTGTCACGACACAACCGTCTTCGACCGCGTCTATCTGGTATGACCATTCACACCACTCTTTTCCACCCACTCGAAGAGAAAAGGACAATTTTTTTGGTGGTTCACATTCTGTAATTAAAACTTTCGTTGACCATTGCCGAAAACCATTTTTGTTTTTACCTCGGAAAATGGCGCCCTTTTCAACGCCAGTCACACCTTTTTCCCAACGTCCTCCACTGTTTTCCGGAGAGAGGTTTCCCATTGATTCGAGATCAGAAATAATTTCCCAGACTGCTTGTGGTGTAGCCGATATTTTTCTGTTTGTTTCAATCCTGTCTTTCATAAACAATCACTTACTTTTTGTAGTTACTGGTTCAGGGTCAACAGCGGAGGCTTCAGTTAATTCCTCAGCATCGGTGCTCCAGTCCTCATACTGAATTATCTGCATCTCTTGAAAACGTTCACGTAGCCAGCCGTCACGGTGATCAAGAAGACCGAGTTTTTTACAATTCGGAACAATTTTTGAGAACAACAAATGTTGAAAACGCTGCTGGGAACGCGTGTTTGAAAGCATCGTCTCGATTTCAGAATTTGAAACTCCAAAAGCTGGCCAGAGCTCAGGATTAAGACTTCGTCTTCTCATCAGGTCACAAGCCTCAAATGCGAATTCCTGACGTTCTCTCAGCTCATCTCCGGAGAGTTCCTTATAAACCTCCTGCAAGGAGAGAATTCCGAATGCGACGTGACGAGCTTCGTCAGCCATTACATAACGAATCAACTCTTTGAGCAAAGGATCTCTAGTGGTTCCCATCATGAAACCAAAAGCAGCTAAAGCTAACCCTTCGATCACTACCTGCATTCCTAAAAATACGACATCCCAACGCGAATCGGCTAAAACCTGATCTATTAACGTACGCAGATTCTCATTGATCGCGTAAGTTGTTGGCATTTTCTCATCTAAGTATCTGGCAAATGCTTCAACATGACGAGCTTCGTCAACCACCTGAGTGGCTCCGTAATATTTCGCATCTATCCATGGAACTGCTTCAACAAGACGTGCAGCAACCAGAAGTGCTCCCTGCTCTCCGTGTAAAAAATTGCTTAACGAAGTGCACTGCGAGTGAACAGCGAACTCAACCCACTTGTCATCTGTCCATGAAGCAACTGGTGAACGATCAATGTCAGCTAATGACCGAGCAGGGAATCCTGGAGGCACCCCTGATTCCTCTGCTTGTAAACGGATAAGTCTTTCAGGATCCACGTCGATGGACCAGTCCAGATCATCACTAACGTTCCACTGAGCGCGTTTGGCTTTTTCATATAGTCGGTCAAGGCCACCTCCGTCACGGTCATAATCCCACGTGAAAGTGGTGTCAAAATCAGCTCTTACACGAGCAACAAGATCCTCAAAAGACTTCGCGTCCATAAACGTAGCCTACTGAAAAAATCCTTTATGGGTGATATTTCCAAATGACTAAAACTAAACAATGAAATTAACTATTCAAAGCTCGTGAAAGACCTTCGGGATCATTAGTGCCCACCACGAGCCTTTTGCCATTAGCTTTTCTTATTTCCACACAACTGCGACCCCAGACACGCCATAGCCAACCACCCGAGACTCCTCTTATGCCCGTACCAACCCATCCAGAAATTTCAGTTATTTCTTGAGAAAGTATTTCACTTCTAGGTAATCGGGTTCGCGGCCACCCGTATGCGAACCTGAATTCAAAATACTCAAAGGTCACGACCGTGGTAGCTGACATGAATGGTCGAATAAAAGCAAAATAGATGACAAACACAGCGGCTATGAGGATCCATGAAACACCTTTTGAAGCAAAAGATCCTGCAGCGATGTTGGGTCCCAAAATGAACAAAAAGCAAACAGTAAGAAAAACCATTCTCCAGTTTCTTGAAATGGTTTGTGTGTTTTCGTAGATCATATTTCAAAAATAGCAAATCTACTGATGTATAGTCCCTTTATGGTCGATTCTGATATTAAAGCAATGACCGCTCAGATTCCTGGTGCTGAGTTTGAAGAAACTTCTTTCACCAATCCAGTACCGCTTAACGAGGCAACAGTAGCAATAGTGACATCGGCAGCCATGCATCACCCTGGTGATGAGGAATTTACGATGCTCGACGTTGGGTACCGAGTTTTAGAGGCCGCGAATCACGACTATCTCTTGCGTCACTGGAGCCCCAACTTCGACCCCACCGGCTTCGCTTTGGATATAAATACGGTTTTCCCGATTGACCGTCTACAGGAACTAGCTGATCAGAATGTGATTGGAAAGGTAGCTGAACAGCATCTTTCCTATGCCGGCAACCAGTTTGACCTCTCTGCTATTCAACTTGACAGTGGCCCTTCTGGAGCTCAGTTACTAAAAGATCAGGGTGTAGATGTAGTCCTTCTAACACCTGTTTGACCATTGTGCACGCGTACCGTGAGTACGCTCGCACACATTTTTGAAGCTGCTGGTATGGCAACAATCGTTCTCGGGTCGATCAGAGAACAGGTCGAATCTACTGCTCCGCCGCGTGCGCTTTATTGCGACTTTCCTTTAGGTCGACCTCTTGGGGAGCCGCAGAACCCTGAATTTCAGCACAGAGTTCTCAAATCGGCTTTCGAATTACTCGAATCTGAAGAACCTATTATCGAACAATACGACGTTTCAATTCCCGATGACGCTGATGAAGTCATCGCCTGTCCTTTACCTCCAAGGCACGATCCTGATTTGCATCCTGCTTTAGACGAGGTGAGAGGTTTGCGTCCTGCGTACGACCGCGCCATTGAAAAATACGGTAATCGAATTGGCATGGGGCGAACTATCGGTCCCGAGAATCTGGAAGAAGCTGTAACCGCTCTGATCAAAATAACTGAAGGAACTCCATGGAAAGAAGCTGGAATACCCGGCTTTCCCTCTCGGGTTAGTCAAGATATACGTGGCTATTACGAAACGGCCGCTTTGGAGCTTTCCGATAATGCGCCCAAAGCCTGGGCGGGAACCCGCTGGTTTTTCAACGAAACTGAAACTGGAAAACTACTCATGGCAGCCCGCCAAGCTATGGCTGATTCAGGAGCTAACCAGCCAATATGGTTTTACATGGCACCGGGCGACAGGTGAATCTTGCTGACTTGCTATGACTGAACATCTTTGGGATTTAACCGCGAACCACTTAGCCCGAAAGGTCGCTGATAAGGAAGTTTCCAGTCTGGAAGTCGTTGAGGCTCATCTAGATCGAATCGAAGAAGTTAACGGATGGTTGAACGCTGTTACACGTGTTTTAGCTGAAGAAGCCAAAGTCGCTGCGAAAGATGCGGATAAAGCCGTAGCCGCTGGGAATGAACTCGGTCCCCTCCATGGTGTCCCTTGCACAATAAAAGAAAACATAGACGTAGCCGGCACTCCTACAACCCAAGGTCTCCCGATTTTTGCTGATCTCATCTCCCCCACAGATGCTCCACTCGTTGAACGCCTCCGTGGAGCGGGAGCGATCCCGATAGCTCGAACCAATCTTCCCGAGCTTGGTCTCAGAATAAGCACCGACAACCCTTTGCATGGTCTGACTCGTAACCCATGGCATCCTGAGCGAACAGCTGGTGGTTCATCCGGTGGGGAGGGATCTGCGATCGCATCAGGAATGTCACCTCTGGGACTAGGTAATGATATTGGTGGCTCGGTGCGTAACCCTGCTTTCTGCTGTGGTGTTGCAGCTATCAAACCCACGCACGGTCGTCTGCCTGCTTTCAGCGTTTTTGAACACGATCAGAATCCTGCTTTGTCGTCCCAAATCATGCTCACTGATGGTCCGATGGCGCGCTCAGTATCCGATCTGCGAACCGCTATGGAAGTTTTAAACGGTCGTGATTCTCGTGATCCTAGATCCGTTGACGTTGCACTCCATGGGTCAGATGCTAAACGTCGAGTAGCTGTAGTTAAAAGCGTTCCAGGCGCCGAATGTCATCCGTCGGTTATTGAAGGAGTTGAACGCGCGGAGTCATCTTTAGCCGATGCTGGCTGGGAAATAGTTAACAGCGGATCTCCTGAGATTAACCTATGTTCAGAAATATGGGCTCATCTACTAGGTGCTGACGTTTCGCTTCTGATGGATGCGGCACGGCCGATCCTGAGTGAAGAAATGGCTGAAACACTAGATAGCGACATAACCGAACAGTTCCCCTCAGGAATGATGAACCCTAATGTAATACACACTGAAAGAAGCCGTCTTGCTCGAGAATGGTCGCTATTCTTCGCTGATACCCCTGTTGTGGTAATGCCAACCTGGCCGCAAGAGCCATTTGAACATGGAGCTGACCTTCGTCAAGACTCCAGACATGAACTCTTAGAAATACTGCGGTTTATCACACCTGCTAACGTTCTTGGAATACCTTCCGTGGCAGTGCCGGTTGGTGTGTTCGACGGTCTGCCTCAAGGAGTGCAATGTGTTGCAGACCGTTGGCGTGACGATCTGGCACTAAACGCAGCGGCTGATATCGAAAAATCAGTTGGTAGGTTCACCCCGATTGATCCGGTCACTTCCTGAAGCAACCTTATTTAAGTAGGCCAGCACCTATGAACATAGGGAGCAGCTGCCCCATCTTTAACGTTCTGCGGCCAGGACTCGTATTCCTTGAGAGTGAAAGCGGACATCAGACCGTCAAGAGTACACCTGCAAACTTTTGTGGCCGACAATTTAGAACTCTTTTCTTCCTCGTACTCAAGTATGGCTTCACAGACTTCCATCCAGGAGTCCTGATAGTCACTACTCCAAGCAGAACTCTCCTCACTTTGCTTGGTTAACTTTGTTTCAAGAGTCGCGACTTTCTCCTTTAGGGCTGATACTTCTTCCGAATCAGAGTTACTGCTGCATGATGTTGTAATCAGAATTAAACAAATAAGAGTCGCTAACTTTCTCATATTTGCAGTCTCGCACGTTTCATTAATATCAGGTGATTTTCAAAATGAGAATTTCGTTGCATGCTAGTCAAGTAGCTGTGATCCGGTCTGTAACCCTTGAATAAACTTGCGTTATTTTTTCTGAACCTAACGTGTCGCTGATCTCCATGCGGTCACCTTCTGTGATACGTCGACGTAGCTCTTTCATAGCATTGTCGAAAGCTTCTTTTGATCCATCCGCAAGTTCGTACAGTGCGAGATAAGGGAAACTTATAGGCCAAGGCCTTCCTGTCATATTCATACCGGTCTCTTTGTAACGGGAAGCAGCTGAGAAACCCGGAACGTCTAAAACCTCTGGTAGGTGAATCTCCTGGTACCAACGGTTGAACTCTTTGTCATCTTGTTGCGAAACTGGTTCAGTGAAAGGCATAAAAAGCGTTTCTGGAATATCGTCGTGCCCTCCGAGCCTTGGTCCTGTTTCGATGTAATACATTGATCGCACATTTTCTCGATCGATTGTCTCAGGTGGCGACCGGTGCATTTCATTGGCTTCAATTCTTCGCATGTGTTCATCGGACACAGCCTGAAGAGAATCTAAATCTTCGACATCGAGTTCATAAAGAGCCATGTATTCCTGGTCGAATGATCTTTCTCCGGGGAAAGCTTTGTAACGGGCGGCTCTCACATATCCGGGTACAGCTAGAACATCTGGAAGGTGCACATTCGTGTACCAGTCGTTATAGGCATCTTCTCTTTCTGGTGCAACAGGTCCGCTTAAAACTACTAACAGTGCTCGCATGCAACTTTTATAACACTTAACGTTATGGTCTCAAAATCTAAGAAATTGGATTCTGAGGTCCACTATCTGAGATTTCTGCTTGCACAGGAGTTCCGACCATAACTCTTGTTTTAAAAACTTTGTCTATTAGTCTTTGTTTCTTNGGNTCCCAAATCGGCCATANATAATCTATCAATTCGATGATGTTACCTATTCCNGTTATCCCACCTATCAAACCAGGCACTANCCATCGTCCCACTCCCCTGGCTCCACCAGGAGTTTTACCAGACTCAGCGTCTACTAGACATATTCTTTGGAATCGTTTTCCCGGTGTCGTACCTGAAACGCCCTGACAGTAGCCGAANAACCATCCAGCCCACACCAACGCTCCCAGCCCTAAAATAATTCCGACTACAAGTAGNAAAATTGTTCCGGCGGAATAATCGTATTCACCCCAAAAGTCGTCGTAAGCAACTATTGCGCTTGTGATTATCAATACGCCTGGTATAAGGAGGACNGCTATCAAAATCAGAAAATCAACTATTGCTGCTTTACCGCGGGTCCACCAAGATGCTGGNTCAAGATCGGAAAAATNTTCATTCATCTAAATCAACTCTCCAAAAAATTTCTATANGTTCAGTTGGAAGATAATGTAACAAAGAAAAATGANAAAAGTTAAGAATAGTTAACAAACATNGAAAATAAGAACCCGATTCAGAAAAGTGAACGGATANTAGCTATAGACGTTCTAAGAGGATTTGCACTAATGGGAATTCTCGGCGCGAACATAATGTTTTTCGACGTTGACGCGTCTTACCTTGAAGACTGGTCGAAAATTGTCAATGACATGGCTGTCGGGGCGGCAAATGTGCCCTTTATGTTTTTTATGGGTGTTTTCGTTCTAAACAAAATGATGGCTGTTTTCTCAATGCTTTTCGGNGCTGGCATTATCCTCATAACCGAAAGAATCGAACAGCGTGGCGATTCAAGCAGGCGTGTGCACTATATGCGCAACCTTTTACTTCTCGGCATAGGAATCTTCCACTACAACGTCTTATGGTTCGGNGATGTCCTAATGATCTACGCTGTTAGTGCCTTCGTCCTTTACCCATTGCGGCGGATTGACGCTAAGAAACTTATTTACGGAGGAGCAACCCTGTGGCTTCTGCTCAGTGTTTTCATCACCGATGACAACACTCAGTACGCNCTTAGNGCTCCAGTGATGATGCTTTTAGGCATGGGTCTTTACCGTCTAGGAATCATTAATGCTGAACGGGAAGCCGGATGGTATAAGAAAGTTATGTTGCGGTCTTTCACTGTCGGCATGCCTGTATGTGTGGNCGCGGCTGTGCTCATGTTGGGAGATGNCGNAGACACTGGTTTCTTTATTAACAATTTCGGTGTTCCTTTCATGGCTTTGGGTTACGTGTGTCTTGTCATGATGATTTGCACATTAAGCAAGCTTCCACGTGTTCAATCGCGTTTAGCNGCAGCCGGGCAGATGGCATTNACCAACTATCTGATGCAAACANTTTTAGGAATAATAATTATCGAAACGATGAACGAAATAAAAGGTGAACGTGTTTCTGCTTTTTGGATGATGATCGCNATGTTCATCATCTGGACAATTCAGCTGTCATGGTCATCGCCNTGGATGAAAAAGTTTCGCTTCGGTCCTGTTGAATGGCTTTGGCGAACCGCAACTTACCNAAAAGTGCAACCTTTCCGTAACTNAAAATATCATGAACAAATGTTNAAGAGCAGAGNTAAAGCATCTANNANAAAACNCCCGTCTCTTTTAGTTGTGCTCATAGCTGGGAGTGNGACCACGGCTTTAGCTCTNGGTGCCCGTTCNACNATGGGTATTTTTCTTGACCCTGTTAGTGACGGTCTTGGTCTCNGAACTGGTTCTTTCGCTCTGATGGTTGCTGTNCAGAACTTGATATGGGGTATCGGGCAACCTGTAGCAGGTGNTTTAGCGGATCGTTTCGGAACTCGANGTGTGTTGGTCATAGGTGCTGTTATCTATGCTGCTGGTCTGCTCGTGTTGGCTGAAGCAACTGGACCGATGGGCCTGCATGTCGGTGGTGGTGTGCTTATGGGTGTGGGTATGGCTGCTGCTTCTTTTTCGGTGGTTTTAGCTGCGATAGGTCGACTTGTTGACGAGTCTCGTCGTTCATTTGCTTTAGGTGTAGCCACGGCTGCCGGTTCGGTTGGACAGTTCACTTTGATTCCGTTGGCACGAATTCTTATCGAATCGACTTCTTGGGAAACAGCCATGCTTGTTATAGCTGGTTTAACTGCGCTGATAGTCGTTTTCTGTGTGCCTCTACGTGACCCTGAGGGAACCGGTGACAATTCAGAAGTTGAGATAGGTGAAGAGGAGACGTTGAGGGAAGTTTTCGCCAGAGCGAGCCGTAACAGAAGCTACCTGTTTTTGAATGCCGGTTTTTTCGTATGCGGTTTTCATGTGACTTTCATTGGTGTTCATCTACCTAAGCATCTTGAAGACATCGGCCAGTCGACAGGTGTAGCTGCTGCTGCGTTATCTGTGATCGGCCTTTTTAACATCGCCGGTTCACTTGCAGCTGGATCATTAGGTCAACGTTATTCAAAAGCTTTTCTGCTAAGCCTCCTTTACGGTGTCAGAGGTCTAGTGATATTAGGTTTTATTCTTCTGCCGCAGAATTCTTCAATGACAATTGTTTTTGGTTGCCTGATGGGTTTGCTTTGGCTTTCAACTATTCCTTTGACTTCTGGGATTGTCATGTCACAGTTCGGCACTAAACACTCTGGGACTTTGTTCGGTGTTGTTTTCTTAAGCCATCAGATAGGCGCCTTTATAGGCTCGTGGGGTGCGGGAATAGTAAGAGACACCACAGGGTCGTATATGGGTTGGTGGTGGACTGCTGTGGTTTTGGGTGTTTTCGGTGCTCTTATACATCTCTTTGTTGATGAAGGCCCTGTACCGCCAGCTGTGGAAAAGGTTTCTCGTTCCCCTGTTGTCGCTCCTGTCGGAGTGGCTGTTCTTATGTGGATGGCGTTGAGCGTAGCGACTATTACTCCTCCACTTCACGCAAAAAATAACGAGTTCTCTGGAACTTTTTACTGTTGGTTAAACATCCAAGAAAGAGAACTACCTAGCCTTCAGTGACTGTAACGGTTAGAAAAATAAAACCTTTGACTCCAGAATTTTCACTCGGATACTTCAGATCACAAGTCCCAGGACTCTTCGCAAGCACCGATAAAATATCTTCCGCAATTTCGCATACTGTTCCTTCCCCAGCGAGTATCTGTGGATTTGAAATGCTGAATTCCAAAGGGAAAAGAGACTGCCAATTGAATGACTCATAACCAAATGATTCTCCAACTCCAATTTCAAA
Source organism: Actinomycetota bacterium (assembly GCA_002721755.1). Lineage (GTDB taxonomy): Bacteria > Actinomycetota > Acidimicrobiia > Acidimicrobiales > MedAcidi-G1 > MedAcidi-G1. The sequence continues at coordinate 58,951 of PBLL01000001.1, forward strand.
CCCGTCTTCAATTTTAATTAGATAAGGAACAGGGGGAATGTTTTACCCGTTACGTATGCCGCATCGATTACAATAAGTTACTGTCCTTCGGTAGTATCACCACTCCCGCAAGATCACACAAAAATCAGGCAGAAGAGAAGCAAAAATAATAACGAGACCCTTTTCAAATCAGTGTTGCAGCGCATTGAATAATAATGTTTGTCCAAGTTGGTTTTATTCATTAGATACAGAATTACTTTAGCAATCCTTATTCTCATTTGGAAGTAACCTTTTAATGAAGTGGAAAGGCAAAATTAATAACACATACTTGTGAAATAACGTCAGTTAATGACCTTGACACCGAAATAGCCAACTGAAAAACTTTTTTCGAAGCGAGGTTTTATTTCTTAAAAATAGAATCGATTAGGTTGCCGTTGGGGCAAACTTGTTTATGAAAAAGTTGGGTTCTTCAATGATTCTGCTTTTAATCCTTTCGGGGTGCGGTGACACTTCTGAAACTTCCTTACCATCACAGGCATCTATTCCAACTACAACCTCAGAGGTTTTTGAAAAATCTGAGGTAAAGGTTCTGAAACCTTTGCCTCTTATAGCGATTCGTGTAGGTGAAGCTGAACAGCCAATGGTTTTAATCAGCAAGCCTGACGGGAATGGTTTTATCCTCGGTGAGAGGAAAGGTCATATAAAAGCCTTGGAGATAAACGGTGACGGGTCTTTAAGTATTAGTGAAACATTGTACGACTTGTCCGATTCGGTGAGCACCGCCGGTGAGGGTGGCCTTCTTGGTATGGCTTTCTCAGACGATGGATCTGAGCTTTTTATTAACTACACAGCTAAACCTATGACAACCAGAGTGTCTTCTTTTAGTTTTGTTGATGGC
>PBLL01000022.1 GCA_002721755.1 Actinomycetota bacterium
AGGTAAAAATCTGAATAATGGAAAATTTGATAGAGGCTTTCTGGGGTATCACGATCTCAATAGGTGTTAGTGCCCTTATTTTTGTTGGAGCAAATCGCCTTTTTGACCTTGTGGTGGATCGTTGGTTTCTCTTTCGGGCTATATCGGGAGCTCTTTGTGGCGCGATCTTGTCAGCTGTTCTGGTGGGTAACCGACTTGTAAAAGGATCCAGTCTTCTATTCGTAATATTATGCGCCTTGATTTTTTCAGTCTTGGCATCAATTCCATCTTTAATAAACAAACGGAAATACCGAATAGCAACAGGTCCGGCAATGGGAGCAGGTGTGGGTCTGATCATCGCTACCTTTCTCAAGGATTCAGTTAACCCAGAGATACAGATCACGAGTGTGCTTGTACTAGTAGTATCAGCAGCACTTCTTTACTCTCTTCCAGCTCTTGCATTCAGAAAGTTCCGAAGCGGTGGATTCTTGTTTTTCATCACGATCGGTTGGGTGCTAGGCGGTTGGTTGCTGGCAGAAATCGGAGAAGGATCCAAAAGTTCTTCATACCTCTTGACCGTCATAACCTTCTCTTTGCTTGGTGCTTCGTTGACCTCAGGTCCTGAACGCGATCTCCTAGGGCGCAATCGTTTTCAGGAAAGAACACGTGTGGGCGTTTTCTTGGGACCAGCTCTCTTATTTGTATTACTAGGTCTGATCATCCCTCTGGGAAGGACAATCTACCTATCCCTTCACGGGATAAGGGGTAGGGAGTGGGCTGGACTTAAAAACTATGGAGAGATCCTCACAAACAAGTCGAGCGTGGATTTAAGCGACTGGTCGAATATTTTCACCAGCCGTCTTTTCGTGCTGGCGCTGCTTCTTATATTCGCAGGTGTCGTGGCTGGTTTATGGTCAGGTAAAAAGCAGGGGAGAGTACTGCATCCGAACGGAAGTTTCCTAACTCCTTCAGCAATAGGTGTATTTCTACTTATCTTTGCTGTCTTCTCTACTCTAAGAGGAACAGTTATAAATAACCTCTGGTGGGTCATAGTGGTTACTTTGTTATCAACAGGTTTAGGTTTAGTTGCTGCTGTTCTTGCTGATCGTGTCAGATTTGAATCTGCGGCAAAAAGTCTCATTTTCTTGCCAATGGCAATTTCCTTTGTGGGTGCAGGAATTATTTGGAAATTCATGTATATCGCCAGACCACCAAAAAAACCTCAGACAGGGTTGTTTAATGCAATTTGGGTAGGACTTGGAAAACTAGGATCAGGGAGCGCTGGACAGATAATAGGTGTTGCAATCCTCGCAATCGTGACAGTCGGTCTGGCGTCACTTAGCCTTTTTGGGATCCGACGGAAACAAATTGCGATTTCCCTCGGTTCCCTTTTCGTATCTCTGCCGGTCCTGTGGATTCTCTACCGTCTTTTAGGTCCCGGTATAGGAGGTGTCGAAGAAGGTCCCCTAGGTCTACCTATAGGCAAACCTATTTTATTTGTTCAGGAAGGTCCATTTAACAACGTCTGGTTGATGGTTGTTTTGATTTGGATACAGACAGGATTCGCCATGGTAATACTTTCTGCCGCAATTAAGGCCGTTCCAAGTGATCTTATTGAAGCAGCGCGTGTAGACGGAGCAAACGATCGACAGGTCTTCTTTAATGTGACTCTCCCTACGATAACTCCGACAATAAGTGTCATTGTCACCGCTCTAATAGTTTTAGTTATGAAAGTTTTTGACATAGTCCGAGTTATGACAAATGGAAACTTCGGAACCCAAGTAATCGCTAACGAGATGTGGCAGAAGACTTTTACAGAGTTTAATCTCGGACTTGGATCCGCTCTAGCGACAGTTCTCTTTCTAGCGGTTGTGCCAGCGATGGCACTCAATGTCCGTCGGATGCAGCGGAGCGTGATCCAGTGATTACCAAAACCCAGGACACACAAATTTCACGTAATGCAAATTCTGTTGACTCAGTGGGGAAGTTCGTATATCGACTTTTGAAAGCGATACCGACATGGGTTCTTTGGATACTTGTGATCATCTGGAGCATACCAACAGGCAGCTTGTTCATAAATTCATTCCGAACCAGAGACGCTCAAAGAGCAACAGGATGGTGGACTTCATTTACTGAAGGCGGCTGGACATTCGACAACTACATAGATGTACTGTCTGCTCAACAGACTGGAGGGTTATGGCAGGCTCTGATCAACTCTTTTGCTATAGCAGTACCAGCGACAGTTATACCGGTAACTATCGCTGCAATGGCGGCATATGCATTCGCATGGATTCCATTCAAAGGTCGTGAATGGCTTTTCATCGCAACTGTAGCGCTGATGGCACTGCCGAACCAGGTAGCTCTTCTACCGCTCCTACAATTATTTGCCGGAGGCGCCCATTGGACAATCCCTGGTACCGGAGCCGTGACTACTTTCTTTCCTGACTTGGACCTTGCTGGTACACCAACTGCCGTCTGGTTAACACACACCGCTTTTGCCATGCCTTTCGCTATCTTTCTTTTACATAACTACATTTCAGCATTACCAAAGGAACTATTTGAGGCTGCAAGAATTGATGGTGCCAATCACTTCACGATCTTCTGGCGTCTCGTGGTTCCACTCTCTGTACCAGCTCTAGCGGCATTCACGATCTTTCAGTTCCTATGGACGTGGAACGACTATTTGATCGCTTTGACAATGGTTGGTGGGAACGGGGCGAGCTATCCGGCGACCATATTGATTGCTTCCATGGCAGGTGAGTTCGGTCTTCGAGAACACCTTCTGTCAGCAGGAGCTTTCGTGCAGGCAGGAGTTCCTTTGCTTGTTTTCTTCTTATTGCAGAGATATTTTGTTCGTGGACTACTAGCAGGGTCAGTTAAGTCGTAGTGTTTCTATAGGCTGAAAATTTCAAAAGGTCGGATCGAGGAATTAATGTCTGAAAATCTTGTTCTAAAAGAACCTAGAACTATAAGTGAAGACCTGCCAGAGGTGGGTCCTATCGCTTTCGGTTTGTGGCGCTACACAACGGAGAATCTAGATGAAGCAACTGAACTCTTAGAGACTGCTGTTGAACTTGGTATGAACCTGATCGACAATGCCGATGTTTACGGTTTCGACTGGGGAGGTAAAGGCTTCGGGGCATGTGAAGAACTACTCGGTCGTGTCATCGCAGCGAGTCCCCATCTGCGCGATCAGATAGTTATTTCCACCAAAGGAGGTATAGCCCCACCGGTCCCTTATGACTCGAGTTCTAAATACCTACGCTCCGCATGTGAAGGTTCCCTGAAGAGGCTGGGAGTCGAACAGATCGATCTGTACCAAATCCACAGACCAGACTTTTACACCCATCCGTCCGAAGTTGCAGAAACACTTGATTCACTTGTCGACGAAGGGAAAATTAAAGCTGTAGGAGTTTCAAACTACACTCCGAATCAAGTCTCTGCTCTTTCTTCACATCTGAATTCTCCGCTGGTTACAACGCAACCAGAATTCTCTGTCAGTTGCCTCACACCATTACGAGATGGAACCCTCGACCAGTGCTCCGCCAAAGGCATTACTCCTCTCGCGTGGAGCCCACTCGCTGGAGGAAAATTAGCCACAGGGGAAGACGTGAGACCAGAATTGGTTGAACTTCTTAATGAGTTGGGAGAAAGAGAGTCAGTGGACCGAGCGGCTATAGCAGTTGCATTTGTGCTAGCCCATCCCACAGCGCCAATAGCAATTGTTGGAACTCAACAAAAAGAAAGATTGAAGAAATTAGCTGAAGCAACCAGTGTTAATTTGACTCGCGATGATGTCTACAATCTGATTGAAGCATCAGATGGAGTGCCCCTGCCTTGACAGAAGAAATCCGCTTCGGAATAATCGGCACAGGAATGATGGGAATCGAGCATATCCTCGACCTTCAGGCCATTGAAGGTAACGTAATAACAGCACTTTGTGATACAAATCAAAACTCTCTCAAAACAGCTAAAGAACTCATTGGTGGAGAAGTGAAGAGCTTCACAGACCACCATGAACTGTTGAAAAAAGGCGAAGTTGACGCCCTTGTTGTGGCCACTCCAAATATGACACACAAAGAAATACTACTCGATATCGTTAAGGCGAAAATTCCTGTGATGATCGAAAAACCTCTTTGCACTACAACCTCTGACTGTGCAAAGGTAATTTACGCTGCTGGTAATGATTCGATGGTGTGGGTCGGGTTGGAGTATCGCTACATGCCTGCTGTTTCAGAACTCATCGATCGTGTACACGAAGGAATTGTTGGACCTGTTCGAATGGTTTCAATTCGTGAACACAGATTCCCGTTCTTGGAAAAAGTCGAAAATTGGAATCGTTTCAATTCAAATACTGGCGGAACATTCGTTGAGAAGTGCTGTCACTTCTTTGACCTCATGAACCTGATCACCGGAGATCTGCCGGTGAGAGTGATGGCGTCAGGTGGACAGGACGTAAATCATCTGGAGGAAGAATACGACGGATCCACCCCCGACATCATTGACAACGCCTATGTGATAGTTGAGTTTGAGTCAGGTTCTCGAGGGATGTTAGATCTGTGTATGTTTGCGGACGCAACGAAAAATCAGGAAGAAGTTTCTGTCGTCGGAGATTTAGGCAAACTCGAAGCCTTGATTCCGGAGTCTGTTATGAGAACCGGTATCAGAGGCAAACACTGGATAGGTTCTGTCGATGAGGTGCATTCTGAAAATCCTGAAATTTTACATGAGGGTACTCACAGCGGATCCTCTTATGTCGAACACTTAAAGTTTCGTGAAGCACTTTTGGAAGGGAGTGAACCAGAAGTAGGTCTGATTGAAGGATTTTGGTCAGTAGCGGTCGGAGAAGCGGCACATTTATCTGTTGAAAGAAAGTCCGTCATAGAGATAGATGAGGTAATTGAAGGGACAGGTATATCTCGATGAGTGATCAGCAGAAAAAACCTGAAATATCTTGGTTCGGTGCTCTCTGTGATGATGACTATGAGTTTTTAGGCGTTGCAGCCCCGGAACTGAGAAGTTCCTGGGAGCATTGCCGCAACATTGTCTTGTGTGCTGAAGAAAATGGATTCGACAACATACTTTTGCCCTCGGGCTATGAATTGGGAATCGATGCCACTTCATTTGCTTCTGCTGTATCAGTCGCAACAAATAGAATCAGACTTCTCCTTGCCGTCCGGATGGGTGAGATGTGGCTACCTCAATTAGCTAGACAAATGGCCACGATTGATCAGATGTCAGGGGGAAGGCTCACTATAAACATCATCTCTAGTGATCTACCCGGACAAAAACTTGAATCCGAGCCTCGTTACAAGAGGACTCAGGAATACATGAAAGTACTAAGAGACCTTCTGAACGGCAACTCCGTTAACTACCATGGCGAATTCGTAGATCTTGAGATTGAAGCCCCGAGAGCCAGGACAGTCTCAGGTCACTGCCCTCCTTTTTATTTTGGCGGTTTTTCCGAAGCTGCCAAAGAGACAGCAGCTATGGAATCAGATGTTTTCCTCACTTGGCCGGACACTGTAAGAGGTGTCGAGTCGATAATTTCTGAAATGAAAGAACGCGCTTCGGGTCATGGACGGGATTTGAAATATGGCTTAAGAGCCCATGTGATTGTAAGGGAAAGTGAAGGAGAAGCGCGCGATGCTGCTAACCGACTTGTGAGTCAGATAGATGACCAGCAGGGAGCAGAAATCCGGAGCCGCTCACTGGATGCAGTGTCGGTTGGCGTTTCCAGACAAACAGAGCTTCGTGAGAATTCAGATGACGACGGCTTCATTGAGGAAAATTTATGGACAGGTGTGGGACGTGCCCGTAGTGGGGCAGGGGCCGCAATAGTAGGAGATCCGGATCAGGTTACACAGAAAATCAAAGCGTATATGGATGCAGGTATTGACGCATTCATTCTCTCCGGTTATCCCCATATTCCTGAGTGCGAGCTATTTGCAGCAAATGTTCTAAACAAGATAGAACATGGTCCTCTGATTTAGCTCCGGAGAGTCTTTTTATTTAATTGCTAAACGAGTCTCATCGTCGAAGAAATGAATTCTCTCAGTGTCAATGGAAACCTCTATCTTTTCTCCAGGTTTAGTTTGACTACGAGGGTCCACTCGTGCGATCATCAGAGGGTTCTCATCAAGGTCCTTAAGGGCATCAGGATCGCCTGCATCTACAGCTTTGGCATCCATAGGAAAGTGAACGAGCAGGTCTGATCCAAGAGCTTCTGTCAATTCTGTTACAGCTGAAAAAATAGGATGCTCTTTTGAGCCGGTAACAGCCGCATCGCCCATAGCCTCAGGACGGATACCGACCACGACATTTTTCCCCTCGTATCCGGCGAGAGAGCGTTTCTTTTCGAGAATCCCTCTAGCCAGAGGTATTTTGATCCCGCCCATCTTTAAAGACCATTCACCCGCATTGTTGTTAAGTTTCGCTTCTCTGAGATTCATCGCCGGCGCTCCGATAAATCCCGCCACGAAGAGATTATCAGGTGAGTCGTAGAGAGATGAAGGGCGGTCAATCTGTTGAAGAACGCCATCTTTCATTACAGCTACCCTGTCGCCCATAGTCATAGCTTCAACCTGATCGTGGGTGACATACAGGGTGGTGGCTTCTAGTTTGCGTTGCAGCCGGGTAATCTCCGCGCGCATTTGAACTCGTAATTTTGCGTCAAGGTTCGAAAGTGGCTCGTCCATCAAGAAGACCGAAGGATCGCGGACTATAGCTCGACCCATAGCAACTCTTTGCCTTTGACCGCCGGATAATTGAGCAGGCTTATTTTTTAGCAGAGATTCAAGTTCTAGAATTTTTGCAGCATCTAAAACTTTGTTGTCAATTTCAGGTTTAGGCATTCCCGAAAGCTTTAAAGCAAAGCCAATGTTCTTTTCGACATCCAGATGCGGGTAGAGGGCGTAATTTTGGAAAACCATTGCAACGTTGCGGTCTTTTGGCTCGACTTCATTCATAGGTTCCCCACCTATTGAAAGCTGTCCTGAAGTGATTTCCTCTAACCCTGCAACCATTCTTAGAGCAGTTGATTTTCCACAACCCGAAGGTCCTACCAGAACCAGAAACTCGCCGTTAGCTATATCGATGCTCAGACCATCGACTGCCTTGAAGCCATTCGGGTAGACCTTCGTAAGTCCTTCTAGTGACAGTTCAGACACTGTGGGAATCTTTCTTCTCAAATACCATTGCTACCTCTAAGACTAGCTGTCCAAACTAACGCTACGCTTAGCGAACTTCCATCCTTGGTCTGTCTTAATCAGTTCATCGGAATAACTTCCGCTCGTCATCATATTAGGTGGTGATCCAGCACTCATTAGCAGCAGGTAGCAGCTCGCTGTTGCTGAATTCCCATTAATTTCGACAACTTGATTGTTTGTCCAATGTCTAACCCCTTTGATTAGTTGAGGGAAGCTGTCACCAGAAACTTCAAGGGCGCTTCTACCTACAATTGGGTCGCTTCCTGGCATTTCTAAAATTCCATCTTCAGTGAAAGTTTCAGCAAAAGCTTTCCCATCTCCTGAATCCGCTGCTTGGTTATATCGATTAGTGAGATGATTAATTTCCATTATTTCTTCCGCGCCCATTAAATCTCCTTAAATGTGATTACAACATTCTGCCCGACTGTAAGGGCGATTAACCAGTTGGCTCGCCCATTACTTCGATTTTGATTTCGCAGAACTAATAGTCTCTTGCTTCCTCAGAAGAGACCCAGTCAATCGCATTACTAATAAGCTTTCGGAAATTTGAATCCACATACGCAGAAGGTCCGTCACCTAGCTGTATGTATGCAATGGGAGATGATTTTTCCCAACGAACCCAGGCGACAAGGCTGCTTCCTTTAGGATGAGTCCATGATTTATTGGAATTCATTTCTCCTTGCATTGCCAGCGAAGCTGAATAGAAATTCGAGGAATCTTCAAAATTAAAACTTGAACGAAGAATAGGGGTCACCGATTCTTCGAAAATGGGGCAGAGGTAGGCTTCATCAGTTATTGAGAAACTTTCAGGCACACCATTGCAAATAGGATGACTAGCATCGACTACCTGAATTTTCTGGTCTGCGTCGAATCGATATCCTGAATCGGGAAATTCAGTCCCGTGAAGTGACCCCGGCTGGTAATGGAATCTGCCACCGATCACATCTGCATAACGTTCCCACGTTGGCCAACCAGCTATCGCGTGATGCAAGAAAACAAGTCCTTGACCTGATTCAAGGAGATCTTCGAAGTTTTTTTTGTACTCAGGGGTTGGATCTGAACAGATAACAGGTGGTTCTGAGTTTCTTCTCAACTCAACTCCGGGGATGTCATAGAAAATAATCGCATCGATGTCTTGGCATTTTTCAGGATTGAGAAAATCTTCGGCTTCCGGATGTTTTTCGTGAAACCAGTCAACGTTTTCGAACGAATCGAACATTTCGAAGAAAGGGTCCGTTTCAAACGGATGACCTCCAGTAATAACTAAAACCTTTTTCTTCAATTAAGTGTTCCGGCATCTAACATTGCGTTGATAGTCCTTTCAGCGGTGGTTTCAACTAGTTTTCCTAATCTTGGATCATCAGGATTACCGAGGAGGGGAAGGGCACAAGCGATGACAATCCCAAAGAACAAAGACTCTTTGTATCCGACAAGATCATGAGGATAATTGGCAAGTAGTTCAGATTCGTACAATCTGCGTTCTTCAGTTGTCAGACACTGGCACATACAGTACGCAATATCCCATGCAGGTGGACCTGTGCCAAAACCCTGCCAGTCGATTATTACTACACCTTGACTACTGATTATCAGGTTGTCTGGTTTTACGTCTCCGTGAACAATGGTCTGATCCAAGGTATTGAGATAGCTCATGGTTTCAAGGAATTTTTCTAGAAGGTCTGTTTCTTTAAGCGGATCAACGAGTTCACCACATATATCTTGAAGAACAGGCCATCCTTTTTCGATCATAATTGTCAGATTGTTGATTCGGTCCTGAGAAATCATCGTTTGAACCCAAGGAGTGTCAACCAAATCTTTTCCCTGGGTGTGGAGTTTCGACAGTTCCGCAAAAACTTGTCGGGTGTGGTCAATTCCTATACCACTTATCGAGTCCGATTCTTTTATGGGTTCTAAGTACTCTAAGAGCATTATGAAATAGGCGCTAGATGGGTCATAAGCTGACGCGAAAAGCGCTGGAAGACGTAGGTCAAGTTTGGGTGCTAGCTCAAGGTAGAACTTGATTTCCCGTTCGAACAACCCTGATCTCTTTGCAGCATTGAGAGATTCTTGTCTATTTGCAGCAAATTTTGCGACTAATTGTTCTCCGCCTTCCAGAGAAAGAAGGACCAGATCACCAAGGTTGCCTTTCCCTCCTCCAATCGGACACATTTCAAAACTCTCAACTGATCTATTCAGTGCATCGGAAAGCCATTCTCTGTTCAGCTCTTCGGGACAGGTTGGAAAGGCAACATTCATCAGTAGGTGGCTAGTCCTCCGTCAAGTGAAATGGTTCCTCCGCTGAAACCAGCGCCTTCTTCTGAGGCAAGCAGGAGTGTGAAAGCTGCTATTTCATCGACTGTCACAGGTCTCTGTATAGCAGTGTCTTTTGTGTAGAGAGCGATTACATCAGCTACTTCAGTTAATCCTGATGCGGCTCCCGATTGGTTTTCAAGCATGTCTGTATGCACTAATCCTGGACAGATGGAATTGATTGTTATCCCTTCTGTGCCGACTTCTTTCGCAGCGGATTTTACGAAACCATTAATTGCATGCTTGTTGGCTGTGTAGCCGGCGATGTTCGCCTTGCCTCGCTTACCCTCTATAGAAGAAATAGCAATTATCCTTCCTGTTTTGCGAGGGATCATATGCCAGAGTGCTTTACGAGTTCCTCGAAATACATGATTTAGATTGAAATCGAGCTCGAATTGCCATTCTTCATCTGAAAGTTCAACTACTGGAGCAGTGTCACCCACCCCACCTGCATTCAAAACCATGATGTCGAGTTGACCGAAATTCTCAACGGTAAAGTCGACAAGACCCTCTACAACTTCTTTTTCAGTAACACTTCCCGGGTAGAAAAGAACGTCATCAGCGGCATTCATCTCATCAAGCGCCCGTTGCCCTTTTTCGTCATTACGACTATTGATTACGACTTTTGCTCCCTCAGCTACAAATCTTTCTGCTATTGCACGTCCTATCCCACGTGTTCCACCAGTGATAGCGGCAACTTTCTCATCTAGTTTTCCCATCTTTTTCTTTCTTCTTTTGTTAATCGGTTAAATCAGAATTTATTATGATCTTTCATTGCTTCAAAACTTCTACGAGTCATAACACTTGCGAGCTCTTTAACGCGTTTTTCATTTTCATCACTTATCAAAGGAAGCGAGCATGCTATCACTAAACCATAAAGCATCGCATCAGCGTAACCAGCTAGAGCTTCGGCAGGGTCTAGGTTCTTTCCGTTTTCTTTAAGAGAGCTTATATAGCGATCCAAAAGCATTGTTTCGTTCTTTCGGCGTGTTTCTACACTCAAAGATTGCGACATGAAATAAGCTAGATCCCATCCAGCGGGACCTTTAGAGGTGCCTTGCCAATCAACAATGAAAACCTTGTTACCTTCACGGTCAAAAAGAAGATTGTCTGCCCGCAAGTCAGAGTGGATAAGAGTTTTAGGGTGACTTGAGAGCAGATCTAACATCTCGTCAACCCGCTGGGTTATTTCAGTTCCGAATGATATTTCTTGTTCAGTTAATTCTCCTTTGAGCATTTTGCAGAGAGGTTTCCAGCCAGCACCCGCAATAATAGAAAGGTTATTTTTCCTTTGTTCAGGTCCCGGTAACCAATGTATGTTGTTTAGGTCAGAGTTTTCCCACCATGTTGCATGTAATGAAGCAGCTTCATCTATTACGAGCATTGCTTGTTCCACTGAAATGCCTTGAATCTGATCAACGTTTTCATCAACGTCTATTGCTTCTTGGATAAGCATGAAATGTTCGGTGTCCGGGTCGTATGAACCAGAATGAAATTCTGGAGTTCTTATTGGAGTTATAGGGGCTAGTTCATCGTAAAAGCGGAGTTCTCGTTCGTTGTTATTTCCTCTTCTGTTATTTTCCATACTGCCTTCTCTAAGAGCAGGAAATTTGCAAACAAGATTTGTGTTATCTTTACTGCCATCTGAGTAGGAAATATCTAGAAGTAATACAACTCCGAGCATCCCTCTATCGCTGCCAATACGTGTGTATCTGAAAGAGTCAACTTCTTTTCCTAAGCTTTCTGAAAGTATCTCTTCAGTCAGTTCTTCAGGTGAGACAGGGAAGGGGGGCTTTCTCAGCACAGATTACTCAACAGGGTCGCCTGCGAGAACGACTCTGTGCATTACTCGAGCTTCGCTATAGTCAGCTGGTGCATAGTGTTGAACGCTTCTGTTATCCCATACGGCTATATCGCCCTCTTCCCATTGGAACCTGAATTGAATTTCTGGCTTTAAGCTGAGGTCACAAAGCATTGGTAACAGTGCTTCATTCTCTTGGGCGTTAAGTTCGTTTATTGCTTGGGTGAAAAGCCTATTTACAAAAATGCATTTTTTGCCTGTTACAGGATGAATCCTAACTACGGGATGTGAGACAGCGTCTTCAGGAATTTTCTTTGCAATCCGGTTCGCTGCGTTAAGTTTTGAACCTCCATGATGGAGGGCTGTTAAACCATCAACAAAATTTTGAGTTGCGGGTGAAAGCAAATCAAAAGCCGCTGACATACTTGCAAACAACGTATCCCCACCCGAACGCGGCAATTTAATCGCTTGGAGAATACTTCCTCTTGGGGGTTCTTTGAGCCAAGTAGCGTCAGTATGCCAATTCGATGAACCACCCTTAGGCTTTCCATCTTCATTATCAATTTTGTGAACAATATGACTTCCTTCAGTTGTGGGAGCGAAATCATAAGGTACAGGGTCACCGAAGATAGACGCAGCTGCTACCTGTTGTTCATCGTTGAGATTCTGATTCCTAAAAAATAAGACACCCCATTTATGCCATGCTGAAAGCAACTCATCGGTTTGATCGCTCCCAATTGGACAAGACAGGTCGACATCTTCCACGAAAGCGCCAACAAGACTGTTTGTAGAAGTGATTTTCATTATGTTTTTACTCTCTTTTGTTTTTTTGAGAAAAATCCATTGAGTTAACTTATTCCTTAAACGAAATGCTATGTTCAAAAAATGAACGAACCAAATATTTTACTAATAGTTTCTGATCAAGAAAGACAAAGAGATTGGTTACCAACAGATTTCCAGTTGCCGGCACGTCAAAGGATCATAGACAACGGGATCGAATTCACTAGCCATTACACTCACTCTTCTCCATGCTCACCTTCGAGAGCAACTTTGTTCACGGGAGAATACATGGCGAAACATGGAGTTACTGAAAACTCTAGTGCTCCGACAAATACTCAACTTTCAAAAGACTCTGCAACATTGGGGAAAATCCTGAGAGACAATGGTTATTACACGGCTTATAAAGGCAAATGGCATTTGGAGGCAACACCGACCCCAGACATGGAAGCTTATGGGTTCAGCGACTGGGAAGGTAATGACATGTCATTTTGGGGACTGGCTGGAAGTGGAACAGAGTACGACGAGCCAATAGCACGAGATGCCGCCGAATGGATCCGAAATCACGGAAATGACGACTCCCCATGGTTCCTGAGTGTCGGTCTTGTTAATCCACATGACATTATGTGGTTCCCAATCGATCAGCCATGGTACTGGGAAAGAGATCCGGAATACTATAAAAAAGCTGTAGAAAGGCTTTCACAACGTGACTGGGGGAGAGAAAATAATCTTCCCGGGTTCCCTTACGAGGTTGAAAGAATATTTTCAGAGTTGCCTCCGAATTTTGATGACGATCTTTTCACAAAACCAGATGTTCATCGAAGATGGATGGATGTACTGTTGAGACGCTCAATTCCAGGCGAGATGAAAAAAGATGACCCAGACATCTGGCTTAGAGCGCTTGACTATTACGCAAAATTGCATGAACTTAACGATCAATGTGTGGGTCACGTTCTATCCGCTTTAGACGATATAGAAGGCTGGGAAAACACCATTGTTATCTTCACATCTGATCACGGGGATCAGTGTGGGTCTCACACTCTGCGTTCCAAAGGTCCATGGAATTATCAGGAGACCATGCGAATACCTTTGTACATTTCAGCACCCGGAATAGTTCAACCGGGTTCGAAGACTGACTCGCTGACATCTCATGTAGATCTGTCACGAACAATACTTGAATTTGCAGGAATCAATCCAAATAACCACCCAACCTATGTAGGGGAGTCCCTTTCACCAGTCTTTGAAGATTCGCAAGCGAAGATACGCGATTATGTGCTTTTTAATCAGGAGTGGCCTTGGTATCCAGGGGTCGAACAATGCCGATACGCAAGTTCAGGAATCTTTGACGGCAGGTACAAATACTGCCGTTATTACGGCATTGGCGGTGGGTTCGACACACATGGTAATCAGTCAGGCGAGCCTGAAATGATTTTCGGTCGTGACGCGTTATTTGAAGAACATGACCATGAGATGTACGACCTCCAGGAAGATCCTTATGAATTGGTCAATTTGGCGGTTGATCGGTCACACAGAGAAGAATTACGTTCTAAGTTTTCAGAGTTGAGATCGATAGAGCACGAATGTTATGGAAACGGCTTCTAACCTCTAGAGAGAAATTACCTGTCCACCTCTGCGAGTTGTTTGCCATTTAAGAACGCGGCGTTCTGCTAAACCGATAACCCCGTTTAATGCAAGTGCCACGATTGCTAGAACCAGCATTAGGGCAAAAGCATCTGCCATATTAAACATGTTTGTGCTGACTAATAGTCTTTGTCCAAGTCCGCGTTTTGAAGCAATAAATTCACCAAAGACTACGGAAAGCATTGCGTAAATTGCAGCGAGTCTTAGAGCACCGAAAACAGCGGGCATTATTCCAGGAATAACCACTTTTTTAAATAGCTGTGATTTGGTAGCTCCCATTGTTGTAGCAAGCATGTTCAAATCTGGATCCACAAGACCAACTGCAGCAGTTGTAGGCATTTGAACGATGAAAAAAACTATTATTGTCGCTAACGCGATTTTTGAACCCATATCAACTCCGTACCAGAGAATTAAAATGGGAGCGAAAGCAATTTTGGGTACAGCATTAGCGAAAACAAGAAATGGTCCAAATATTTTTTGGAGCCTAAGAAAGTATCCGAGAACGATACCTACTATGAAACCTGTTGATCCTCCAATAACAAAGCCCCAAATTGCCTCTTGAAGTGTAACCCAGAGATCTTTCCAGAACATTAATTCGTGGTAGTAGTCAGCTAAATATACCCACACATCAGTTGGTACCGCATAAAAAATAGAGTTAATTTCAGGAAGTGGTTCAAATCCAAAAACCGTTATCGGCACCCCTTTGAAAATCAATTCGTATTGCCATATAAGCAAACCTGTTATGAGAACCAAAAGGCGTAGTAATTGCGTCGGAATATCTAGTTGGCGTATTCTCCATCGGCGAAGTTCTCCAGAATCGATTTGGGATTTTTCAGAAGTTTCAGGACTCTCAGACGAGCTCATCACGTAACTCCTTCCAAATTTTGTGTTCAGTTTCCGTGAACACAGGATCAAATTTCAATTCATCTACAATTCTCGGTCTGGGTATTGGGACGGTAGTATCTGATTTAATTTTTCCTGGTCTAGCAGTCATCACTATCACACGATCTGCTAGGAGTACGGCTTCTTCCAAATCATGGGTAACGAATATCACAGTTTTGCCAGGGTTCGATTCCCATAAAGATATGAATTCCGACTGCACAGTTAGTCGTGTTTGAGCATCAAGAGCGCCAAATGGTTCGTCAAGAAGCCATAGGTCAGGATCTATGGCTAAGGTTCGTGCTATTGCTACACGTTGTTGCATTCCTTGAGAAAGCATGGAGGGATAGGAGTCAGCAAAGCCTTCAAGTCTGAGTTGTGACAGAAGCTCAAGCGATTTTTTAGATCTCTCTTGTTTTGTCATTCCTCTGATTTCAAGTCCAAGTTCTACGTTTTGCTTTGCTGTTCTCCAAGGACTTAAGGCAGAACGCGCAAGCATGTAACCGATATCTCTACTAGGCCCTTCTACTTCTTGACCGTTTCGTTTAACAGAGCCCAGGGTTGGTTTTATTAAACCCGCAAGCATGTTTAAAATTGTTGTTTTACCACATCCACTAGGTCCTACTATTGCTACAAATTGACCTGTAGGTATTTCAAGACTTGTATTGTCGACTGCTGTGACATTTTCGTTGCGCGGGTCACCATCACCAAAAATAAGAGAGACATTTTTCAGTTCAACAGAGGGTGTGGTCATTGTTTGTCCTTGATTTTCCACATTTGAATATACAAGAAACTGAAACCGGCCGGACCTTTTCAGGTCCGGCCGGTAAACAGTTTTTAGTTTTATCTGAAGTTATTCAGCGAAACCGATGCTCATGTCAATGAACTCGTTCGTGAACAAGTCGCTTGCGTTGGTAGTGGTAACTTCCATACCTGCCGCAGTCATCTTGTCCAACACACCCTGGATTCTGGATTCCTCCATGTTTCCAATAGTTGAGTCAGGTCCATTTCCATGAAGACCCAGTTCAGTCATTGTTCGCACAGCGTATTCACCCTGTGGCACTGAGTAAGTCCAGAAGGAACCAAATGTCTCAACAGCATCAACGATTATCGCGATAGCCCTTGCAGAGTTAGCAGAGAAGTTGACAACTGACTGCTGAACAACTGGGATCAGCAATTCGAGACATGGTCGCATGCTTTCCATGTCATCTGGTCGAACACCTAGAGTCTGCGAGTAAACCTCGAACCCGGTGTCGTGAAGCAGCTCGTATGCGACT
>PBLL01000023.1 GCA_002721755.1 Actinomycetota bacterium
CTGATCGGTGGAATTCAATTAGACCCCGAACTCAATGGTTCTGCAAGACTTTCTCTACTGATACTGAAAATGTTATTTCTTGGAGACGCAGCAGTCCCTGAAAGAGGAATGGGTTCAATTAGTCAGCAGCTTTTAAGAAAAGTAGGAGAAAACAATGTTCTTCTCAATGCACCAGTTGAAAAAATCGAAGGTAAGAAAATTTTCACTTCAGAAGGAGGATCCTTTTCGCCTTCTAATTTGATAATTGCTACAGAAAGCCCTGCAGCAGCAAAATTATTTGGTAATGAAATTCCCCCTTCCAAGTCTGTGTCATGTGTTTATTTTTCAGCTCCAGAAGCACCAACGAGATCAAGAGCAATTCTTCTTAATGGAGAAAACAGAGGACCAGGGCTCAACGTGGCAATCATGACGAATGTTTCTTCTTCATATTCTTCTACAAATGACGCTTTGATCGCTGTAGCAATACCTGGACGACTTGTGTGTGATTCAACTGAACCTGTAGTCAAACAAATGAAAAAATGGTTTGGCGACATGGTCGATGATTGGAAACACCTAAAGACTTTTTCAATCGAACATGGTCAACCCGCTTTGCGACCTAAGGATTCATTTAGAAAAGAAATCAAAATCAGTGATGGGGTTTTCATGTGCGGAGATCATAGAGACACACCATCAATCCAGGGAGCCATGGTGTCAGGTAGAAGAACAGCTGAACTTTGTTTAAAGCAACAAATTTAAGGTGCTAATCCAGTACTGGAAAGTACCCGACTTACAGACATCACTATCGTTCTTCGTTCATCACCTCGATCTTTTGGCTGTTGATATCTCGCGGAGTATCTTTCGATTGCATCTGTGCAGATATCCGAATCATTCGTAACTGAACACTTACCTTCAAATGTCACCCACCGGCCACCATCTACCTGAGAAATTGTTCCATCAAGACTCCCCTTTTCAAGAAGACGCGATTTCAGACTCCCTGACCAAGTAATGATCTTTACGGTTTTTTCATCATCGTCCCACATGAATCCAACAGGGGTTGAATGTGGCTTCCCACTGTTTCTCACTAAAGTCAAGATCGCTAAATGTCTTTCAATAAGAAAATCAGTAAGTAAGGGGGTTATTTCTTGCGGAGAAAAGATTGCCATAAGTTAAACCTTTCTAAATCAACGACTACCAGAATACTTTGACTTATAAATCGCAATTGCTTCATGATGGTCGACAATAGGTTTCGGATATTTTTTCTCTAACCGAATTTCACTGCTGGGTTCATGTATTTCTTTTGAATCAACGTCTTTTAATTCCGGAACCCACCTACGGATGTAATTTCCATCTTCATCAAATTTTTCACTCTGGCGAGTCGGATTAAAAATCCGATGAGGGTTGCTGTCTGTGCCTGTTCCAGCAACCCATTGCCAATTCAATTGATTAGAAGCTATGTCGCCATCGAGCAAATATTTCATAAAGTGTTGTGAACCCTCTCTCCAATCTATGTGCAAATCTTTTGTGAGAAAAGATGCAACAACCATTCTTACTCTGCCATGCATAAATCCTTCAGACAATAATTGACGCATTCCAGCATCAACTATCGGAAAACCAGTTTGACCTTTTTTCCAGAGAGTCAATAAATCTAGGTCTTGGTTCCATGTGTATTTCCGGTCTCGATAATCATTACGTGAAACGTCTGGTCTCTGATCCAAAATTTGGAGATAAAAATCACGCCAACATAATTGTCTGACAAAAGCATCGCCACCTAACTTCAATGCTTGTAGCGCTACCTCCAAAGGAGAGATGCAACCTAAATGCAAATAAGGAGACAGACGCGATGTCCGATCAGCTCCTATATCGTCACGCCCTTTTTCATAACTATTTAGTTCTTTTGCCATCCACTCGTTTAATCTTACGATTCCTTCGCTTTCACCACCTTTTAACAAATCCGGTGAAAAGTTTTTTCTTTTAAGTTCTTCAAAAATTTGAAAACCATCTTTTTCTATTGAGACGCTTTTAATTGAATCTGGAACTTCTAAAGGTTTTCTCCAAGAAGCTTTTATCCAACGACGATAATAAGGTGTAAAAATTTTGTACTCACTACCATCTGTCGGGGTCACAAAACCAGGTTCTAATACAGAAACTCCTTGATGTTGAAATATTTTGAATCCATTTAAATCTCCAGATTTACTAAGTGCTTCTTGACGTTTTTTTGCTATAAGGCTGAAATCCGCTGACATGTGGATTTCTTCTGCATTGATCTCTTTTGCCAACTTTGTGGTTTCTTCTACCCAGTTGCCTCTACGAAAAATAAGGTCCACACCGAATTTCTTCAAGGACAATTCAAGGTCTTTTAAAGAATCGATCAGAAATCCCATTCGATTTGAATTCAAATTATTGTTTTTAATGATCAGATCATCAAAAACAAAAAGTCCGCATAACGGTCTTTTTGTTGCAACTGCTTCAACAAGAGCCGGATTGTCACGAACACGTAGGTCTCTTGTAAAGACCATGATTACTGGTCTAATCATGTTAAGAACAACTATTTCCGAATCGGTTACGATTTTCCGAAACTAAGTAATAAATACCATTAGCGACAAAAGAAAACGGAGGTATCGAAATTATTGAGCCTAAGAGCAGCCATCCAAAACCCATTGCTTTTAAAATTTCTGCAACAGCGGCAGCTCCCCTAATTTTTTTCTGGTCAGACTGTATTAGCCACAAATACTTTTCAAAATCTTTTCGCTTAAGTCCATACTGTTCAGGATCCACTGTTTCGGAAACAATGAATTTGAAATCTTCCACAGTCTTTTCTGAAGCCCATGTAACTAAACGTTGACATAGCCCGCAATTCCCGTCATAGATCACTAATTTTTGAAAACTTTTTAGGGGCTCTGAATCTCGCAAAATTTCTCCTATGAAATCTCCTCAACCACAGATCTGACGGGCAGACGTTCAATTGCTTCATTCCTACGGTTTTGTAAAGCATTCCAAGTTAGTGTTTTTTCACTATTTCGGATTCCCGCGACTCTCCTCAATGACTGATCTGAAATATCGTCAGCTGTCACTGAAAAACCAACTTCTGTAGCAACACGAACCCCATTTCGAGTAAAAAAACTTGATGAAATTTTTTCGAACTCTTCAAGTAAATCCATTTCAGGGTTGAGATTTTGAATCACGGAGGAGAGGTATGCGAAATTCTTCACGAAAAGCATTAGTTCTTTAGGAATCCGAGCTCCGTGTATAAGAAGATCTTTAACCAAGTGGCGTATCTCTGCAACAAATTCTTCTTCACTCATTTCTAGGGGATCGAAATCATCACGTTCTAATTTGAAATCTTTGATCAAAGTTTTGATATCGGAATCATCTGGGAATGCGCCCAAATCACGTAAACCTGAAATTTGAGCTTCTGTATCACCAGTCATTAAACCTACGACATAACGAAGAAAAGCAGTCCTGCGTTCACCATGCAACCTTCCGGTTATACCGAAATCAACTAACGCGATTTTTTTTCCTTGGTTTAAAAAAACGTTTCCGGCATGAAAATCACCGTGGAAGATTCCATGAATCACCGCTCCTTCTAAAAGTCCATCAACCATTTGGCGGAAAACATTTGAAATTTCTTTAACTTCTAAATTCATTTCATTTGCGTTGCCAAGTGAAACTCCTTCAACTGCACTCATGACAATAATTCTCGACGTTACGTAATCTAAATTAGGTATAGGAAACTCCCATGAATTTTTAGGGTTTGCTCTTAAAGCTCGTTCTAATTCAAAAAGATTGGCTACTTCAAGATTGAAATCCAACTCTTCACAAATTGTCTCCGCAAATAGCTCAACTAAAGCAGGTGGATTAGTTAAAGCCGTAACGGGAATTCTTCCCACAAATTTTGGAGCCAACCATGCTAAAACTTTCAAATCACTGATTACTTGCTCTTGAATTTTCGGTCGTTGTACTTTTATCACTACTGAAGAATCATCATGAAGTACAGCGGAGTGAACTTGGGCAATAGAAGCTGCTGCTATCGGGATTGGGTCTACAGATTTAAAGACATCTGTTAAAGGTCCCAGTTCGCTTTCAATAGTTTTTCTTGCAGTGGACCATGATTCTGCCTGAACCTCATCTCGACATTTTTTGCATTCTTCGATTAAGGCTTCTGGAAATATCCCTTCAGCTGCTGATATTAATTGTGCGAGTTTGACATAAGTCGGTCCTAAAGATTCTGCTGCTTCTCGAATTCTTCTATATAAAACAGTTTTTCTTATTTCATCATCTTTTCTTGAATCAATTACTTTCCAAATAATAAAAGCTTTGCCAAAAGTAAACACAGTAGTGAATAACCTTCTGAATGGAGGAAACTTGGGTCGTTGAATTAAGTGCGGTATTGACTTTTGAATTTCGAGACGTTTTTTAGAAGATTCACTAATTAAAAGATCTTCTTCTTTTTCTGAGATGTGACCTGTAACTGATTTTTTTTCAATTTCTCTGTTTGTTCCAGCTGTAAAAACTTTATTCTCACGAGAATTTTGAAAAGCTATTTCAAGACGACTTGGTCCCCATATCCCCATAGATAGTGGTTTCCATTCAACTGGGCTTATTAAATTCAAGCTTGGAATTTTTTCAACAAAGACTTTTAAAGCTTCTTGGAGTTCGGCTCGTGCTAAGAAAGCCCCTAAACAGTGATGGGAACCACTGCCGAAAGCCATATGAGGACATCCACGCTCTCGGAGAATATTGAACGAATAACCATCAGGATCGTCAGTTTCACCAAGACTTGCTGAATGAAGCCCCAAAAAAACTGTGGTTCCCGCAGGGAAAATTTTTCCTTCAAATTCAATGTCTTCAACAGCCAAACGTGCAGTGGTTCTGACCGCGCCTATGTATCTAAGTGATTCTTCAACAGCAGTTGTAATTAGATCATGATTGTCAGACAGAAGTGAATATTGTTCAGGATGATCTGCCAAAACGGCAATTATTGCACCTAACTGATTTCGAGTTGTATCCGTTCCTGCTAGTAAAAGGGCCTCTACCATGGCAATAAGTTCATCTGGACTTAGACGATCACCATCAACTTGATTTTGAATCAGTTCAGAAATTAGATCTTCTTGGGGATTTTTTGAGCGGTCTTCAATCAGTGTTTTTATATAACCGTCGAGTTCTTTTTGTGCATTTGAAACTTCGTCGAGACGATTAATTACAGCATCAGTATCTGCATCTAAAGCCGAGAAAATGACATCTGCCCAATAATCGAATAGCTCCCAATCTTTATCATTTGCACCCAGGAGGCGACAAATGATTGGTATGGGATAAGGACGACAGAAATCTTCAACGATTTCACTTGATCGTTTTTTTAGTAAAGAATCGATTAACTCAATGGCATACTCGCGCATAAATGGTCTCAATCGATCTGCATTTTTCGAATTAAATGATGGATTTACTAATTTCCGGAGACGTCGATGGTCATCACCTTCAACGGATAGGACATTTGGTCTGATGTTAAAATTTGTAGGAATTTCAGCGGCTGGAATTGAACGACGAGCCCGTTCGAATAGAACATTTAAATCAGAAGCTGTTGACTCCAAAGAGTCAAGCATTGAGATTCCAGACAGGACAGAAATCCAACGTTGATCTCTTAGTATCGACCGTACCTGTTTGTAACCATGGACCAATAAACCCGCTGGGGTTTGAACAATCCAATCAGAATGATCAGCCAGTCTTTTGTTTGAAGAAATAATTTGCGAGAAACTCTCTGGCTGTAAATCAACATATGAAACCGCGCCAGGATCTGTAACTATCACACAACTATTTCGATCAAATTCGTCTGAATTGATTTCGGATTTCAAATCTGTCATAAACAATAATTCATTTTCTACTTACTTTTAATCTAATGAAGTATGGATTCTTTAAAGAAGTAAAACAATATGAAATACGCCACTGGTGTATTTATCTAAATCAACTTACTCTTCTAACTCTTTTTCATTTTGATTTTTTTGATTAGATCTATCCCATTCAACATCGACAATATGTTGATCGCCTTTATTTTTTGTTGCCCAAAAAAAAGTTTTGCCTGTTTCTAATTTCTTCAGAAAGATACGTGTTAGAAAAGATCGCAACATGATGCGTGTTAAAGGAAAAAGTAAAACCAAACCAAGAGCATCTGTTCCGAAACCCGGGGTAAGCATCAAAACACCAGCACAAAGGATCAGCAGACCTTCTACAATTTGTTTTCCGGGAAGGTTTCCTTTTGAGAGTTCAATTTGAGCTTTTCTAATTATTTCTAATCCTTCTCGCTTTACCATCCATGCACCAATGACGCTGATAAATACAAGAGCAATTAGAGTGTTCCCAAAGCCAACTTGATGAGAAACTTCAATGATTAGATACAACTCAATTGCGGGAACTATTAAAAAAGCCACAAAAAGTAATAACAACATGGATTTATGCTACGTGCTTGTAATCATAAGAAGTAATAAAATGCCTTTCTTTGTGGACAATTAATATGCCAAACAATCCGGAAACTCCCAATAAAAGTCAAAATAGACCCCCTTCAATAGATCAAATAGCACGTGCCATTGAAGACTTGGGTATACCGCATCCACTTTTAGTTGATGCTGCTCGAGAAGCGGTAAACATTACCCAAGGTAATAATGTAATTGAAGAAGCTCGAAAAATCGGTGAAGTTTTTTCAAGGAAGCTTTTAACTGACGTAATTAACGCTACTGGGGTTCTTTTACACACAAATATGGGTCGCGCACCGATAAAAACCCGGAACATGGAAGAAGGATTTAGATTTTCGAACCTTGAAATGGACTTAGAAACAGGTGAACGTGGATCACGGCATGACAGAGCAGCACAATTGATTTCTCGCGCGTGTGGATCAGAATCAGCACTAATTGTGAATAACTGTGCTTCTGCGGTTCTTTTAGTAATTGCTGCTCTTGCTGAAAAACGAGGAATTGCAGTTTCACGAAGCGAATTAGTCGAAATTGGAGGAGGCTTTCGAATACCCGAAATTATTGAACAGTCAGGAGCTCACTTAATCGAAGTCGGAACAACTAATCGGACTCGAAGAAAAGATTTTGAAAAAGCAATCACCAAAAACGATATTTCATTAGCCTTAAAAGTTCATCAGTCAAATTATCGAATAGTTGGTTTCACACAAACGACTGACGTGTCTGACATGAATGATTTAGGGGTCCCTCTCATTGCTGATATTGGTTCCGGATTACTTGACTCTGCTTGCCCTTGGTTGGAAAACGGCCCTCCCAAATGGCTTCTTGACGAGCCTGCAGCCCGTCAGACTTTGGAATCTGGTGCTGATCTTGTCACATTTTCTGGTGACAAACTTTTCGGTGGTCCTCAAGCAGGAATTATCGCCGGTCGATCGGATCTCATTCAACGTTGTGCAGAACATCCTCTTGCTAGAGCTCTGCGCCCCGGGAGCCTCACAATGTCCGCACTTCAAGAAGTAACTATCTCTTACCTAGAACGGAAAGGATCTTCTATTCCGTTTTGGAAGATGGCTACAAGTTCAGTCGATGAACTACTTTCAAGAGCTAAAAAAATTGATCCAAAATTATCCACAAATACGTTTGCCACACCGGGCGGTGGGACTCTTCCAGGAGTTGAAATACCTTCCGCCGGTTTACATTTGGAAGGTAGTCACGTGGAATTCTTTCGTCAACAAGATCCGCCTATCATTTGCCGTATGGAAGACAACCGAACTGTTATAGATCTAATGACAGTTCACCCAAATGATGATGTTTTTATCGGTAAAGCAATCAAAAAAATTCATTGAGGCTCTTCTGATTCGATCATGCACCTAGTAGCTACTGCCGGACATGTTGATCATGGAAAATCTACTCTTGTTAAATCTTTAACTGGATTAGATCCTGATCGTTTTATAGAAGAACAAATCCGTGGTTTGACAATCGATTTGGGTTTCGCTTCAACGACTTTACCTTCTGGAGATGTCCTATCAATAATAGATGTACCCGGTCATGTTAGATTTCTCAAAAACATGTTGGCTGGAGTTGGAAGCATTCAAACATGTCTTTTTGTCGTTGCTGCTACTGAAGGATGGAAACCTCAATCAGAAGAACATCTTCGAATTCTAGAGTTGCTGGGATTCAAAAACGGGATAATTGTTGTAACAAAAATAGATCAAGCTGACGATGAACTTATTGAAATCACACTGTTAGAAATTGAAGAAAGAATTAAAAATACTTTCTTAGAAGACTCTCCTTTAGTTAAAACCAATGCTCTAGACGGAACTGGGATTGACATTCTCTTAGAGGAGGTATCGAAACTTTTTAAAGAAAACAGCAGACCAAATGATCATAAACGACCAAGACTCTGGGTAGACCGTTCTTTCTCAATAAAGGGAACTGGAACTGTCATTACAGGGACTCTTACAGGAGGAAGTTTGAAAATTGATGATGATCTGGAAATTTGGCCCCTAGGGGAAAAAGTCAGAATCAGAGGAATACAGGCACATCATTTAGAACAAACTAAAATCCCGTCCAACAGTCGTTGCGCATTAAATATCACTGGAATTTCGCATAGTGATGTTTCTAGAGGAAATGTATTAGTTAAACCAAAACAATGGCACTTAACTAAAACGTTAGATGCCTCATTAAAAGTGTTAGATGAACTCGATCATCATGTTTCACGTAGAGGTTCATTTGTCGCTTACTTCGGCTCTGGCGAATACCCGATCAAATTAAGGATTCTGGGTCCAAATTCTATAGCACCTGGGGAAGCAGGTTTTGTCAGAGTATTTCTGCCAGAACTTCTTCCTTTGTTACCTGGCGATCGTTTCATTTTGCGTGAAAGTGGTCGCGAAGAAACTGTTGGTGGTGGTGAAGTTCTAGATGTTGACCCGAGAAAAAAGGCTTCAAAAGCTAAACCTGATCGTTCAATAGATCGTGTTGTCAGGGAGAGAGGTTGGATTGATGTTGAAGAATTAAAGTTAATAACAGGTGAAACAGTTGAACCGGTAATAGATAATTGGGTCGTTAGCCCGGAAACCCTCTATACAACAATTGAAGAGATCAGAAAATTAGTCGAATCTGGCGGACCTACTGGAATTGAGCTTTCTGTTCTAAATGAAAAGCAGAGATCAGCTGTTTCTTTGGTTGAAGAAATTGCTGTCGATAATGGACGGTTGAAACTTTCAAAATATGAAGATTTAACTTCTAACCATCCCTTTGTTGATGAATTACAAGCTTCACTTTTTGCTCCGCCTGATCCTCTCGATATAGATCGTTCTGAACTAAGAGAATTAGTTCGCAAAGGAGTTGTCGTCGAAAAAGATGGGATCTTTTTTGCTCTAGCTGCAATTGAAGCAGCCGCTCTGTTAGCTGCAAAA
This sequence comes from Actinomycetota bacterium, assembly GCA_002721755.1. Lineage (GTDB taxonomy): Bacteria > Actinomycetota > Acidimicrobiia > Acidimicrobiales > MedAcidi-G1 > MedAcidi-G1. The sequence goes on from PBLL01000023.1 coordinate 9,353, forward strand.
ATTCTGAAATCGAGCCCCGAAGGTTTCACCGTTTCAAAGTTTAGAGAAGCAGCCGGCAATACGAGAAAACACGCATTGCCTCTTTTGAACTATCTGGATGAAAATGGAATTACTCGAAGAAGAGGTGACGTACGCATTTCCGGACCTCGACTTCCTGAATTAAAAGAATGAAAGAAATTTTCTAGCAGAAACTTAATCTTTTTTACTTTTGCGTTCTCTGTAATCACGAGCTGCCCCTTCTAAAGGCTCTACTTGCAACCAAAATCCATCTACAGCTGCAACTCTGATTTTGTCTTCAGCTTTTATCGGAGTTGCCCGATTCGTTTGAGCTTTCCAAATTGCACCTTTTACCTCAATTGTTCCATTGGGATTTATCTCATCAATAGCAATACCTAGTTCACCGATCATCCATTCACGGCCGATTGTGGGGGTCGCGAAACGTGTACGGATCATTGCTGGCATCCCTGCTGACATACAAATAACTGTTAGCAAAATACCGAAAACTAAAGTTAACCAAGAAAGAGAAATACCGTCGAATAATATAAAGGAACCCGTTATCAAACTTGTAGTTGCTATGGCTGTCCAGAGTCTTGGGACACCAGTTTGAACATCTATTGCGAAACCCAACATTGAGAAAATTAGTAAAGCTATCCCCCAGGGATTAGATGGTAGAACTGCTAATCCGTAGAAACCGAGCAAGAGACATAAGGCTCCTATAACACCGGCAATGCCTACACCAGCTGTATAAAGTTCGAAAACTAGTAGTCCCATGCCAGCTAGAAAAAGTAAATAGGTGATAGCTGGACTTGCCACACTATGAAAAAACTGGTCGATTGGATCCATTTCTTCAAATCGTGTCTGAGTCAATGGTTTGGTCTCTCTTGTTTCAAGATCTGCAATAACTTCGAAGCCTTCTAGTCCAGCAAGATGCTCTAACAAGACTGGTGAACTTCTTGCTATTCCGTTATCTACAGCTTCTTCGTAGTTGAATGTTTTTTCACTAAGCTCAAGAATGTTTTGCTCTTCAAAAGTATTCAAAGGAAAAATATTCGTGCCGATCTTTCCGATCTTGGATCCAGGAGAAATTCCTACATCGCCACTTAAAATAGCCAACTCTGCTATTGGACCTTTCGCACGGGCTCCCGACGGGCCGATCCAAAAAGATACAGGTACCGGAGAAGAAATGACTGCTTCGCCTAGTTCAATAACTTTTTCGTTCTCAATAACACTTCCGGAAACATTGACTTGAAAAACCAAAGCAATGGTTTCAGATGGATCTGTTTCTTCAAGTATTTCAGTCATCATTTCGAACATCACTGGATCCATTAGACCTGATGCTTCAACTACTACTACACCTCTGGTTGGAATATCAGTCGACTCTGCAGCTGCAATAGATGAAGAAAAGTTAATAATAAACACTGAAAGAATCAGAACAAATAAACAAGGCGACAAATTTTTTAGTTTTTTTGTTTCTCTCATGTCTAACTTCGGAAGTTAAAAAACCGTAACTAAATGGCTTCAGGGTCATGTAAAGCTAACACTGCTTCTTCTACTGTTTCACGAACAGGAACTATTCTATCGAAACCTGTCGTATGGAGAAGTCTGACCAACGCCGGTCTGTTGCAAGCAACCGAAACATCTCCATCATTATCTCTTGCTCTCCTTATGCCTCCGATTAAAGCTCCTAAACCTGCTGAATCCATGAAAGGGACATCAGATAAATCAACTAAGACAAATTTTTCTTCGGTTAATTCCATCAATGCCTCACGGAATTGAGCGACTGTATAGGCGTCAAGTTCACCTGTTGGGCGACATAACACATAGTTTTCGTTTCTTTCAACCGTGATCTCAAGCATATTTTTCCTTATTTGAAAATTTCTTATTTCAGTTCGTAAATAGAAGATTACAAAGCTCAACGTAAAAGTAAACATCGAGTCAGTAATTCCTCCGCTACGCTCGCATTATGGCTGAAAAAACAAATGTTTTGCTAGCAACTATGGAAGACCATATTTTTGAAGAAATTAGTGCTTCTTTGAGTCGCAACCACAATGTTCTCTGGGTTAAAGAAGGGGTAGAAGTTCTCAAAGCCATTGTTAAAACTGCTCCTGTTTTAACAATTCTTGATCTACAGATAGGCAATATGGGAGGAATGGCGACTTCGCTCGATCTTCGTCTAGAGCAAAGAGCAGGTCGTATTCCCCCTCAAAAAATATTGATACTTCTCGATAGAGAAGCGGACGAGTTTCTTGGAAAACGTTCTGAGGCAGATTGCTGGGTGGTCAAACCTATAGATCCGCTATCACTAAGCCAAAAAATCAATGACCTTGTTAATAGTTGACCGTTGAGTTGAAACTGTCACAAAGTATTCACATCATACGGGTAGTGGCGCAGCTTGGTAGCGTGCCTCGTTCGGGACGAGGAGGTCGTGGGTTCAAATCCCGCCTACCCGACAAACTTTTACCAAATTAATATTACGATTGATTTTGTTATGGCAAAAAAATCAACTTCGATAATAATTTCAACCTCTATAAAAGAAGTTTGGAAAGTTCTTTCAGAATTTGATCAGATTTCTATATGGGCTGACAATGTTGACCATTCTTCTTTCCTTTCTGAGCAGACAGAAGGAGTTGGTTCTACACGACGTATTCAGATGGGTTCAAATGTAGTTCAAGAAACTGTCACTATCTGGGAAGAACCCAAAACGCTCTCATATGAAATAGTCGGTTTGCCACCCGTTATTAGACGAATAACGAACACTTGGGAACTTGTAAATGACGGTTCAGATACGCGAGTACAACTAACAGCACAAATCACGCCTGTGCGCCCTCCCGCTGAAATATTGGCAAAAGTTCTAAGCCGTTTTTTTACACGGATAAACGAAAAGATGTTAACTGGTCTTAAATCTCACATAGAGCAAACTTCAATCAAAAAAGAGAAAAATAATGCAATACCCTGATGTTGTAATCATCATGACTGATGAAGAACGAAACATACCTCCATACGAAGGTGAGGAACTTAGAACTTGGCGTGAAAATGCCTTACCTGCAAGACACTGGTTTGAACAAAATGGTGTTTCTTTCGAGCGACACTACACAGGTTCGCTTGCTTGTGTTCCTAGTCGTCCAACACTTTTCACCGGACATTACCCAGATCTACATGGAGTGACACAAACAGATGGATTAGGCAAAGATGCTTCAGATTCTCGTATGCGATGGCTACGACCTGGAGAAGTTCCAACTATAGGGCACTGGTTCAAAGCAGCAGGCTATGACACCCATTACGACGGGAAATGGCATATAACCCATGCTGACCTTATTAACCCTGAAACCGGATTACCCATACCTACTAATAGTGAAAATGGTGAAGTGATTGAAGAAAATGTTAAAGCTTATTTAGAAGCTAATCCATTAGAAGAATTTGGCTTTTCAGGTTGGGTAGGTCCAGAACCTCATGGGGCCGGACTTGCCAATTCTGGCTTCATTCGTGACAACTTAATCGCTGAACGTGTTGTTAAGTGGTTAAAAGACCGTTACTTACGAAGAGAGTCAGGTGATGAGGAAGCATTTCGCCCATTTCTTCTTGTCGCAAGTTTTGTGAATCCACACGACATAGTTCTTTTCCCTGGATGGCGAAGGCAAGAAAACAATCCACTTAAAAAATGTGATCTTGATCCTCCTGAAGTGCCGGAACCGCCAACACGACATGAAGATTTAAGTTCCAAACCGGCAGCACAAATCGCTTATAAAAACGCTTATTTCTCGGGATACGGACCACAGAATAGAGTCAAAAAAATCTATGAACGCAACGAACAGGCTTACCGCGATCTCTACTACAGACTCCATCTTGAAGTCGACGGGCCAATTGATAGTGTTCGTAAAACTGTTTCAGAAAATACATCGAATGAGTCAATTATTTTTCGTACATCTGATCATGGAGATCTACTAGGGGCTCATGGAGGTCTCCATCAAAAATGGTTCACCTTATACGACGAAGCTACAAGAGTGCCTTTTCAGATTGTTAGAACAGGTCGTAATCCCAGTAAACCTAAAACTATTTCAGATATCCCGACCTCACATGTCGACTTGATCCCGACTGCTCTAGGTATGGCAGGTCTTGAAGAAAAAGAATTGTCTTTGAAACTCTCAGATTCGTTTACGGAAGTACATCCTCTTCCGGGTTATGACCTTTCTCCTCTAATTGAAAATCAAAATGAAAATGAAAATCGCTTTTTAGAAAGAGGTGTCTACATGATGACAAGAGACAACATGCTTGAGGGCGATACTCTCGCATCTGCTCTTGCTCGTCATCTTGGCCTCGCCAACGACCCGCCTGCACCAATGAAGATTCGTGTTCCTGCTGACGTCGCATCTAATTTCGAAGGTCTTATAAAAAGAGTCAGTGATACTGTTGCTAAAGGGGGTAAGGGAAACCTTTGGAAATTAGTAAGGGCTTTTGATGATCCTTCAACTTGGTCTCACCCTGGTGTTCGTCAACTGTCCTCTAGTTCTCCGCCAGCTATAAGACACAGAAATTCAACCATTCCTGACCAGTGGGAGTTATATAACCTTGATTCTGATCCAATTGAGTTAAAAAACGAATCAAAAAATCCTGCTCTTGAAGAAGTTTTCAATTTCTTAAAGAGTTGTCTAAAAGAAGAATCTGCAAATCAGGTACCTGAAAGAAACAACCCATGGCCATATACGCGTCGAAGACCACCAAAAGAGCAAATACCAATGAAAAAACCTCCTCCTCCTGCAAGAGTTTTGCGAAATTTTTTGCAGAACATTGGTCTTCATCCCGAAGACTTACATCCCTTTGAAGGTGAATTAAATAACTTTCGAGCTTTGATTGTTTGCACTAATCATTCATGGCTCGATGTTGCAAAACCTACTGGTGTGTTTTCTTCTGAAATGACTGTTCCTTACTACCTATTTAATGATGCGGGTATTGAAGTCGATCTGGCAAGTCCGTTAGGTGGAGAAATTGCAATTGATCCACTCTCTCTAAGAGCCGTTATTCGAACGCATCATGATGATCGTTTTCTGGTTGATGACTTGTTAAAAGAAAAAGTTCGAAAATCTATTTCAATGACAGATATAGATGTTGGTGTTTATGATGTTATTTATTTTGCTGGCGGTTGGGGGGCAAGTTTTGATTTAGGTTTTTCTGACATAGTTGGACAAAAAGTTACAGAAGCCAATGCAAGAGGAATGGTTCTCGGTGGAGTTTGTCATGGGCCTCTTGGTTTTTTACGCGCTTCCAATCTGCAGGGTCGTCCTCTAGTTGAAGGAAGACGAGTAACCGGCGTTACCGATAAACAAGTTCTTGAATTAGGAATTGATGCGACTCCTCATCATCCTGAAACTGAGTTGAGGAAATTAGGTGCAGATTTCAAATGCTCTCATCGTTTCCGTGATCCGTTTGCTAATCATTGGGAGGTAGACGGGAACCTGGTGACAGGACAAAACCAAAATTCCGCTCCAATGGTCGCAAGAGAAATAATGAAATTGCTTTCAAAAGCGTAATAATTTAATTACTTACTTTAATTAAAAGTAGAAAACATATATATGAATTTGGACATTGAAGAAATAAAGCATGCTGAAAAATCCCAGAAAATGTATCAGGAATTCCTAATTTATGTTGAACACGAAAATGTTGAGTTTGATCGTAATGAATCAAAAAATCTAGAACTGCAGCTGAAGGAAAAAATTAATTGGTTTGAAAGGTACTTGAAGCATCTAGAAAAGGGCGGAAAACGCATTAAGGCCGGAGCAGACTACTGGGCTCAACATGAAAATCATTATTTGACAATTGAATATGGTGAAGATGAACAAGGAGATATTGAACAAGACATCCTATTTATCTGGTGTGAAACATGTTCGGACATTGTTAGTTCACATGCACATGAAAAATCTAAAATTAATGAATTCAATGAGATAAAGAACCATTTAGGTCACTCAGTAATTTCTTCCAGAGAAAATAGAAATCAAAAGGCAGTTTGTTTAATCTGCAATGATTGTGAAAACACCAGAACCATTTTGTGTAGTGAAGTAAGCGACTGGTTTGACGAAATCTAAACTAGCCAATAATAAATTCAAAATTGAACCTAACTACTCCGAGGAACATCTGCTTCTTAGCGTTAACATTAATTACTCTGGCAAGTTTTGCTAGTGGGTTTATGGCGGGTTTCAGTTCACCCCTCTTCCTCACCGTGAGCCACCTTTGTATTAAGAAAGCGTCATATAACAACCAATAGAACTTGCTCGCGCGAGTTTAAGGAAATCATGTCAACTACATTCGCCGAGCTCGGCGTTTCTGAAAACATCTGCAGATCTCTAGCAGACAAAGGGATCTTTAAGCCTTTTGAAATCCAAAAGTTAACACTGGCTGACGGACTTAATGGTCGTGATATTTGTGGGCGCGCTCCAACAGGCTCTGGAAAAACTATTGCTTTTGGGATACCTCTAATTACAAATAGCAGGCGGGGAAAATCAAAAAGTCCTGGATCACTAATTCTCGCTCCAACAAGAGAACTAGCTGAACAAATATTTTCTGAGCTACTTTCACTTGCTGGAAATACAAAAGTTGGGGTTGTCTACGGTGGAGTAGGTTACGGTAATCAAATTAGAGCATTAAAACAAGGAATAGATATTCTTGTTGCCTGTCCTGGAAGACTCGAAGATCTAATTGAGAAAGGCTTCGTAAACCTTTCAAATGTTAACCATATCGTTCTAGATGAAGCAGACCGTATGGCTGATATGGGTTTCATGCCCTCTGTTAGACGTTTGCTAGATCAAACAAACCCGAAAAGACAAACTTTTCTTTTTTCTGCAACTCTGGACGGAGATGTA
>PBLL01000024.1 GCA_002721755.1 Actinomycetota bacterium
GTTGTCTTACCGTGATCGATATGTCCCATTGTTCCCACATTTACGTGGGGCTTATTTCTTTCGAACTGGGCCTTAGCCATGACTCTCCCTCGAGTTTCTCTATTGTTTTATTTTACCTTTTCAGTAAGTTTAAGCTTATTCACCGCGGATCCGAGTGACAATCTCTTCCTGAACTGAAGAAGGAGTTTGTTGATACGAATCGAACTGCATTGTATACGTCGCGCGCCCTTGAGTACGTGAACGCAAGTCTGTAGCATAGCCGAACATCTCAGATAGTGGTACCTGTGCGGTAACTACTTGATTATTTCCTCTTGCCTCCATTTGTCCGACTTTCCCTCTTCTAGAGTTCAAATCACCGACCACATCGCCCATATAATCCTCAGGTGTTACTACTTCCACCGCAAAAATTGGCTCTAATAGAACTGGTTTTGCCTGTTTTATAACTTCTCTAAACCAAGATTGCGCCGCTATTTTGAAAGCCATCTCTGATGAATCCACATCATGATGTTTTCCATCATTAAGAGTTACCTTCATTCCTAATACTTGAAAACCTGCTAAAACTCCTGCAGTCATTGCAGACTGAATGCCTGCATCGACAGCGGGAATATACTCCTTCGGAATTCGCCCACCAGTAACTTTGTCCTCAAAATCATAAGTTTTTTCACCTTCTGTCAGAGGTTCAACCGTGGCAACTATTTCAGCAAACTGACCTGACCCGCCAGTTTGTTTTTTATGTGTATATCGATAATTTTCTACTGTTTTAGTAATCGTTTCTCGATAAGCGACTTGTGGCTTACCTACATTTGCATCAACACGAAATTCACGTAACATCCGATCTACCAAAACTTCAAGATGCAACTCACCCATGCCGCCAATAATCGTTTGACCGGTTTCGTCATCACTTCGAACTGTAAAAGTGGGATCTTCATCAGAAAGGGCTCCTAAAGCCTTACCCATTTTGTCTTGATCAGCCTTCGAGCGAGGCTCAACGGCAACATGGATTACTGGATCTGGGAAATCAAGTTGTTCTAGCACTAGAGGATGATCAGGTGAACAAAGAGTATCTCCTGTTTTCGTGTCTTTAATTCCTACACCAGCAACAATGTCACCCGTTCGAACAATATCAAGATCTTCTCGATCATTCGCATGCATTTCCAAAATACGTCCAATCCGCTCTTTCGAACCTGAACGCGTATTCAAAACATTTGCACCCTTTTCCAAAGTGCCGCTATAAACACGAAAATAAGTTAATTTCCCAACATGGGGATCTGTCATGATCTTAAAAGCAAGAGCAGCAAACGGTTCATCGTCGCTTACTTGGCGTTTGGAAACTTCCTCACTCCGGGGTTCAATACCTTCAACCGGTGGAAGATCAAGTGGTGAGGGCAAATATTCAACAACAGCATCTAAAAGTGGTTGCACACCTTTGTTCTTAAAAGCTGTACCGGTCAAAATCGGCACACAATCTCCTGAGAGAGTTCCTTGGCGGAGTGCTTTTTTCATATCTTCAACTGTAATTTCTTCCTCAGCAACAAATTTTTCAAGAATATTTTCATCGAACTCAGCTAGAAGGTCTACAAGTTCTGCACGATATTCATCAGCCTGAGATTTCAGATCATCTGGAATTTCCACTTCATTCCATGAAGCCCCCAAATCTTCACTTTCCCAAACCAGTGCTTTCATGGTGACCAAATCAATTACACCAGCAAAGTCTGCTTCGGCACCTATAGGCAATTGAATTACTGCAGCTTTACAACCAAGACGCTCTTTTATGGTTCCTAAACAGAAGAAAAAATCAGCTCCAGTCCTGTCCATTTTGTTAACAAAACACATTCTTGGAACGTTGTGTCGGTCAGCCTGACGCCAAACAGTTTCAGTTTGTGGTTCAACCCCAGCAACCCCATCAAAAACCGCAATAGCTCCATCTAAAACTCTCAAAGAACGCTCTACTTCAACTGTAAAATCAACGTGACCTGGCGTGTCAATGATGTTTATTCTGTGTTCATTCCAAAAACAACTTGTTGCAGCAGAGGTAATAGTAATCCCTCGTTCTTGCTCTTGTTCCATCCAATCCATAGTTGCAGTGCCTTCATGAACTTCACCGATTTTGTAATTAACACCGGTGTAATACAAGATTCTTTCTGTAGTAGTAGTTTTTCCTGCATCAATATGGGCCATAATCCCGATATTGCGAGTTTTTTCAAGAGGGTGTCTATTAGCCATAACTTTTACCTGAATTTAATTTTCTACCTGAATTTAATTACCAGCGATAATGTGCAAATGCTTTATTAGCTTCAGCCATTTTATGCAAATCCTCACGGCGCTTTACTGACGAACCAATTCCATTCGCTGAATCCATTATCTCATTAGCTAAGCGTTCAGACATGGATCTTTCTCTTCTTTCTCGTGCATAATCCACAAGCCATCGAACAGCCAATGTGGTAGCGCGACGGGGTTTTACTTCAACAGGAACTTGATAAGTTGCTCCTCCAACACGACGACTACGTACTTCTAGTTGTGGTCGGATATTTTCTAAAGCGTCCTTGAGTACACCCACAGGTTCACTACCTGTTTTTGTTTCTACAATTTTTAAAGCCCCGTATACGATCTGCTCCGCGGTTGAACGTTTACCATGTTTTAAAACTTTATTCACTAACTGAGTGACTGCACTCGATCTATATACAGGATCTGGTATGAGAGTTCTTCGAACAGCTGGTCCCTTCCTAGGCATAATCAGCTATCTTTCTTTGCACCATAGCGACTGCGGGACTGACTTCTCTCAGAAACACCAGAAGTATCAAGCGTGCCTCGTACGATTTTATAACGAACGCCCGGTAAGTCTTTCACACGACCACCTCTTAATAAGACAATTGAATGTTCTTGCAAATTATGACCTTCGCCAGGTATGTACGCTGTCACTTCCATTCCACTTGTTAAACGAACCCTTGCTACTTTTCGGAGAGCTGAATTAGGTTTTTTCGGAGTGGTCGTAAAAACTCTCGTGCAAACACCGCGTCTTTGTGGAGCACCCTTCAAAGCAGGAGTAGTTTCTTTTCTACGCTTTGATTGACGACCTTTACGGACCAGTTGTTGAATTGTGGGCACGACTTACCTCAAACCTTGCCTATTGGAATTGAAAATGCGACAGAATTAACTGCGGCACGAAATATTGAGTCTACGCTAGGCATCTTCAGGTCACAATAAGAAATCTAAGTATCTCAATCAATTTCTTCAATAGCTTCTTCAATGGCACCATTAGCTTGATCAATTACATCTGCCTCGTAAGCACCGGCAAAACCATTTTCACTGTCATCACCACCGTCAGCCTGAGTTGCTAGCCATTCAGCCAAGTCTTGTTCTTCATCAGCTGATGAATAAAAGTCCATAGGTTTATATTCAGGCGCGTGTGTTCCGACTCTTCTGTACTCTTGACGGCCAGTACCAGCTGGGATCAACTTACCGATAATGATATTTTCTTTCAATCCAACCAATTTGTCACGCCTGCTCTCAATAGCAGCTTCTGTTAGAACACGGGTTGTCTCCTGAAAAGATGCAGCTGATAGCCAAGAATCAGTAGCAAGTGAAGCCTTCGTGATGCCCATCAGCTCCGGTCGACCTTCAGCCGGTTTCTTTCCTTCTTCAACCAAATTTCTATTAGTCGTAGCAAAAATGGGCGAATCTACCTGCTCTCCTGGAAGAAAATCTGAATCTCCGGGATCACTAATTCTTACTCTTCGCGTCATCTGTCTTACGACTAGTTCAATATGCTTATCATGAATTGAAACACCTTGGTCTCGATAAACCTTTTGAACTTCATCTACCAAATACTGTTGAGTCTCTCTGACTCCTTTAATCTCAAGAAGTTCTTTTGGATCTCTAGGTCCTTCAACTATTGCGTCGCCGGCAGAAACCTCATCTCCATCTTTAAATTCCAGACGTGAAATACCAGGAATTAAATGAGTTTCTTCAGTACCATCATCAGATACAACAGTTACTTCACGGCCTCTTCCTTCATCCTCTCCTATTCGGATTACACCGGAAATTCTTGACAAAGTTGCCTTACCTTTAGGGGTACGTGCTTCAAACAACTCAACTACACGAGGCAAACCTGCAGCAATGTCTCTTCCGGCAGCGGCAACGCCACCGGTATGAAATGTTCTCATCGTTAGCTGCGTACCGGGCTCACCAATTGACTGAGCTGCTATGACGCCTACCGCTTCACCTATTTCTATAGGTTTTCCTGTTGCTAAAGACATCCCGTAACAGGCCCCTGAAACCCCCTGATCTGAGTCATCTGTCAGAGGTGATAGCACTCTAACTCTCTCGACTGTTGGATCGTCTCGAAGAGCGATCATCTCTTCTTCACCCACAATTGTTCCCTTTTCATACACAGTGCCATCTGAAAGTTCAACATCTTCTGCAAGAGTTCTACTAAATAATTTAGTTTCTATATGTGAACGGAAACCCGGTTCATCTTCTCGAATATTTTCTACCCAGACCGAACGTAAAGGCTTTCCACTTTCAAAAACATCTTCATCATTAATAATCAATTCTTGACAAACATCAACTAACCTTCTGGTCAAATAACCTGAATCGGCAGTTCTTAAAGCAGTATCAACAAGACCTTTGCGCGCTCCAGGAGTAGCAATAAAATACTCCAACATAGCCAATCCCTCTCGGAAATTAGATTTAATTGGGCGTGGAATTAAATCTCCTCTTGGATTAGCTACCAATCCTCGCATGCCGGCGATTTGTCTAACTTGCATCATGTTTCCACGAGCGCCAGATTTCATCATCATGTCAATAGGGTTAAATTGATCATCCTGTAGAACTTCAGCCATTCTCTCAGTTATCTCAGCGGTAGCAGCATTCCAAATCTCGATTTCTTTCTGCCTTCTCTCACCATCTGTAATAATTCCTCTACGGAACTGATTCTCAACTTTTTCAGCATCCTTTTCATACTTATCCAGAATCGCCTGCTTATCTGAAGGTGTTTTTACATCCTCAATTGAAACAGTGATACCAGACTGTGACGCATAACGGAAACATTTATCTTTAAGGCTGTCAAGACTATTTGAAACAACTTTCTTAGGGTAATGACGTGCTAAATCGTCAACAATTGATCCCATAGCTTTTTTGTCCACTTGATAATTTACGTAACCAAAGCCCGCTGGAAGAGCCTCGTTAAAAATAACTCGTCCGGCAGTAGTCTTCTCCCAGACAAGACCGTCGCCATTTTCTGATTCAAGAGCCAAATCTGGATAACTATCTGATCTGAATTCAATTAATGCATGCAAATGCAAAGACCCGCTGTCCAAAGCCTGTTCAATCTCATGAATCCTTCGAAACGTTCTTCCTTCGCCTGTAGCTCCCTCTACTTCACTAGTCAAATAGTAGCCACCTATGATCATGTCTTGGGTTGGTGTAACCAAAGGTCTACCATGCGCTGGGCTGAGTACATTGTTTGCAGAAAGCATCAAAACTCTTGCTTCTGCTTGTGCTTCTGCCGACAAAGGTAAATGAACGGCCATCTGATCGCCATCGAAATCTGCATTAAAAGCAGTGCAAACTAAGGGATGTATTCGAATAGCTTTACCTTCCACCAAAACAGGTTCAAACGCTTGAATTCCTAGACGGTGAAGAGTTGGTGCTCTATTTAAAAGAACGGGGTGTTCTTGAATAACCTCTTCTAGAACATCCCAGACTTGTGGCTTTCGCCTTTCAACCATTCTTTTTGCAGATTTAATGTTCTGAGCAAGTTCTCCATCCACTAAACGCTTCATTACAAACGGTTTAAATAACTCAAGAGCCATTAGTTTCGGAAGACCACATTGATGGAACTTAAGAGTAGGACCAGCAACAATTACTGATCTACCCGAATAGTCAACTCGTTTACCTAGAAGGTTCTGTCTAAATCTTCCCTGTTTACCTTTTAGCATGTCAGAAAGAGATTTCAATGGACGATTGCCTGGACCTGTTACCGGTCGCCCTCGCCGACCATTATCGAACAGCGCGTCAACAGCTTCTTGTAACATACGTTTTTCGTTATTAACGATAATTCGAGGTGCGCCCAGATCTAATAAACGCTTTAACCGATTATTCCGGTTAATTACTCTTCTATATAAATCATTCAAATCAGAAGTTGCAAAACGCCCACCATCTAACTGAACCATTGGTCGAAGATCAGGAGGTATGACAGGAACAGCGTCAAGAATCATAGCTCTAGGTTCGTTTACACGACGTCCATGCTCATCGCGTCTATTAAAGGAAGCAACAATTTTTAGTCTCTTAATAGCTTTCTGTCGTCTTTGAGTTGAAAGTGGTTTCTGACCTTTGGGCGGATCAATCATTCCCCGCAAAGTAATTTCCTCTTCATCAAAATCAATACAATCGATTAATTGCGACAAAGCATCAGCACCCATACCCCCTTCAAAATATTCCCCCCAACGATCTTCTAATTCACGCCAAAGAATTTCATCTTCAATTATTTGCCGAGGGAAAAGACCTTTGAACTCTTCCCATGCTCTATCTAAAACATCTAATTCCTGCTCATACTGTTCGCGTATAAACTGCATGTCTTTTTCTGCTGCTTTCTGGCGGGCTTTTAAATCGTTATCTTTGAGACCCTCATTTTCCATTTCAGCTAGTTCAGCTTCAAGATCTTCTTTACGACGATCAAGTTCTCGATCACGTTCTTCTTCAATTGCGTTACGCTCTTCAGAAAGCTCCTTCTCTAATTCTGGAAGATCCTCATGTCTTCCTTCTTCATCAACAGTCACAACTAGATTTGCCGCAAAATATATAACCTTTTCGAGCTGCTTTGCCTTTAATTCTTCCTTGGGTTCATTACCAGTTAACAAATATGCCAACCATGAACGTGTTCCGCGCAAGTACCAAATATGGACAGCAGGTGCAGCTAACTCGATATGACCCATACGTTCACGTCTAACTTTTGATCTAGTTACCTCAACGCCACATCGTTCGCAAATAATTCCCTTAAATCTAACTCTCTTATATTTGCCGCAATAACACTCCCAATCTTTTGTGGGACCGAAAATCTTTTCACAAAAAAGACCATCTTTTTCAGGCTTAAGTGTTCGGTAATTTATCGTTTCAGGTTTTTTTACTTCACCATTTGACCACATGCGAATGTCATCAGCAGTAGCCAAACCAATTCGAATATTTGAAAACTCGTTGACGTCTATCACTCTTTATTTCCTTATTTTCCTACTACCAAATTTCTCTTATTACGAAAACGCTCTTACCGCACGCGCAGCCTCTCGAGCTGCATCCTCTTCATCAGATCCTCTCTCTGGTCGAGAAAGATCAATACCGAGAGCCTCTGTTGTTCTATAGACATCTTCATCCATCTCTCTGATCTCAACTTCTTTGCCATCGTTGTCTAGAACTTCGACATTTAAACACAAAGACTGCATCTCTTTGATCAGAACTTTGAAACTCTCTGGTATCCCTGGTTCTGGAATGTTATCCCCTTTAACAATTGCCTCATATACTCTTACGCGCCCAAGTACGTCATCAGATTTAATAGTCAATAACTCTTGTAGGCAATACGAAGCACCATAAGCTTCTAATGCCCAAACTTCCATCTCTCCAAATCTCTGACCACCAAATTGGGCTTTACCACCCAAAGGCTGCTGCGTGATCATAGAGTAAGGTCCAGTTGATCTTGCGTGGATCTTGTCATCAACTAAATGTGCAAGTTTCAAAATATAAACGTACCCAATTCCAATGGGCTCGTCATAAGCTTCACCTGTACGACCGTTATAGAGAACAACTTTGCCATCTTCTCCGATAAGTTTTTCTCCGTCCGCTGAATCTGGTCGAAGATTTCCAAGAATTTTACGAATGCTTGGATGATCACTATTTGGATCTTCTTCATCCCAACTAGCGCCATCAAAAACCGGTGTTGCTACATGAACCGAAGGTTTCGTGCTGGTTCTTGTTTTCTTAGCTTCCAAATCACGATCTACAGGATTTCCTACACCTTGGCCATCAATTTCCCATCCCCAGCGGGCGCAATAACCCAAATGTGTTTCAAGCACTTGTCCTACATTCATTCTTGAAGGAACACCCAATGGATTGAGAATAATGTCAACAGGTGTGCCATCTTTCATGTAAGGCATATCTTCAATAGGAAGAATCTTTGAAATAACGCCCTTATTCCCATGTCGTCCAGCTAATTTATCTCCGACGCTAATCTTTCGCTTTTGGGCAACATGGACTCTTACAAGCTGGTTTACACCTGGTGGCAATTCATCTCCAGCTTCCCTGTCAAAAACTTTTACATCAATAACTTTTCCTGATTCACCATGTGGCAATTTAAGTGAAGTGTCACGTACTTCACGAGCTTTTTCACCAAAAATTGCTCTCAATAGTCTCTCTTCGGGTGTTAGTTCTGTTTCACCTTTTGGAGTAACTTTTCCTACTAAAACATCTCCAGGTGATACTTCAGCACCGATTCTAATTATTCCCCGATCATCCAGATCAGCCAAGATCTCATCGGAGAGATTAGGAATATCTCTGGTTATCTCTTCAGCACCAAGCTTTGTATCACGCGCATCTATCTCATGTTCATGAATGTGAATGGAAGTTAGAACATCATCTTTTACTAGCCGTTCAGAAACAATAATTGCATCTTCATAGTTAAACCCTTCCCATGACATATAAGCAACTAACAGATTTTTTCCTAAAGCTAGCTCTCCACTATCAGTAGAAGAGCCATCAGCTAAAAGTTCACCGGTACGAAACTTTTGACCTGGTACGACTCTCGCTTGCTGATTTACGCAAGTATCCTGATTTGATCTTTCAAATTTGACCAACTCATGTGTTGTGATTCCAGATTTGCGATATTCAACAACAACTGACTTAGCATCAACCTCAACTACTGTTCCAGCCTCTTCAGCCAACAACATGTCAGCTGCATCATGTGCAGCTGGGGCCTCCATCCCAGTACCTATAAAAGGAGACTCTGCACGTATTAGTGGAACAGCTTGACGTTGCATATTGGCTCCCATGAGAGCACGGTTTGCGTCATCATGTTCGACGAAAGGAATTAAAGCAGTAGCAACCGAAACAATCTGCTGAGCGGAAACATCCATCAACTGAACTTCGGACGGCGGAACATACGAAATTTCTGTTGTTGCACCAAAAAATACATCTTGCTCTAACTGTTGCTTATGATCTTGAAGTGAAGCAGATTGTGGTGAGCGACGCACAAGTACTCTTTCATTTCTAAAAGATCCATCTGTATTCAATGGAGCATTTGCTTGAGCGACAACATACTCTTCCTCTTCAGCGGCATCTAAATGAATAATTTCGTTAGTTACTTTTCCGTTTACTACTTTTCTATAAGGGGATTCAATAAACCCGAAGTCATTTACACGCCCGTAGGTTGCAAGTCCACCAATCAAACCAATATTCGGACCTTCAGGAGTCTCAATGGGACACATTCTTCCGTAGTGAGAGAAATGAACATCTCTAACTTCAAAACCAGCTCTTTCACGTGATAGACCACCAGGTCCTAATGCAGACAAACGTCGCCTATGGGTCAATCCAGAAAGAGGATTCACCTGATCCATGAATTGGGACAACTGACTTGTACCAAAAAATTCTTTGATTGACGCAACAACTGGTCGAATGTTGATGAGCGATTGGGGTGTTATAGCTTCTACGTCCTGAGTTGTCATACGCTCACGAACTACACGTTCAAGACGCGAGAGACCTATTCTTACCTGATTTTGAATAAGTTCACCGACACAACGGATCCTGCGGTTTGCGAAATGGTCTTGATCATCAAGACGATAACCAGGTTCACCCGCTGCCAAGTGCAGAAGATACGTGCATGTTGCCAAAACTTCTGCTTTCGACAACACAGTCTGATCACGAGTTGGTCTTTCTAACTCAATTCCAAGATTTTTTTCAATCCATTCGATTTCTGGACCAAGTTTCCGATTCAACTTATAACGGCCAACCCGTGATAAGTCATATCTGCGTGATTCAAAAAATGCATTACGTAAATATGCTCTAGCCGCTTCAACAGAAGGTGGCTCTCCAGGGTGCACCCTTCGATAAATTTCTAACAACGCTTCTTCTTCTGTTACATTATTTTCGCGATCATTTTCCCACTGACCTTCGAGATAATCAAAATGATTTACTAAACGATCAAGGAAACCAGGAAAATTCTCCTCGTCATAACCTAAAGCTCGTAGAAGAGTAAACATCGACAACCGACGTTTTCTAGCTACTCGACAACCAGCTGTAACATCTTTTCCAGGCTTTTGTTCTACGTCGAATTCAATCCATTCACCTCGGTAAGGGTGAACCGTCGCAGTTACAAGCTGATGCTTTGCAAGATTTCTTAATCTGTAGCGTTCTCCGGGTTGAAAAATAACTCCTGGGGACCTAACCAGTTGTGAAACAACTACTCTCTCTGTGCCATTGATAATAAAGGTGCCTTTTTCCGTCATAAGAGGAAAGTCACCTAAGAAAACAGTTTGTTCTTTAATTTCACCTGTGTGAGCATTCAGAAAACGGGCACGTACAAAGATAGGACCTGAATAGGTCATATCTTTTTCTTTACACTCATCAACTGTGAACTTTGGTGGTGGCCTAAGATCTTCGTCTTTTGGATCAAACTCCAATTCAAGTGAAAGTGTTTCACTTACATCGGTTATAGGACTTATATCAGAAAAGATACCCTTTAATCCCGATTCCATAAGCCAATTGAACGACTCATGTTGAACAGCTATTAAATCTGGTAACTCTAAAATCTTTTCAAGGTTCCCAAACGAGTATCGATCTCGAAGTAACGGTCGAGCAGACAACAATAAACTCCCGGCAGAAGCTAGTAAATGCGGACAAACCGTGTCGAAACAAAATCACTCCACGAAATGTAGAGAAATTTTGACGCAACACAGCGAAGTGAAATCCTAATAGAACTACACCCCTATGAACAACCCAAGAAGGGCATTCTTTTAATGAATTTTTTAGTTTTTAAAAGTAACTTTTTTAACTCTCAAGAAACAAACAATCCAAAATGTTGGTTTATTAGGAAAAAATTGAGCTACTTTAACTCAATTGTGGCGCCAGCTGCCTCAAGAGCCTCTTTTGCCTTTTCTGCATCTTCTTTCGAAGCGCCTTCCATAAGTGTGCTTGGAGCACCATCAACAAGATCTTTAGCATCTTTAAGACCCAAATTAGTAAGAGTTCGAACCTCTTTAATAACCTGGATTTTCTTGTCTCCTGCATCAGTAAGATGAACATCGAAGCTGTCTTTCTCCTCAGCTTCCCCATCTCCACCATCAGCTGCTGCTGGTGCTGCTGCAACTGCTGCAACTGGAGCCGCAGCAGTAACATCGAACTTCTCTTCGAACTCTTTTAACAGTTCGCTAAGTTCAAGAACACTCATCGCACCGATAGCATCCAAGATTTCTTCTTTAGTAGCCATTTAGGCCTCCTTTTCCTCGGTCTCTTCATCAGAAGCATCATCAACCTCTGAACTGACTTCTTCCTCGGTCTCTTCATCAGAAGCATCATCAACCTCTGAACTGACTTCTTCCTCAACTGATCCACCTGATTTATCTATTAACCCCTGGATTGCATAAGCAAATTTCTGGGGTAAAGCATTGAGCAACCCAGCTAGTTGCTGCATTGGGGCAACTAAAAGTCCTGCTAATTGTGACAAGAGGACATCTCTAGGTGCAATCTCGGCAAGTTGGTTAATTTCGTCTACGGTAAGCCTTCGATTTTCTAACACTCCGCCTTTTATAACTAAAGCTTCATTATTTTTTGCGAAATCTTTTAAAGCTTTTGCCACAGAAACTGGATCACCCTCAGATCCATCTGGTTTTTTACCAACAAAAGCAATAGCTGTTGGTCCTGACAATAAGTCATCAATTTCTAAATCAAGATCCTCGATCGCAAAACGAACCAAAGTATTTTTGTATACCTTGTAATCGCCTCCTACTTCACGCAAAGCTTCACGTAAAGATGCCATTGCAGGAACATCCAAATTTCTGTATTCAGTCAAAACAAGTGAATCAGAATCAGAAAAGCGTTCTCTTACTTCTTCTACGACAGCTGTTTTAGCCACTCGTGCTTCTGACATGCTCACTCTCTCCCAAAATCTATGACACACACCTAAGAAATTTCAGACAATGTCTGAAACCGATCCGGAAGGCTCTCCTGCTAGGGCGAAAATCGTTCTGCACATAATGGCAACCCAGAGGTCTTCGGTGAGCATCTGTATTGTGTAACTAGACTATCCAATCACTCCCAATACACAAACCAAAAATTAAAGTAAAGAAACCAATACCCTATTATTCAATGACTCTTGACAGATCAATCCTTACACCGGGACTCATTGTTGAAGAAACAGAAATAGTTTTGATATAACGGCCTTTAGCAGATGCAGGCTTTAGTCTTTCAAGCTCTTCCACCACCACATTCAAGTTTGCTGTTAAATCATCCACCGAGAAACTAGCCTTTCCTATAGGCAGATGAACATTCCCATGACGATCTGTTCTGAATTCTACTTTCCCACCCTTAAAATCTTCAACAGCTTTGGCTACATCTTCAGTCACTGTGCCTGACTTAGGATTCGGCATCAGACCCCTTGGACCTAACATTTTCCCAAGCTTTCCGACTGTGGCCATCATTTCAGGAGTTGAAATGGCTACCTCAAAATCAAGCATTCCTCCTTCAACTTCTGAAGCCAAGTCATCTCCACCAACATGATCAGCACCTGCTTCGCGCGCTGCATTTGCATCTTCTCCCTGAGCGAAAACCGCTACACGAACCGCCTTACCTGTTCCAGCTGGTAGGGCAACTGTGCTTCGAATCATTTCTTCAGTTTTTCTGGGATCAACTCCCAAACGAACAACCAAATCTATAGTTTCATCAAATTTGGTTCTATCAAATGACTTAACTACTTCTATAGCCTCACGACCAGTCAAATACATTTCAGGATCAAATTTCTCAAGAGAATTCTGATACCTCTTACTTTTACTCATTTAGCCTTTACCTCCTGGCTCCCTCTTTAAATTGAATCTGTCGAGGCGAGGTCCTCCCCTTTACAGAACACATTAAAAACTGATCTATTTTTAGTTGACTGAAATACCCATACTTCTGGCGGTTCCTGCAACTTGCTGTTTTGCACCTTCGATATCAATCGCGTTTAGATCAGGCATTTTTGTTTCAGCTATCTCTTGGACTTGATTCCAAGTGATCGAACCAACTTCTTCCCTACCTGCTAGACCTGAAGCTTTATCTAAACCAGCTGCTTGTTTAATTAAAAAAGAAGTAGGTGGTGTTTTTGTAATAAATGTGAAAGAGCGATCTTCATAAATCGTTATCTCGACAGGAATTACTTGTCCCCTTTTATCTTCGGTTTTTTCATTGTATTCCTTGCAAAAATCCATGATTGCAACACCATGTGGACCAAGAGCAGTACCTACAGGCGGTGCAGGTGAAGCCTGTCCGGCGGGAATTTGAATTTTAACCAAAGCAGATATTTGCTTTTGTGCCATAACTTTTCTCTCTTATTTTTCTAAACCTTTAAATCAACTGCGTCACAAGTCTGCTGCGACAACTGCATATTGGCAACCTCTAAAATTTAGAGTTGAGCAATTTGCGAGAACTCTAATTCTACTGGAGTTTCCCTACCAAAGATATCCACAAGAACCTTTACTTTTAATTGATCTTCGTTTATTTCAACAATGGCGCCAGAAAAATCTGCAAATGGTCCTTCCTTAACCCTCACTGTTTCATTTAACTCAAAACCAAGTCGAGCTCTCGTCTTTTTAGGAGCATCAGGTTTTGTTTCATCAGCAACATAAAGGAAGTTTTCTACTTCCTTTCTGCTCAATGGAGATGGTTTTCCTCCAGCTCCTACAAAATTAACAATTCCAGGTGTGTCTCGTATCGCCGCCCAGGAAGCATCATCAAGGAAACATCTAACCAATAAATAGCCAGGAAACATTTTTTTTGAAACATTTACTTTTTTGCCGTTACGAAACTCAACTACATCTTCCATGGGGATCACAATTTCGAGAATTCTGTCTTCCAAATTCATAGAAGAAGTACGGGTTTCTAGATTTTGCTTAACTTTATTTTCGTAACCAGATTGTGTGTGGACCACAAACCATCTTCCAGGTCGATCATATGGACTCTCTTTTTTGGGAGCAGATTCCTCTTCTTCAAAAAGCTCATCCTCATCAATAAGAATCTCCGGTTCACTTACAGTTTCATCTGAATCTAAAACCTCTGCTTTTTCTGGCTCAAGCAATTCCTCTTCCGTATCAGTTTGTTCCAATGAACCTTTAGGAAGTAAATCCTCAACTTCTATCTCTTCCTCAACTTCTATCTCTTCAACAGAAGACTCAAAAGTTTCTTCATCCGCGGTGGGAACAAGAGATTCTGAATCAACACCGTCAGTGTTAGTTGAATCAGGCTCAAGAATGTTGGTTTCAAGTTCGTTATTGGAATTCATTAGACATCAAACAATTCAAGTACTGATTGGGAAAATAGCCAATCCAAACCTGCAACAATAGCAGTTACTGCCACAATCGTAATTACTACGACAATCGTGTAATTGGTAGTTTCTGAACGAGTAGGCCAAACAACTTTTCGTAATTCAGAGCGGACTTCTCTTGTAAACTGAGCTATTCCAGCCCTTTCTTCTGTATGCGAAGGCTGCTGAGGTTGACGGCGCTCCCTTACAGGGGTGCCTTCAGCATCCACCTCTCCTTGACGTTGGAGCATACGTTTTTGTTCACGGTTCATAGACATTGGAAATCTCTATCTTTTTGTTTGTCTTAAATTAAGGCTATTGGTCTCAAAGCCATTATGTGCTGTTAGGCAATAATCAAAAAGCAATTGGCAGGGCAGGAGGGACTTGAACCCCCAACCGCCGGTTTTGGAGACCGGTGCTCTACCAATTGAGCCACTGCCCTTTAAACCGAAAAGAAAACTAAAAAATCTTAAAAATCGGTTCATTGGAAGGATACCAGTGGGCTTTGATGAGAAAACAAGTGTTTTACACGAACATTTCATTTGAAGGATGAATAATTACCGTTCTTCTTTAAAAAGAACGTGCTTTCTAACCACTGGATCGTACTTTTTCAACTCAATTCTTTCACGAGTATTAGTCTTATTCTTCGTGGTCACGTATGTATACCCAGTGCCAGCTGTTGAACGTAATTTAATTATCGGACGTTTATCACTACCCATATTTCAAACCTTTTGCCCTTGTCGACGCATCATAGCAACAACGCTTTCAATGCCTCTTTTATCAATTGTCTTTATTCCTTTAGTGCTCACATTTAGTGTTATCCAACGTTTTTCACTCGGCAGCCAATAGCGTTTGCGCTGTACATTAGGATTCCAACGCCTATTTGTTCTGCGATGTGAATGGGATAGCTGCTTGCCAAACCCCGGTTTCTTACCGGTTACCTGGCATACCTTAGACATCTTAAACTCCTGAAACATTTAGTTTGACCACTTACCTGATTTGGTTTAGTGGAATATAAAACGGTAGCAGCAACATAGCGAGTCGCCACCAACAACATTGTATCGATTACTTATTCTAACGTAGCGACGGACAGACTTGAACTGTCGACCTCTCGATTATGAGTCGAGCGCTCTTACCAACTGAGCTACGTCGCCCTGAGCCCCCTGACAGAATTGAACTGTCGACCTTCTCCTTACCATGGAGACGCTCTGCCAACTGAGCTAAGGGGGCTTAGCCAAAGGCTTATTGACAGGATGCCACAGGAGTGCAGTTACCCCAACGTCCACTTACCTTCTATCCAGTCTTACTACAGTCAGAGTATGGGAAAAGAGTTACAAATACGCTTAGCGGAACAAAAAGACGCACAAGCAATCCAAAAAATCTACAACAATGAAGTAAGAAATTCGACAGCAACTTTTGATCTGGTAGAAAGAACTATTGAAGAACAAAAAGAATGGCTTCGCAAAAGATCTGGAGCATTTAGTGTATTAGTAGCTGAACTGGACACAGAAATAGTAGGTTTTGCTTCTCTCTCTCCATACAAAGAAAGAGCGGCTTATCGAACAACTGTAGAAGACTCAGTTTATGTGGATGAAAGATTCCGAAGTCAGGGAATAGCGGGAGAATTACTTTCTGACTTACTAGGAGTTGCAGAATCAAGTGGATTTCATGCTGTAATTGCGAGAATTGGAGGCGGCAATGAATCTAGCATTGCACTTCACAAAAGATTTGGTTTCATAATTGTCGGCACTGAAAAAGAAATAGGGCGAAAATTTGGAAAATGGCAGAACGTAGTCGTTATGCAAACAATCTTAAATGCTAATGGTCCAGAACCTGAATAGTTCTGGACCATTGCATCGTGGGCCGGGGAGGATTTGAACCTCCGAAGGCAATGCCGACGGGTTTACAGCCCGTTCCCTTTGGCCACTCGGGCACCGACCCCTCCTCGGATGATAATACACTCACAGGCTCACGCCACCCGTAAGTTAGATTGGTAACAAACAAGTAAAGTAAATGCATGCCATCATTTGACATCGTTTCACAATACGATCAACAAGAAGTCAAAAATGCTGTTGACCAGACTGAACGTGAAATAACAAACCGCTTTGATTTTAAAGGAACAAATTCAGAAGTTGAATTAAATGAAGATTCAATAAGAATCGAATCTTCAACCGAAGATCGCCTGAACGCTTTACTAGTAGTACTCGAAGAGAAATTAGTTAAACGAAAAGTATCTCTGAAAACACTCTTATGGCAAGATCCAGAAGCAGCTAGTGGAGGAAGGGTCCGTAAAGTAGCCAAGTTGCAATCTGGCATAGGAAATGAAGATTCAAAATCAATCAATCGTCAAATAAAAGACTTGGGTATAAAAGGTATTCAATCCCAAAACCAAGGAGATCAAATTAGAGTAAGCGGGAAAAAACGTGACGCTCTTCAAGAAGTTATTGCTTCTCTTAAATCAAGCAACATTGAATTACCGCTGCAATTCATAAATTTTCGTGACTAAGAGATAGGTCCCCCTCCTACCGTACCTTGATTCCACGAACCATTTCGTAGCCTTTCAACCCTCTCAGCTGTTGGGGGATGAGTTGAAAAAACACGACTTCCTCCACGACCACGAGCTTCTGCTTTTAGAGGATTCACTATGTAGGAAGATGCCTGATTGGGATCAATTCCCGAAGGGATACGACCTGATGCTATTTCTAATTTTTCCAATGCTCTTGCAAGAGGTTCACCATCTCCTAAAAGTCTCGCTGCAGTAGCATCTGCCTTAAATTCACGTGTGCGACTTATTGCCGCTTGTATAAGCATGGCCGCTATAGGCGCCATTATGGCAAATGCAATTTCACCTAAGGGGTTTCTGTCCCTACCACGACCTCCGCTAAACATAGCTGCCCAGAAAGCCATTCTAGCTATGAGCGTTATAGCCATCCCAATAGCTGCAGCAACTGAACCTATGAGAATATCGCGGTTTTCGACATGGCTTAACTCGTGGGCAAGTACTCCTCTAATCTCATACCAATCAAGATTGTCTAAAAGACCCTGCGTTACTGCAACTGCTGCATGCTGAGGATTGCGGCCGGTCGCAAAAGCATTAGGTTGTTGATTCGGAGAAATATAGAGTTTTGGCATTGGCAATTCAGCTGCCATTGACAGTTCTTTCATTACACGGTGATATTCAGGGTATTCAGATGGATCAGCTGGAACAGCACGAGCTGATGCAATTGCAAGTCTGTCACTAAACCAATAACTTCCTCCGACAAATAGCAAACCTAATACAAGACCAAAAATAAGGCCCCCTGAACCACCTATTGCCCCACCTATTACAATAAATAGCCCTCCTAATAACGCTAGGAGGCCAAATGTCTTAGCTGTATTAATCATCTTTTACTCCGAACCTCATCATCTTGTAATAAAAGTACTAGATAACAGTTTAATTTCCATCTTGATCTATTTCGTAATACCCAGAATGAACATAAACACAAGGAATTTTTTCTTGCCAAAACATAAACAAATTTCTTGGATCGTCATCAAGAACAAGTTCTGGTTTGTATCCGCTTTTCATTAAATCTCTTACCAAGTCCAACTTAATTTCCGGAGATTCTCTTTCATCATCTTGATCTCTCATCAGAAGTGCATCCCAAAAAACCTTGTTTTTATCCAACCATTCAACGGTCATTTCAAAAAGATAAGAAGGTCTGGCTGTCAGTAGAAAAACAGGCTTATCAGAGTATGTATATAGAGACTTAACTAGTTTCTGGACTTCTATTGAAACTCTACTGTCTTTCAAAGCTCTAAAGAATGCTTCCCAATTTTGACTTTCACCATTCAAGAAATGTTGGTGTGCAGATGCATCAGCTATAACTCCATCTATGTCAACGACTAACACAGGACCAGAAGGAGTTTCTTTATCCCTGTAAATAAACATCTTTGATGTGTTAATCCTCTTCGGGAGATTCAGTTGCCCGGATGCGTATTTCCTCAACAACGCTCGAATCAGCCAGAGTGGTTGTATCGCCTAAATCTCTACCTTCTGCAACATCTCGCAGTAGCCGTCTCATAATTTTACCACTTCTAGTCTTTGGAAGATCAGGAACTAAAACTACTGTCTTTGGTCTGGCAATAGGTCCTAACTTGTTTGCAACATGAGTACGAATCTCATTTCCTAAAGAATCCGAAACTTCAAAAGAACCTCTCAAAATGACATAACCCACTATAGCTTGTCCTGTCGTATCGTCAGCAACCCCAACTACAGCCGCCTCGGCTACTGCTGGGTGATCTACAAGAGCTGATTCCACTTCGGCTGTTGAAATACGATGACCCGAAACATTCATTACATCATCTACTCTGCCTAATAGCCACAAGTAACCGTCTTTATCAAGCTTTGCACCATCTCCAGCAAAGTATCTACCTTCAAAACGTGACCAGTAAGTGTCCTTATATCTTTCAGGATCTCCCCAAATACCTCTCAGCATGCTGGGCCATGGATGTGTAATTGTTAGGTAGCCTCCTCCTTGTTCAATTTTATTTCCGTCATCATCTACTACTTCTGCGAAAACACCCGGTATAGGTTGACAGGCAGATCCTGGTTTCGTAGTCGTCAGTCCCGGAAGTGGAGTGATCATATGCCCACCAGTTTCTGTTTGCCACCAGGTATCGACAATCGGACATTTACCTCCTCCGATATTTTCGTGATACCACATCCAAGCCTCAGGATTTATTGGCTCCCCTACTGTTCCTAAAACTCTTAAAGTGGATAAATCATGTGAATCTGGTTCTTGTGCTCCCCATTTCATAAAAGTTCTTATAGCCGTTGGGGCCGTATACAGTTGCGTCACACCATAACGTTCAATAATGTCCCACAACCGATCTTTTGCCCACTCTTGTTGATCACCTGAACGAAGCTCAGAACGAGGAGTATCAGGTGTCCCTTCATAAATAACTGAAGTGCAACCGTTAGCTAGAGGACCGTAAACAATGTAGCTATGCCCGGTAACCCAACCTATATCTGCTGCACACCAGTAAATATCTTTTTCTCGGTTTATATCAAAGGTATAACGATGTGTGTACATAACTTGCGTGAGGTAGCCCGCAGTTGTGTGCATGATCCCTTTCGGTTTTGCAGTTGTACCCGAGGTGTAGAGTAAATAAAGAAGATCTTCACTATCTAAGGATTCAGCAGGACAATTTGCATCTGCCTTCTCAACTAGATCATGCCACCAATAATCACGACCCTTTACCATTTGTATCTCTGTGTCGCATCGATTGACAACAATTACATGTTCTACAGATGACGCGCCGTTTTCTAAGGCTTTGTCTACATTCGGTTTTAAAGCAGAAGGGACCCCTCTTCTATAACCAGCATCTGCAGTGATAATCAAACGTGCTTCAGCATCTTCACAACGATCGATTATTGCATCAGGTGAAAATCCTCCAAATATAACGCTGTGAACTAATCCGATTCGAGCACAGGCCAACATAGCTACTGGCAATTCAGGAATCATAGGCATATAAATCGCCACCCGATCACCCTTTTTCAGACCTATCTCTTTTAAGGCATTCGCGAATTTAGAAACTTCGAGAAGAAGATCCTGATATGTAATCTTTCGAGTATCGCCTGGTTCTCCTTCCCAGAAATATGCAATCCGATCCCCATAACCTGCTTCTACATGTCTGTCTAAACAGTTGTAAGAGATATTTAGTCGCCCTCCTACAAACCACTTCGCGAAAGGAAGTTCCCACTCAAGTGTTGTATGGAAATCCTCATCCCAACTAACCAAATCTCTTGCTTGTTTAGCCCAAAATGCCTCATAATCTGAAAGCGCTTCTTCATGGTGCGAGGAGTCATTAAGCAATGCTTTTTGTACAAAATTTGGATCTGGCGGAAATGTTCGATCCTCAACGTAGAACTCTTCAATCGTTGATTCGCTCATGTGTTACTCCCTTGTTTGATTAAATGATTTTAGACAAAGTAAGAGGTCTAGTTACTTACGGGAGTAAAAGGGTTCTTAATTTTCTGTTACAAAATCAACTAGAGCTGATCCTCCACTCAAAAACAAAAAACCCTCCTAAACCCTTAGGGTCAAGAAGTGCTTCTGCTTCAACAATTCTGCTTCGTGCTTTTACAGCCCTTAAATCACCAACAGAAGATGACTCTTTCCAAATCTTGCGCCCTTCGTCTACTAGATGATTTATCCCTTGATTTTCAAGAAACTGTTTTTGCGTTGATATAACTGCCCCTTCAGGCAGTTGGTCAATCGCTACTTCAACCGTGATATCTTGATTTCCAACATCTTCAAGAGGACTAGTACCTCTGTTATGTTTTTTAAAAGTACGAAGCCAAGACTCCTGATTCCTTTGACTCATTTCTTGCGTCGATGATCCATAATCAATTAGTAATAGCGAACCACTAGAAATTTTTTCTATGACCCCGTTTATCCAGTTGTTTGCTTGAGTCTGAATTGGAATCCGGGCACCTTTAAGTGGACTAACTTCAACTGGTGGCTCCCTTTCAGTAGTTAAAATTTCAACCAATTGATCATCCATTAAACCAACACAAACTTCTTTCCAACAATCCCCATCGGCTTCTAAAAGATCAAAAGGCAAATTGTCCAAGAGTTCATTTGCAATAACTGCACCTACTATTGGAGCATCAGGTACATCAATTGTTGAAAAAAGTTTTTCTGAAATTGGCTGCGCTTTTCTCAGTTCTTCCGAGCGTTCAACCATTACATAATTTCCATGTTCAAGACATTTGGGTTTGCAATCTAATATCGCTCTGGCGAGAGTCCCACAGCCAGCCCCAACTTCAATTACTTGAAAGTTTTTAGGCTTATCAATTTTTGTCCAGAGATCATCTAACCAATTTGCTATTAAATGACCAAAAAGTGGACCGACTTCGGGACTTGTCAAAAAATCTCCTCTTCGTCCCGCTCTACCTTTCTTTGTGAAAAAACCCTTTTGATGGTCATATAGGCATGTTTCAATAAAATCTGAAAAAGGAAGAGGTCCTGATTTTCTGATTCGGCTCTTTAAGTCATTAACCAACATACCATTTGTTTTAGGATCTAAGTTCCTAAAGCCAGAAGGCTTACTTCTGTGAAACGTGCTACTAACTGAGGGAAAATTCCAAATAGTAAAGTAACCAATACGCAAATCCCTAAAGCTGATACAAGTGAAGGTGTTATATCTACACTATTTAATTCAACTTCCTTAGAGTCATCTGCCCACATTTTGCGTGCGATAGATGCGTAGTAAAAGAGAGCTATTACAGAATTAATAGCCGCAACAACAGCTAATAAATAACCCCAAGCTTCTCCAGAGGTTGCCAAAACTCTAAAGACCTCAAACTTCGCAAACCACCCTCCTAAAGGCGGAATGCCTGCAAGGGAAAAAAGAAATATTGTCATAGCTACTGTCAGTCCGGGGGCAAAATGGAAAGCTCCGGCAAATGAATCAATTTCTGCTGTGCCGGTCCGTCTTGCCAAAGTAATTATTACAGCAAATGCTCCGAGGTTCATAGCTGCATAAATAGCCAAGTATGTGATTACCGCCGACAAGGCCTGATCACCCGTAGTGAGACTATGACCTGCAACAGCTAGAGGTGCAATCATAAATCCTGTTTGCGCTACTCCAGAATAAGCCATAAGTCGAACTATGTTTTTTTGTCTTAATGCAACCAAATTTCCTACCGTCATAGAAAGTGCTGAAAGAACCCAAATAAGCGGTTCCCAAATATTAGAGAGTTCATAAAAACCAACAAAAATCAAAGCAAGTAAAGCAACGAATCCAGCGGCTTTAGAGGCAACGGAAAGAAAAGCAGTAACAGGTGTTGGAGCACCTTCATATACATCTGGCGCCCAGGTGTGAAATGGAACTGCAGACACTTTAAAAGCGAACCCTGCTACTACAAAAACAATTCCTAGTGTCATTACAGAACTCGAACCATCACCGGACTCAATTGAGTCAGCGATCCCACTGAGTATTGTGGTCCCGCTCACCCCAAATAATAAAGACATTCCATAAAGCATCACTGCTGAAGCAAAAACACCCATTAAGTAGTATTTAAGACCAGCCTCATTTGATTTTGGATCTCGTTTTCTCCAAGCAACCATCAAATAAGCAGGAATCGAAAGTAGCTCCAGTGCGACAAAAACTGAGATTAAATCTCTTGATGACGCCATCATCACCATGCCCATAAGTGAAGCTAGAAGAAGACCGTAATATTCACTTTCCCAGTAGTCGCCATCAACAATGTAATTTGTGGAAAGGAGGATAACCACATATCCCGCTAAGAGAAAAATAGCCTTTAGAACCAATGAAAAATCATCAACAACATAAGCGCCATCAAACAGAACCCTTTCAGTTCCATCGATACCGAGAGTTAATAAAGGTATTGCCGTAGCGAGAATTCCTAGACCAGATAATGCGGCCATATAAGGACGAGCCTTTTCTAAAAACAAAATGTCTAAGAGAGTTATCAAAACCCCTACGGAAAGTAGAACTATCTCAGGCGCAAGGGCGTGCCAATCAATTGCAGGTCTTTCAAACGCTACGATCATAAGGTTAGTTGTCACTATGAACCTTTCGAAACAGCGTGATGGTCTGACCCATGGTCTAATAGGCCATAAACCTCAGGGCAATCGGTTGTTTCAATTTCTTCATGACTCAATTGATCTACATCTATGGTCAGGCATGGGGTCAAAGATGCATCGACTGCCCCATCCGTAGCTCGGAAAACAAGATTTGGATATATGCCTAAAGCAAGTATCAGTGCGAGCAAAGGAGCCCAAGCGATCCATTCAGTTTTTGTTGCGTCATGGATATTGGGATCCTCAGCGAATTCTTCTTTAGGAGTGCCGAACGCTGCTCGCTGGAGTAACCACAGTAAATAACCCGCGGCAAGAACAGTTCCCAATGCTGCTACAACCATGAAAGTTCTAAAGGTTTCAACTGGTAGGCCATTCGCAGGATTGTAAGCAGAAAGTATTGCGGGAAATTCACCCCAGAAGCCTGCTAAACCAGGCAGTCCTAAAGATGCCATTGCACAAAAACCTAAAATCCAACCCATTTTGGGAGCCTGGACTAACAAGCCGCCTAGCCTCTTAATTTCTAAGGTGTGGTATCGCTCTTTCATCGATCCCGCTAGGAAGAAAAGCATCCCAGTTATAAGACCATGGGCGACCATGCCCATTATTGCTGCATTTATTCCAAAATCAGTAAGAGTTGAAATTCCAAGCATTACGAATCCCATATGGGCAACTGAAGAAAATGCAATTAACCGCTTCATGTCTGTTTGCGCTAAACAACAGAAAGCGCCATAAATAATTCCTATTACAGCCAATAGTCCTATCCATGGTGCCCATTCGACTGCTGCTTCGGGAAGTAGTGGTATTGCAATTCTGACAAACCCGTAAGTGCCGAGTTTGAGCAAAACAGCTGCAAGTATTACAGATCCGACAGTTGGCGCTTCAGTGTGTGCATCAGGCAACCAAGTATGGAATGGGAACATAGGAACTTTAATTCCAAAGCCTAAGAACATGCCTCCAAATATCCATAGTTGCGCTGTTCGAGAAACAGCATGCGCTACGACATTGTCGGCTATCTCACTAAATACAAATGACTCAGCTCCTGTCAAGAAAAAGAGCGAGAGAAAACTGACGAGCATCAATGCTGATCCGAAAAGTGTGTATAGAAAAAATTTCAAGGATGCATACCTTCTGTTTGGACCTCCCCAAACAGCAATCATGAAAAACATTGGCAATAAAACGACTTCAAAGAAAACAAAGAAAAGTACCATGTCTTGGGCGACAAAAGTACCGATCATGCCCGTCTCTAAAACTAGGATCAGAATTAGGAATGTTTTAGGATTTTTAGGTTCCGGAAAATGGTTCCAACTGTAAACAATGCAGAGTGGGACTATAAGTACTGTAAGTAAAACAAGCGGCAACGAAATTCCGTCGAGTCCTACTACATATCGACTATGAATTGCTTGTATCCAACTTTTGTCTACTACGTACTGAAGTCTTTCGGTGGCATCAAGGTCAAACCATATGAGAAGCATCAACCCCACAAACGCGACCCAAAGAGAAGTTACAAGAGCAATTACTTTATGCTCATATTCTTTTTCTTTCGGGAGTAAAAACATTACTAACGCACCTAACAAAGGCGAGAAGGTAACTACCGTAAGACCCCAACTATCAAGTAAATTCTCCATGTTTAATTTCTCCTACACAATGACTATGAGCAAACCGGCTAAAATCGTCGCAGCAGCAAACAGAATTGCTGCATAACTCTGAACTTTTCCGGATTGAATTTTGCGAAGTTCCTCACCGCTTTCCGATGAAATGCGACCGGAAGCGTTAACGAAACCGTCAACCACATTCTGATCTATTTTGAAATAATTAAGTTGACCTATTTTTACGGCACTTCGACCAAAGGTATCAACAGTACGGTCCAAGATCTCTTGATTTGAGCGATAAGCCAATTCAGCAATTGGTTCTTTAACTGCTCGGGTGATGATGCCTGTATATAAATGATCAAGGTAGTACTTGTTGACAAGAAGGGTATGACCCATTCTTGCTAACGCAAGACGCGTGGTAAGACCATTAGGTAGTTCAGTTAAACTTTCCCCGGTTTCTTTTGAAGTATTTTCAACTTTTACGAAATAATAATTCCAGGAAAACACGACTCCTGCAATAACGATGATTGTTGAAACTATTGCAAGTGACCAACTCGGAGTCGCATGTGATATTTGTGGGAAGTATCCGGCAACTGGTTCTACATAATGACCAAATCTTTCTTGAAGTGATTTAGGAACCAACTGAAAGCCTTTTGGTAGATTTAGAAATCCCGCAAAAATAGCTAGTACTGCAAGAATCCATAGAGGTACAGTGATTCTTTTGCCAGATTCATGCGGATGACCATGACCTCTAAATTCACCAAAGAATGTTAGATACACACATCGTGTCATGTACGCAGCAGTTAATGCAGCAGTAATCATTCCCATTACCAACATAAATGTGTAGGAACCGTTGCCACCTGTGCCACCCATGATTCCCCAGCCACCTGTTCCGACAAGTATTTCGTCTTTTGACCAAAACCCTGCAAATGGTGGTAATCCTGCCAAAGCAATCGAACCAATTATAAAAGTCCGAAATGTTTGTGGCATTTCTTTTCTTAATCCTCCCATATCTGATTTCATGTCAAAACTGTGAACCGAATGTGCAACGGAACCGGATCCTAAGAACAAACAAGCTTTGAAGAAAGCATGTGTGAAAAGATGGAACATGGCTGCCGTCCATGCGCCTACACCTAGCGCCATAACCATATAGCCAAGTTGTGAAATTGTTGAATAAGCAAGAACTTTTTTAATATCTCGTTGGACAAATGCTAAACAAGCCCCTACGAGTGTCGTAAACCCTCCTATCAAGGCCATTAAGTTTATTGAACTTCCACCTATAGAAAATCCTTCAAAAAACACGCCATAAAGACGTGCGATCATGAAGACTCCAGCTACAACCATTGTGGCAGCATGAATAAGGGCTGATACTGGTGTTGGTCCTGCCATGGCGTCAGGCAACCATGTGTGTAAAAAGAACTGACCGGATTTTGACATTACAGCTGCCATAAGACAACACGCAGCTATTAACAGTGTGCTATGTGAAAGAAGACCTGCAGAAGCTAAGGCATTTGTCGTCACGATTGAAAAAGAACCAAAAG
Organism: Actinomycetota bacterium; assembly: GCA_002721755.1. GTDB lineage: Bacteria > Actinomycetota > Acidimicrobiia > Acidimicrobiales > MedAcidi-G1 > MedAcidi-G1. Next base: position 26,252 of record PBLL01000024.1, read on the forward strand.
TGTCAGGTAAAAGTTTTCCTGTAGCAAAGAAAAGGATTGTCACTCCAATCAGCAAGCCCATATCTCCTACACGGTTAGTTAAGAATGCTTTTAGTGCCGCGTTTGAGTTTTCTTTTTCTTCCCACCAGTGACCAATTAGTGCAAAAGAGCAAAGCCCTACCAGTTCCCATGAAACTAATAATTGCAATGTATTTTCAGAAATTACAAGAAGAAGCATCGATGCACTAAAAAGAGATAGAAAGGCGAAAAAATGTGTGTACCTTCTGTCGCCAGCTACATAATCTGTTGAATAAATATGAACGAGTAAAGACACTAAAGTTACTACGAACAGCATCATCACTGCTGGTCCGTCAACAAGAGTTCCAACTGAAAATTCAACACCCCCGGTGGTAAACCAAGTTGTGGTATTCACTACAGCTAAAGAAGGCTCACCATGCTCACCATGCTCACCATGCTCACCATGCTCACCACTAACAAGAGCCTGACTTATTTCTTCTCCATGAAAATTGTCACGATGATCCATCCATGCGAATCCAGTGCAAATCGACAGAAGAAAAGCAATAGCAAGCGCGGCAATTCCGAGTTCTGAACCACCACGTGGTAAACGTTTACCGAAAAAAAGTATCCCGATAAATGACATTGCAGGTATGAGCGGAATTAACCAAACATTCTGCAAAAACCAGTTACCTGCATCGGTGATTCCAAGAGGGATTGAGTCTCCAGATGAAGTCACAGCTGCTAAAAATCGGATCATCTCATCAGCCCTTCATCGAGTCAATTCCTGCAAGGTCGATATTTCGACGATTACGATAAAGCAATAGAACCATAGCTAAACCCACACCTACTTCAGCCGCAGCAACAGCAATTACAAAAAGAGCGAATACTTCCCCAGAAATAGCCTCACGGAAAGCTGCAAAAGCGACAAGATTTATATTGACCGAATTGAGGATTAATTCAATTGACATCAAAACCATCACTCCATTGCGTCTTGTCAAGACACCATAAACTCCAATAGAGAAAAGCACTGCAGAAAGAATCAAAAACTGATTTAGAAGCATTATTGATCCCTTCTAGCTATGACAACTGAACCGATCAAAGCTGCAAGTAGCAGAACTGAAATTGCCTCAAAAGGAATAATAAACTGACTGAAAATGGTGTCACCTATTTCAGCAGTTGTACTTGGAGCCTCACGGCTTAATTCTGTATAACGAAAGCTGTCTATAAATGACCCAGAGGCAACTGTCACTATCAGCACAGCCACTAGAACAGCCATTTGGCTTTTCTCTATAAACTCACCTTCCTCTGTCCCAAATGAACCTTTAGTAAGCATTATTCCGAAAAGAAATAAAACGATTATGGCACCTATGTAAACCAGAATTTGAGTAACTGCTATGAATTCTGCTCCCAAAAGAATAAACATTCCCGCAGCTCCTGCTAAAACAATTACTAAATAAAGAGCGGCGTGAACAATATTTTCTGTTGTAACCATTTTCAATGCAGCCAAAACCATTACTAAAGCAATAATTGCAAAAAATACATTTTGAGCTACCAATACCTCACTACTCTCTAGCTGATCCAGTCCTCGGATCTGAGCGACAAATAAGCTGACCATTAGCGTGGCACCTTAAGTTGTTTAACTTCACTACCATCTTCGTATTCCTCGAAATCTGGTACCGTCTCCATCCACTTTGACAATTGGTCTTTGTCATGCAGTAAATCTGCCAATTTAGGTTCAGAAAATTCAAATTCTGGAGACCAGAACAAGGCTTCAAAAGGACAAACCTCCACGCAAATACCGCAATACATGCAGAGTGCATAATCAATATCAAAACGATCTAAAGCATTTTTCTGACGAGGTTTACCGCCAGGTCTCCGTGGTGGCGCTTTGTATTTATGGCCTTCAATATAAATACACCAATCAGGACATTCACGTGCACATAGCATGCATGCAGTGCAATTTTCTTCATGTAAAGCGATCACACCTCGGGCTCTAAGAGTAGGAGCTTCTTTAACTCTTGGGTATTGAATTGTGTGCGAACCTTTTGTCAATGTCCGGATCAAAGTCTTAAATGTAACGCCTAAACCTTTTATTAAGCCTGGGACCCTTAGAGATACACGCATTAGAAAATCACTTTCAATACACCTGTAGCAACTATGTTCAAAAGTGAAAGAGGCACTAAGACTTTCCATGCAAGTTGCTGCAATTGATCTTCACGAAACCTTGGGTAAGTAAAACGGAACCAAAAAATAAGGAATGAAACTAATAACATTTTCCCAATCAAAACTACTGGTCCTAAAAGATTAAAAAGATTATCGGTTGGATCAAGTCCTGGAAAATACCAGCCTCCAAGAAAGAACGTTGCCGCTAAAGCTGAGAAAATTCCCGCTGTAGCAAATTCACCTATGAAGAAAAGTAGAAATCTCATTCCGGTATATTCAGTTAAATAGCCAGTGACAATTTCTGATTCTGCTACTGGCATGTCAAAAGGGGGTTGAGTAAGTTCAGCTTGAACCGCAACAAGAAAGATTATGAAACCTAAGAATTGTGTAATTAAAAAGGGATTACCTATACCACCCCAACCAAAAATTTCTCCATTCGCTTGGGCAAGAACAATTTCTTGGACGTTTAAAGTGCCTGCTTGGATCACGACACCCATTACGGCCAGCACAAGAGGCAATTCATAAGCCACAAGTTGTCCGGCGGCTCTCAGTCCACCAATTAGCGAGTATTTACTAGCGGATCCCCAACCAGCCATGAGAATTCCTATTACTGAGATTGATGAGACTGCCAATGCCAGAAAAACTCCAGTATCGATATTTATAAACCAAGCATCAGGACCAGCAGGTAAAACCAGAACAAGTAAAAAAGTAGAAGCTAAGACTACAAATGGAGCTGCTTTGAAAACTACTCGATCAGCGGCTCTTGGGTATAAGTCCTCTTTCTGTAAAAATTTTCCTACTTCTGCTAAAAGTTGCAGTGATCCATAAGGTCCGGCTTCCATAGGACCTAGTCGACTTTGCATAAAGCTCATCATCTTGAACAAATAAAGATAAACAAGTGTTCCTGCTGGAAGAAGTACTGCTACTAAAGCCAGAACCGAACGGATCACGGTTTGCTGCCAGTAGGCGAGCTCTATGGCAAGATTAAAAACCGTCATCGATCAATATCTCCTAAAATAAAGTAGAGGCTAGCCAGAATAGAAATTACATCTGGCACGTAAACGCCTTTTAAAACCCAAGGGGTGATTGAAACATTGTTAAACGAGGCTGAACGTATTTTCACTCTGTAAGGAACTAAATCACCTTTGGAAACAATGTAATATCCCATTATTCCAAGAGGATTTTCTGTTTCTACATAGGCCTCTCCAGCGGGTACTTTTATAATCCTCGGGACTTTGGCCATGATCGGTCCTGAAGGTATACCATCGAGGATTTGATCGACCATCTTGCAAGATTCTCTGACTTCTTGTAGGCGAACCCAATAACGTGCGAAAGAATCACCATCAGGATGTGTCCATACTTTCCAATCAAGTTGATCATGAATCAGACCCACTCCTCCATCTCTTCTTAAATCCCAATCAACTCCGCTCGAACGAATATTTGCTCCTGAAAGACCATATGAAAGTCCTACATCAGCGGGAATTATTCCTATTCCTCTAGTCCTTGTCTGAAAGATCTCATTGCCGACTACGAGATCTTGCATCTCATCACAAAACGAATGAATTCTAGCAAGCACGTCTTTGGTTTCTTGTATCCAGCCCTTTGGTAAATCATCTTTTATGCCACCTATTCGGTCAAAATTTGGGTGGAACCGCCCTCCTGTAACTGATTCAATCTGATTCAAAACAAATTCTCTATCTCTAAAAGCGTAAAAAACAGGTGTCGTGGCCCCCAATTGGACTGCCATGTCTCCTAAAAATAAAACAACATTAGCTATTCGAGATAATTCAAATAATGCAGTTCTGATCCACTGAGCTCTGGGAGGTGCTTCTACCTCCATAAGTCTTTCAGCTGCAAGTATGAATGGAACCTCATTTGCAAAACTGCCTAACCAATCGATTCTGTTTACAAGAGTAGTTACCTGTGGGTAAGTTCTAACTTCGCTAAGTTTTTCATATCCACGATGCATGTAGCCCATTACGGGTTCTGCGGAAATAACTTGTTCTCCGTCTAAACGAACAATGATTCGAAGAGTTCCATGAGTAGCAGGGTGTTGAGGTCCTAAATTTAAAGTCATTCCCTCTGTTTCAAGCTCAATATTGACTCTTGCATCACTAGCCTGATTTGCAATATAAGAAAGCTGCTGGGTTGAAGCTTCTAAATTCATCAGGTCTCTTCTCCTGTGTCTTCACTTTCATCATCATCTTCACCAGGCATAAGTTCTACATCAACTATTCCAGGCCAAGGTTTTGCTCTTCTAGAGAGTAGAGGGAAATCTTTGCGAAGCGGGTGGCCTTCGAATTCACTGGGCAAATATAGATTCACCAAATTCGGGTGATTGGTAAAGGAGATTCCAAACATCTCCATTACTTCTCTTTCGTGCCAATTAGCACCTGGATACACAGGTATCCAAGTTTCTACTTCTGGATATTCACCTTCCAAATCTGTCTTTAAATGAATTCCAATATTTGTTGATGGATTATGGACACGAGCAAGAAGTTGGAACCGGTTTTGACCTCCTGTTACACCCCACTCCATTTCACTTTCATCAACAACTTCATCAGAAGAGTCAGCATCTATTGCCGCGTCCATCTCTCTTCCAAATGGAGAGGGTTTCCAATCAATTGCCGAAAGAAAATTAAAAAAAATCATTTCATTTTTCTCGAAAAGAACCTTCGCCGTTTCCAACCAAGACTCTTGTGTTACACGGATCCATGCATCAACTCCCGGAACCACATGAGAGTCAACTAAGTCATCACCCAAATCTTTCTCAAGACTAGAAATCAAGACATTACGTTCTTCGTCAATTACGAGCTCCTCTTGAGGCTCTATTGACTCATCGACAAGTTCTTCTTCAGTGGTATCAGGTGACGACAATTGGATCTCGATTCCATCTATCAGTCATATCTTCTGAAGCTATGCGTTCCTGCAATAAAACGATTCCTTCCAATAAAGCCTCGGGTCTTGGTGGGCAACCAGGAACATAAACATCTACTGGAACAATCTGGTCGACACCTTTTGTAACCGAGTAACTATCCCAATACGGACCGCCACAATTTGCACAAGAACCCATTGAAATAACATATTTTGGCTCAGGCATTTGCTCATAAAGTCTCCTAACAGCAGGAGCCATCTTGTCAGTTACTGTTCCAGAAATAACAACTAAATCAGCTTGACGAGGGCTCGCTGGAAAGGGAATAACTCCTAATCGCATTACGTCATAACGCGGAGAAGCAAAAGCTGCTCCCATCTCTATTGCACAACAGGCAAGCCCCCACTGGTAGACCCAAAGTGAATATTTCCTGCTTATATTCAATAACTTGGTTAGGGGACCAGGCATTTTGCCATTTTCTACTAGACCCATCTAAGCAACCGCTTTCTCCAAGCATAAAGAAGCCCCAAAGCGAGAATGAAGATAAAAATCGCCATTTCAACCAGACCAAATAGGTCATATACCTCAAGGCGTGCTGCCCATGGGAAAATAAATACTGCTTCTACATCGAATAGAACAAACATTAAAGCAAAGACGTAATATCTGATATTTGCTTGACTCCACATATCACCTTGTGGGTCAACACCTGATTCATAATTTATTCGTTTTTGGGGAGTCTCTCTGCTGGGTCTGAGCAAACTTCCCAATCCTAAGAAAACAGAAACAAGGAGGATTCCGACACCGCCAAAAATTAAAACTGTAAGCCAATTACGGAGAAATTCAGACATCGTTTGAAGACCCAATTACCTTTGATAAATAAAAAAAGCCAAAGTTATGTACCCGAGGAAGGCTACCGCAATTTGAAGCTTTCGGAGGGGTTCGGACGACTTGAATGAAATATTTCACTAGCATTTAACCACTCACCAAAGTAGGTATCGCATCACGGGTTATATCTACGATGGGTCCAGGAATAAAGCCGGTGACAATTACAACAATCGATGCAAAACCAGTTACTACCCAAACTCCTTTCGGGACATTAATCCCTTCAATTTGTTGATTATCAATTTCAACGTACATTGCCAGAAGTATTCGAAGATATACATATGCAGCGATAGCTGCTGAAAGCATCGCTACTCCTGCAAGGAAATAATATTGAGTATCAACAGCAGATGAGATAACCCCTAGTTTGGCTACGAAACCTCCTGTGAAAGGAATACCTGCTTGTCCTAGCAACAAAATAGTAAATAAGGCTGCTAGAAGTGGCTTACGTTGGGCTAATCCTTTATAGGCATCAATATCATGATTTGAATCACCATCACCTCCTATAACAGTCACTACTGCAAAACTTCCTGCAGCTAGAAACGTGTATACACCCAAGTAAAAGAGCACAGACGCTACCCCGTCTTTATTGGCTGATTGAACTCCAATAAGAATGAATCCTGCGTGAGCTATTGAAGAATATGCCAGCATTCTTTTTACGTTGCTCTGAACTACTGCAACCACTGATCCAAATACAACTGTTAGACCGGATAGTACTGCTATAGGGATTTGCCACTCGTCTACGTATGAAGCAAATGTCAACGGGAAAACTCTTATGAGTGCAGCAAATCCTGCAACTTTTACTCCTGCTGCCATCCAAATTACGACCGGAGTGGGAGCTCCTTGATAAGCGTCTGGGGTCCAAGCATGAAAAGGAAACGCTGCTATTTTGAATCCTAAACCAACCATCATTAGAGCAAACCCGATCATCAACATTCCATCCTCCACCAAAACTGCGGAAGCTAGGTAATTTTTAATAGCAAATAAGTTCGTTGTGCCGACAGCACCATATACAAGTGCGATTCCATAGAGTAAAAATGCTGAAGAAAAAGCGCCTAGAAGAAAATACTTTAGTGCTCCTTCTTGGGATTCAATTTTCCTCAGATGAAGTGCAACGAGAACATAAACCGCTATCGAAAGGATTTCTATTCCTAGAAACAAAACAATTAAATCATTTGCCGCGACCATAACAGCAGCACCGGCGGCAGATAGTAGAAGAAGAACGTAGAACTCTGAATCTGGGATTTCTTCCCTTTGAAGATATGGGCGAGCAAGAATAGAAGTTGCGATCAATGCGATTGCAATTAGTGAAGTAAGAAAAATCGTGGAACCATCTATTCCTACAGAGCCGTTCAAGAACGCAACTGCCCCATCATCTTGGATTTTGTTCCACATTGGGATTGATGAAACTAAAACAAAAACTCCAGCTGTTAAGGAGACAGCTGGTGACAACCAAGAAACTGCCCTTTTTAGCAGTGAAGAAACTGTGAGTAATAACAGCGCTGATACCGTCAAGAAAATGAGCGGAAGCAGGGCCCACCATACTATTTCAGGAGCAGAAATAGGGTTAGTTGCAAAAACCATTAATCATGTCCTTTTTCTGATTCTTTAGAATTTATTTCTCCCTGCGAATAGCGGTTCACAGGCTCTTCAAATTCTGAAACATGTTCTTCAATGTGTACTACTAGTGCTTTTACTGAATTTTCCATTCTGTTTAAAACTGGTTTCGGATAGATGCCTAGAAAAACTATTAGGGCTAAGAGCGGTAGTAATACTAAAGTTTCCTTTGTCTTTAGATCAGCTACTTCTGCATTTTCTTTTTCGACAGGACCGTGGAAAACACGTTGATACGCCCAAAGTAAATATAGAGCGGCCAATACAACTCCAATAGTGGCTATAACAGCCCACCACCTATGAGCAGTAAACGTTCCCAATAAAATTAGAAACTCTCCTACGAAACCATTCAGACCTGGTAGCCCTATTGAAGAAAGCATTACTACTGTGAAAAAAGCCGCCATGAGAGGTGCAGAATGTTGAAGCCCTCCGAGCTCATCTATTTGCCTTGTATGCCGGCGTTCATAGATCATCCCAACTAACAGAAATAGTGCCCCAGTTGAGATGCCGTGGTTAACCATCTGTAAAACACTGCCTTGAAGAGCTTCGGTATTTAAAGCAAATGTTCCTAAAACAATGAAACCGAGGTGGGCAATTGAGGAGTAAGCAACAAGTCTTTTTAAATCCTTCTGCATGGCTGCTACAACGGCACCATAAATTATCCCGACTACTCCTAAGGTTAAAAAAACTGGTGCGAAAAAGTGTGAAGCTTCAGGAAATAGATATAAACCAAATCTCAATAGACCATAGGTTCCCAGTTTTAATAGCACGCCAGCAAGGATCACCGAGCCTGCTGTTGGGGCTTCGGTATGCGCGTCGGGTAGCCATGTGTGCAAGGGAAAGATAGGAATTTTAACAGCAAAAGCGAGAGCAAAAGTTAAGAACAACCAACGAGCTGTTCCTTGAGCAATAGTCTGCGATTCAGCAATTTGGATTAGATCGAAAGTTACGGGACTGCCAAGATTTTTCGCATGTAGAAAAGCAACTGTGATGATCCCAACCAGCATTAATGCGGATCCAGCCATGGTGAACAAAAAGAATTTTGTCGCCGCATATGCACGATTTCCATGCCCCCACCGGCTGATCAAGAAATACATTGGAACAAGAACAACTTCAAAACATAAGAAGAATAGAATCAGATCCAAAGCGCAGAAAACGCCCATTACCCCAGCTTCTAATAAAAGCATCCAAGCAAAATATGAGCGCTCATTATGCTCAGGATCTACTGCGAAGAAAGCAATAGGAAATAGAAGTCCTGTCAAAATAATTAGAAACAGTGAAATCCCATCCACACCAAACGACCAGGAAATTCCAAAATCGCTAATCCATGATTGTCGAGAAACAAATTGAAACATGCCTGACTGTGAATCTGAGTCAAATTCACTTAATAACCAAAGAGACAGAGCACCTGTAGTAGTTGAAAATATCAATGCAGTTAACTTAATTAAGTCTTTTCTGGTACGGGGTAAAAAGAGTATGAATAGTGCTCCCGCACTAGGCACAACTAGCAAAGCTGGAAGCACTGGAAAAGTTGCGGATGAAGCAGTTGCAAGTAAGGAGGTCATATTGTCGTCCTTAATAAGAACCAAATAAGAAGACCGACAGCTCCTACGCCTATACCCAAAGCGTAGGTTCTAACCAAACCATTTTGAGAAAGTCGGAGCAAAGAAGCAGTTCGTTTAACGAATTGCCCTGTGCCGTCGACAGCACCATCTATAACTTTCTTGTCAAATTTTGTAATGGCTTCGAATGCTTGGAATCCAGGTCCTCCCATAATTTTTGAAACTGTGGAATCGAAATGCCAAGCGTTTTCTAATATTGGCTTTTCAAAAATTTGCTTATCAATCTTTTCCTTGAGATAAGTAGAAATTCCTACAAATATCCCTACCCCTACTGAAATTATGGCTAACAGTGCCAACACCCATAAAGTAAGACCAGAAAGATGCAAGTGTGTCTCATTATGGAACATTGCTGGTTCTAACCAATGTTCTAACCATTTCGTTGAAGAGGAAAAGGGTAGTTGGATCAGACCACCAACTACTGAAAGAAATGCCAAAACTATAAGAGGGAAAGTCATTGTCCGTGGTGATTCATGAGGTTGTATTTCATCTGCATCACTATCATTTGAATATCGCGGTTCACCGAAGAATGTGAGAATTACCTGACGTGTCATATAAAAAGCCGTTAAGAGTGCAGTAAATAGACCAATAAACCAAAGAACAGGGTTTTTATCCCATGCAAAAGCAAGAATTTCGTCTTTAGACCAGAAACCTGCAAATGGTGGAACACCTGCGATAGCCAACCATCCAATAATAAATGTTCCTGCAGTTACTGGCATCAATGATCGAAGTCCGCCATACCGACGAAGATCTTGTTCACCATTCATCCCGTGGATAACTGAACCTGCACCTAGGAAAAGAAGCGCTTTAAAAAAAGCGTGCGTTACCATGTGGAAAATCGCTGCGGTATATGCTCCGCAGCCAACCGCTAAAACCATATAGCCGAGCTGACTTACTGTTGAATAGGCAAGAACTTTCTTAATATCTGTTTGTGCGACTGCTATAGATGCCGCAAATAGAGCGGTCCCGGCACCCACCCATGCAATCAATCCAGTTGACCAGGAAGAAGCTTCTACCATGATTGGATTAACTCTGATTAGTAAATAAACACCTGAAGTAACCATGGTTGCAGCATGAATTAATGCTGAGACTGGAGTTGGTCCAGCCATCGCATCCGGTAACCACAGATAAAGAGGAAACTGTGCTGACTTTCCTACGGCACCTATAAAAAGCATTAAAACTATAAACGTCGTAGTGGTTTGTGCTATTTCATTAGAACCGATGAGGTCGAAAATTTCTAGATATTGGAGTGATCCAACATTGAAAAAAATTAGAAACATCGCAATCATAAAACCCCAGTCTCCAACTCGGTTTGTTATAAATGCTTTTTTTCCCGCAGTTGCATTTGCTGGATCACTAAACCAAAACGAAATTAGAAGGTAAGAACACGCTCCAACACCTTCCCAACCTAAGAATGTCAATAGAAGATTGTCACCCAATACAAGTATCAACATTGAAAATGAAAATAAATTCAGATATGTGAAAAATCTGCTGAAATTAGGGTCACCATGCATATAACCGATCGAATAAAGGTGAATTAATGTGCCAACTCCTGTGATGAACAGACACATCGTAAGAGATAAAGGATCTGCAAGAAAACCGATTTCAACTTGGAAATCTCCAGCCGGAATCCAATCGAACAGTGTAAAAACTGTTTGACGATTTTCACTTTCTTCTGAAAGCATGCCGACGAAAACAATTAGAGAGGACAAAAAAGAACCAGCCATTGCTGATGTCGCAAGCCATCCTGATGCTGGCTCTCCTGTTTTACGACCGATACAAATCAACGTAAGAAATCCCATGAGTGGAAAAACAGGAATTAACCAAACTAGATCTAGCATTTTCACCCACCCAAGATATTCAGATCGTCTGCATTTGTTCTCGCTCGTCTTCGCATGATGGCAACCACCAGAGCCAAGCCGACTACTACTTCTGCTGCTGCTACTACCAAAACGAAGAAAACAGCTAATTGACCTCCGAGATCATTTAAATGAGAGCCGATGCTTACGAAAGTTATGTTTACCGCGTTTAACATCAACTCGATGCACATGAACATGATTAGAGGGTTTCGTCTTACCAATAGGCCTACAGTCCCGATAGAAAAAAGAACAGCAGCTAACGACAGGTACCAAGTGGTAGTTACAGTCATTCCTTACCTTCTTCTATTTCTTCTTCAAAATTATGATTTTGTGATTCTTCTGAAGTTTTTATAAGTGGTTTTTGTGGTCGTGTCGAAAGAACAACTGCTCCGATGACTGCAACTGTTAATAAAAGTGCAGTTAGCTCTACTGAGAAAACTTGTTTAGAAAATAATGTTTCACCTAAGAGTCTTGTGTTATTCCCAGCATCCCCTATAGGAGTATTTGCTTCCTGGACACCTGTAGGACCACCCACTGCAACTATCAAAACAGTCAGGATAATCCCAAAAATCGATGCCCCAAGAACGACCGCCAAGGGTCTTTGACCAGAAATCGGTTCTACCCTTAAATCTTCCGCGCGATCTACTCCCAATAGGGTTATTACAAAGACAAAAAGAATTACGATCGCTCCGGCATAAACAATCACTTGTATTGCAGCAAGAAATGTTGCTTCAAGTAGAACAAATAATACTGCCGCTCCGAATAAAGTTTGCACCATAAATAAAGCTGAATGAACAGGATTCTTTGAAAATATGACCCCTAATGAACCACTTAAAATAACCACAGCGCTTGTTAAAAAGACAGTTGTTTCCATTACTGATCCTCTTCTTGTTCTCGAGACTCAGTAACACTTTGACCTATCTCACTCTTACGGACTCCGTAACCTAAGTCACCAGACCATGCAATTTGACCTTCGTAAGTTGCATCTCCACTTGGAGATGTAGCTCTTAACCATCCAGACGTTAGAAGATCTTCACCATCACGCCAATCTTCCCAAGGAAGTTGTTTGGGCTTACCAGTTTCTTCATCCACTAAGAGCTCTTCTCTTGTATAAATTGCATCATTTCGATTTGTGAAAGAAAATTCGAACATTTTGCTTTCAGTAATAGCTCCAGTTGGACAGGCTTCTACACAAAGATCGCAATGTATACAACGTAGATAGTTAATCTCGTAAACAAATCCGTAACGTTCTCCAGGTGATATGGGGTTGTCAGTTGGATTGTCGGCTCCTCTTACATAAATACAGTCAGCGGGACAAACACCTGAACAAAGTTCGCAACCTATGCACTTCTCCATGCCGTCTTCGTATCTTCCGAGTACATGTCTTCCATGAAGCCTCTCCGGTTTTTCACGCTTAATTTTTGGATAAGGGGTTGTTACACGTCTTTGGAAAATTTGACGAAAAGTTACCAAAAAACCTTTTAAATAACTCATTGATCTGACCCTTCGGATATCTCAGAAAGGTCCGCAGCATTCAAATTCGAATCCTTTGCTTTTTTGATTGCTCCATTTAATAAGAGAGCAACAAAAGAGAGAACCAGTAAACCTATTGGTACTACAAGAAAAGTCGACCAACCTCTATCCTCTCCTATATTCAAAGCTGCGATAAGGAGGAACCAGCCTAAAGAAGCTGGTATGAGTAGCTTCCATCCAAGGTCCATAAGCTGGTCGTAACGCAACCTTGGAAGAGTGGCTCTAAGCCATACAAACGTAAATAGAAAAGCCATCACTTTTAAGAAGAACCAAAGTATGGGCCATACCCAAGAAATTTGTTTTATCAAAATCGGGCCATTAGGTCCTCCCAAAAAGAGAGTGACAGCTATTGCCGACATGGTAATCATGTTCATAAATTCTGCGAGAAAAAACAATGCGAAACGTATGGAGCTGTACTCAGTGTGAAAACCTCCAACTAACTCTTGTTCAGCTTCAACTAAATCAAAAGGAGGTCTGTTTAGTTCTGCAGTTCCTGCAATGACAAAAATCACGAAAGGAATAACTCCTGTCGCTACTAGATTCCAGTTCCAAGTTGCTTGACCTGCGACTATGCCACTTGTTGAAAGTGTTCCAGAAGATAAAAAAACCGTCGCCATCGAAAGACCCAAAGCAGCCTCATAACTGATCATCTGAGCCGAAGCTCTTACAGAACCCAGAAGGGGATATTTTGAACCCGATGACCAGCCTGCGAGCATGACACCATAAACAGCTATTGAGGAAAGGGCTAAAAAAAGAAGAATGCCTACTGGCGGATCAGCTACTTGAAGAAGAGTTCTGTGCCCGAAGATAGAAACCGTTCCATCTCCACCGTTTGTAAAATCACCTCCGATTGGAACAATCGCAAACGATAGAAAAGCGGGAACTAAGGAGAGATAAGGAGCTAAACGAAATACGATTCGATCTGCACGTTCAGGTAAAAGATCTTCTTTAAAAAAAAGTTTTATTCCATCTGCCAAAGTTTGTAATATGCCCCAGGGTCCCGCAAGCGAAGGACCCACGCGGTTATGCATATCCGCTACTATTTTCCTTTCAAACCAAATCACTAGCATTACTGAAACCATTAACAAGGCGAAGGCGATTACTACTTTTAATAGCATTATTGCGATTACAGAAAAGCCAATCTCTGAACTAAGAAGTGGATCTGCAGCTATTATCATCATTCTTTCTCAATCTTCAGATCATTTACCGGCAAGGAAGAGTCGATCAATTTTCTGATATCTGGACCTTTTTGATTCCAAATAACGTGAATAGTTCCAGTTGTTGTTTCTGAATCAAATACAAGTCCGGTTTGGATTTCACCTTTGGAACCAACTAAACGGACCTTTGATTCGGGTGTTATGCCTAACTTCTCCATATCTAATGGATTAACTTTTATCTGACCCCCACATGCAAGGCCTTTAAGAGCTGAACTGTGATTTGTCAAAACCCCTTCGTCGTACATGCGCCTTGTTACTACTAACCGAAAAGTATTTGTCTTTTGTTTGGGAATTTTAATTGAGGTGATTTTTACTTGTTTTGGAGCACTTATTAAAACGACCCCTTCGTTATCGATTTTTTCAGCTTTTGTCAGATCTAAGTCTTTATGAATTTCTGAAACCGAAGAAATCTCTTCACACAACTCTTTAAATGTAGTTGGTCCTAAATTTGGGGAAAGATAAGAAACTAGATCTAGAGCAATCATCCAATCTGGTCTAGCTGTACCTGGAGGTGTAACACTTCTCCTTATCGGACTTATCCGACCCTCAAGGTTGGTAAAGGTACCGTCAACCTCAGTCGTAGTAGCAGCTGGTAAAACAATGTCTGCCTTAAGAATGCTATCCGTCATGAAAATATCAATAGCGATTACTGTTTTAATCCTGTCTAACGCTTCTTGAAGTAGTTGAGAGTCTGGGAAATCTTTCAATGGGTCAGATGCTAAGAGAACTAAAACATCAATTTTTCCATCAACCGCTGCTTCAAGTATTTCTCTAGTGTTAAAACCTTTGCTACTTGGTTGCGTGGACCACCTACTTTTTAACTCTTCCGATACTTCTTGCAAATTGCATCTTCCCGGTAATAAGCCAGGAGAAAGTCCCATGTCTATTGCTCCATTTACATTCCCCCTTCTTAATAACGGTAGAAAATTAGCTTCTGGTAGAAATTCTTGAACTTTTATAGCTGCATTTTCAACTATCACTGACGTCTCAGCTAATGAGGTACGCCCAAATAGAACAGAAACCGAGTTACTGTTTTTAACTATTTTCCCAACATCTATTAGCTCATTCATAATCTCTTCTTCAATTTCAGAAGATTCACCAAACATTGCTTTTACTGCTTCAAAAATTTTCCCTGGCGGAATTCTGATTGAGTGACTGGCTAATTTTGAAAGACCCGTCGTTGTTGGTGTCAGTTCAATTAGTTTGCATTGATCTTGCACTACTGCGTGTCTTAAACGTAAGTAAAGAGTTCCTAATTCTTCTTTGGGGTCAGCTCCCATAAGAATTATTACTCCCCCAGGTTTACAAATTTCTTCT
This sequence comes from Actinomycetota bacterium, assembly GCA_002721755.1. Lineage (GTDB taxonomy): Bacteria > Actinomycetota > Acidimicrobiia > Acidimicrobiales > MedAcidi-G1 > MedAcidi-G1. The sequence goes on from PBLL01000024.1 coordinate 41,322, forward strand.
ATAGTTGAGCGTTTCAAACCGAGTAGAACTTCAGGTGAAAACCCATCATCTAGTTGAGCGTCAACGTTGTCAGTTCCGATAATCCCTTTTGCAATTTTGCTCCAAGCATACTGAGCCTCATTGGTTAAACGGGCTCCACCAATCACAGCTATCCGTTCTGGATCGCTCTCAGAAAACGATTTTGCACATTTTTCATAAGCTTCAGACCATGAAACCGGAAGTAACTCATTTTTCTTATTATCGGAAAATTTGTCGATCATTAATGGCTCAACAAGTCTTTTTTCACTTGAGTAGGACTCAAAAATGAACCTTTCCTTATCTGTTAACCATCCCCAGTTAACTGAATCAGAGTCAACACCTGTGAACCGTAGAACTCTGTCTCTAGATTCCTGAACAGAAATCCTGTTTCCAACACTGTCAAAAGTGCTTGTAGATTCAACCTCAGTTAAATCCCATGGTCTGGCTTTGAACCTAAAAGGAATAGCTGTCAAAGCTCCTACGGGACAAATTTGCACTGTATTGCCACTGAAGTAGGAACTAAATGGTTGATCTGGATATGTGTTAACTTGCGTCTTATTTCCTCGATCGATGAAATGTATTAAAGGATCGCCAGCGACTTGATCAGCAAATCTTGTACACCTGTCACAAAGAACACACCTCTCACGATCTAAAAAAACATTCTCATTAACTGGGATGGGTTTTCTGAAAGTACGTTTTTCCTCTATAAACCGGCTTTCTCCAGCCCCGAAAGCCATTGTTTGATCTTGTAATGGGCACTCGCCTCCTTTGTCACAAATTGGGCAATCAAGAGGATGGTTTAATAGTAGAAATTCAAGTACTCCTTCCTGGGCTTTAAGAGTTTTCTCGGATTGAGTTTCTACGACCATCTCGTCAGAACACTCAATCATGCAAGAAGGTTGAAGTGCCGGTCCCCTGCCTGTATCTATTTCAACTAAACACATTCGACACATACCAACTGGCTGCATACGCGAGTGGTGACAAAACCTAGGGATGTAGGTTCCATTACGCTCGCAAGCATCTATTAGCAGTTCACCCGGCTTGGCAATTACTTGTTTTCCATTAACGGTTATAGCAACCGAAGTTTCAGCTGATGTCATGTCTGTCATGTGACAACCTCTTCAACATTCAATGCCAAAGGAATGGGATCAGTCTTTGTGATAAGAGAGTCAAATTCATTTCTGAATCTACGAATAGCGGAAACAATTGGGGCAACTGATGAGGGTCCTAAAGGACAAATAGTTGTCTGGCGGGGTGGGAAAGGCACGGCCTCAAGTCCTTCATCTAAGTAAGAAGCAACAGGATATGGACCAGGGCTTATATTGTCACCTATATCAAGCAAAAGATCTATATCTGATGGTCTCCCATCACCATTTAAGATCCTTTGTAAAATTTTCTCTTCCCATGTTGTTCCTTCTCTGCACGGAGAACATTTTCCACAAGATTCATGAGCAAAAAATCTAACAACACTTAAACACGCTTTAACCGCATCTGTTGTTTCATCCATCACAACAATTGCTCCGGAACCAAGCATGGAACCTGCAGCTCCTACATCGCTTGCTTCGAGTGGCAGGTCCAATTGTTCTTGAAAGAACCAGGGTGCTGATCCGCCACCGGGGATAAACATTTTCAGTTCATTGTCTTCTCTAATTCCCCCGCAAAAATTGTCACCGTAGAAAAGTTCCCTAAAACTAGTTACTCCATGTTCGACCTCATAAACTCCAGGACGATTTACATGTCCAGAAATTGCAAACATTCTTGTCCCTGGCGAAGTCTCTGATCCAAATTCTTTATATGCAGAAGCTCCGTTGTTGAGAATCCAGGGGAGATTTGAAAGTGTTTCAACATTATTTACGATCGTCGGTTTACCGTATAAACCAATCGCAGCAGGAAAATAAGGGGGTTTTAATCTTGGCATTCCACGCTTACCTTCAAGGCTTTCAATTAATGCTGTTTCTTCTCCCACTATGTATGCACCTGCTCCCCAGTGCATAACTACATCAACAGAGAATCTGCTACCTAAAATATTTTTCCCTATATAACCAGCTTTGTAGGCTTCATCAAGAGCGATCGCTATCCTTTCTTGCGCTAATGCCATCTCACCGCGAACATAGAGAAAAGCTTGAGATAAACCAAGCGCATAACAAGCAATAAGGACTCCTTCAATTAACTGATGTGGATCCCTTTCCATGAGTAAGCGATCTTTATAGGTTCCTATTTCACTTTCATCTCCATTGACTACTAAGTATCTGGGCCAAACCCCTTCAGGAGGAAATCCCCATTTAATTCCTGCAGGGAAACCAGCGCCGCCGCGTCCAAGAAGAGTGGCTTCTCTAACTTCATCATGAACTTGGGAAGGTGATCTATCAAGTGCTGACTGTAAGCCTTCATAACCTCCTGTAGACAAGTACTTGTCAAGTGTGTAGGAATCCTTATGTTTAAAGCGATTTGTAATAAGTTTTGGTCCCTCATTTTGAACAAACCCAGGTGCATGTTCTAAATAACCATTTTCTAAGGAAGATTCTGGCATTTAAACACCTTCCTCTATCCAATTTGGTGGACCTTTTACTTCTTCTGGATGCTTTATTCCTGCAAGACGCGACTTAGGGATTTGTTGTCGAACCCGACTTAATGTGCCATGTTCAGGCATCGTGCCTTGATCGTCAGCCGCACCTTTATTTAATGGACTTTCGCCAGTTTTTAGATCGACAATAACCTCGTCGAAAAGTTCTTTAGTTGCTCTATGGAAATACCGATAATTAACAGTGAAACAAGGAGCTTCAGTACAAGCCGCCACACATTCAGCTTCCTCGAAAGTAAAAAGTCCATCTTCCGTTATTTCGCCTTCTTCTACATCTAAGACTTTTTTAACATGTTCAAAAAGTTCATCGGCTCCAAGCAATTGACACGAAATATTTGTACAGACTTTTACTAGGTAACGTCCTACTGGATGAAATTTAAACATTTCATAAAAAGTTCCAGTACCTAATACCTCTACCGAAGTTGTGTAAGTCAATTCTGCAATTTGTTCCATTGCAGGTTTACTTATCCAACCTTCTTGTTCTTGAGCAAGATGAAGCAGTGGTATGAGTGCAGACCTAGCAATTGGGTATCTGCTTACTATCTCTTTTGCGATCTTTTCGTTTTCTGCGGTGAAAAAACTCATTATCGATCAACTTCTCCCATAATCGGATCAATAGAAGAAATGACAGCCACTGCGTCTGCTATGAGTCCACTTCTCATTAAGTGTGGTAAAGTTTGTAAATTTACGAAACTGGGTCCTCTTATATGCATCCGGTAAGGGTTCGAACTTCCATCAGAGACTAAATAACAACCCAATTCTCCTCTGGGTGATTCAACTGCTGCATATATTTCTCCAGGTGGAACATGAAAACCTTCTGTAAATATTTTGAAATGGTGAATCAACGCTTCCATCGATTCATCTATACGGGCACGTGGAGGCGGTGTAATTTTTTTGTCTTGTACTCTGTAATCGCCTGATGGCATCATTTCCAAAATTTGTTCAACTATTCTTAGGGATTCCCTGACTTCATTTAGTCGGATTGCAAAGCGGTCAAAAGAATCACCGTGTGTTCCTACAATTACATCAAAGTCCACCTGGTCATAAGCTAAATAAGGCTCGTCTTTTCTTAAATCCCAGTCGTAACCAGTTGATCTAAGTATTGGACCTGTGGCTGATAGAGCTAGTGCTTCAGATGCATTCAGAACTCCTATACCCTGGAGCCTTTTCTGAAATAATGGTTGACCCGTAAGCAGATCATCATACTCATCAAGCCTCGGAGGAATTATTTCTAATAGTCTTTTCAGGTCATTCTGCCATCCGTCATGTAGATCCACTGCAACTCCGCCTGGGCGTATGTAATTGTGGTTCATTCTCAAACCTGTAACTTTTTCGAAAAATCTAAGAACTTCTTCTCTTTCACGCCAACCGTAAATCATCATTGACACTGCACCAAGATCCATGCCATTTGTTGCCTGGAATAGCAAATGTGAACTGATTCTGTTCAACTCACACATCAGCATCCGTATCCACGTAGCTCGGGGCGGAACTTCAATTCCTAGAAGTTTTTCTACTGCCAGAGAAAATGCAAGCTCGGTAAAAAGTGGTGATGCATAATCCATTCTTGTTACATTTGTGGCTCCTTGTGAATAAGACAGTGTCTCAGCAGTTTTTTCCATACCTGTATGCAAATAGCCAATTACGGGTTTTGAGCGTTCAACGGTTTCACCCTGAAGTTCTAAAATAAGCCTCAAAACTCCATGTGTTGAAGGGTGAGACGGGCCCATATTTAAAATCATCCGAGTGTCTTCTGAAGGATCGTCAATTGCAGTGGATCTTTTTTCAGTAATTGAAGTAGCTTCCGAATCACTTATCCTTAAGACAGCACTGCCTTCACGAAGACGAACCCGTTCGTCATTTTTGATAACTCCAACAGGGTGCTCACCACTATCGAATACTTCAGCAGTCATCTCTTTGCCTTACTCGCTTTAAACTGAACTGGTATTTGACCCGTGGAAAAATCTTTTCTTAACGGATGCCCAACCCAATCTTCAGGCATGAGAATTCTGGTTAAATCAGGATGATCAGAAAAAGATATGCCAAACATGTCATACACTTCTCGTTCCATTGCTTCAGTTCCGGGGTATAAGTCAAATAACGATGGAGCTACTGGATTTTCTTCCTGAATTTGAATTCTTAGTCTGACACGTTCACGAGTTTGGTGATTAATCATTGAGATGACGATTTCAAACCGCTCAGGTCTAACATTTTCAGGTAGATCTTCTCGGTTTGGAAAAGCAGAATAATCAACAGCGGTCAAATCAACGACCATGTTGAATCCCTCTGCTTTTAGTTCTGTGACTAAATCAATAAATTCATCAACCCCTGGGTGTAGAACTCTTTGACCGCTAACGTCGACAGTCGAGTCACTCACCGCGACTCCAATTCCACGGATTGATTTGTTGTTGCTGAGGGTGCACTAATTTCTATCTCAGCTCCTCCAGAATTTTTCTCTCGTCTTTTTGTTAATTCTCCGTTTTGGATACTTTCATGCAATGTCAAAATCGCATGCATAAGAGTTTCTGGACCAGGTGGGCAACCCGGTGCATAAACATCAACTGGTACGACTTGATCGACCCCTTGAACGATCGCGTAGTTGTTAAACATTCCACCCGAAGATGCACATACACCCATAGATATAACCCATTTAGGTTCCATCATCTGGTCATAAATCTGTCTGAGTATCGGAGCCATCTTTTGTGAAACACGCCCTGCGACTATCATCAAATCGGCTTGACGAGGTGAAGCTCTGAAAACTTCCATTCCATATCTAGCTAAGTCATAGTGTGCAGCACCTGTAGCCATCATTTCAATCGCACAACATGCCAAACCAAAAGTGGCCGGCCAGCAACTCCGAGCTCGAGACCATTTAACAAGGTTTTCAATTCTTGCTGTAATGAAGTTATGATCTAGACCTTCTAAACCTTCTCCTCGAACTTCTGCTGTTTCACCAATCAGAGGTACTCGAACCATTAATTACTCACCTCCTTTTTCTTGAAAATTATCCGCAGTTGGAAAACGTCCTTCTTGACCCACCTTTCGAACCCCAATGCGACGAATGGTGTTTGAAGTGTTTCTAATCTGAGAAGTTGTTTCATCATTTGTTTTGAACTGTTTGGCAGGACCCCATTCAAGTGCCCCTTTCCCTATCAGGTAAATAAATGACTCAAATACCGCTAAAGCAAAAATACAAACCGCTACTAAACCAAACAGTCCTAAAGATCTGTGTGATAAAGCCCAAGGGTAGAAAAAAATTATCTCAATATCGAAAACGATAAAAATCATTGCGACTAAATAAAAACGGACTGGAAATCTTTCATTTGGATTTTCATCCGCAGGAATGATTCCACATTCGTAAGGCGCTTCTTTTCGGTCGTTTGGTTTACGAGGTGCAAGTAAACGTGAAGCTACGAAACTTAAAGCTGCAAATAAAACTGCTAACACAAATAAAGCTATTACCGGAAGATATTGACTAGTCAAATCAGAACCTCCGATGTTGTAAGAAGGCAGACTGGGTAGTTTTCATAGCGTTACTCAGTTGATGAAGCAAATTCTTGTCGTTTGGCCATTAGTTCCTTATCTCTGACATGGAGCCAATAGCAAAGGGCTAGAAAAATAATGAAAGACCCGATTGTAACCAGTGCCGGTCTAAGCCGTCTTGTACCGAGATCGCGAACCATTATGGCTGATACAACAGGTTCTTCTTCGTCAATAACTGGTCTTGGTGGTGCTAAACCTGGGACCGATGGTTGATCTATTACTCTTTGAATTTGCACTATCGCGTATCTGGTTGGATGGGTTATTCGTGCAGTATTTCTAATCCAAAGACTAATTCTGTCCCAACGATTTGGATTGTCTTTAAGTTCAGGTTTTCCTCCATAAGTGTATGAATCTAAAACTTTGAAATCAGAAGAGCTTCCAAAACCAAGATCAGAATGGGCTAATACGTCAGCAATAGCTTGTGCCTGTGCATCACCTGCTTCTGATGTGGATAACAGACGCCAGCCATTTAGGTCATCAAGTCCATAACTCTTAATTAAATTTGGTGAAACAGCAGCTAACTCTGAGTGGGTTATTGTTTCATTTCTTAGCTGCCTATCAGCTTGCAAGGCAGCTAATTCTTCCAAGCTAAGATCTGGATAATCATTTTCTGTAGGTAATTGGTTAAATTCCAAATTTGCTATTTCATCTTGAGAATCTATGACCATTTCATAAGCGGATAAGAGGTCATCTGGGTCTGGCAACCCACGTGCTTCTATCAAAGCACTTGAGTTTAATTCACCTACGTTAATGTCAATTGTTTGCCAACTTGGATCTGCCCCTTTCCAACCAGAACCATACATCCACCAACTGATACCTAGAATAGTCATAAATCCCATGAGTCCAGCCAAAGTAACTAAAGTGCTTAATCGGGCTCCTGAATTAGTTGCAATAATCAGCCAAACAGAACCAATCAATACAATCGAACCTGTAGCTACAACAAGTATTCCTCGGACTTCTAAATCCCATGAAATGCCACCCAATGTCATAAGGAGATCAATCATTACATACTCCTTTCATAGGCAACTACCGCATCAATTTGTTCCGGAGTTAGGACTCTGCTCCGTGTAACTGTTCCCACCACATCCAAGTCATCAGTTCTTCCGCCAAAACCTGGCATTCCGCCTGAACCCATCCTTGCATTTCCGTAACCAGCACCTAATTCAGAACCTGTATGAATGAAATTGGATTGCCTTTCCGGAGTAGAAAAATGAGTTTCAACTCCACTTAAACTCGGTCCTACATGACCTGCGCCTGGTCTGTAACTGTCTAAAATTCCTGACTCTACAAGTTTCGGCCACTCAGTAATTAGCGCATCAACATTCTCGGGACTAGTAGCACCATAAGAAAAACCTGGAGTATGACATCGCGCACATCCATGTGCTCCCTGTGCCGCCTGATTATTGAAAATGATTTCTCCGTAGGTTAAATAGTCATCACTCTCAGGTAATGAGGCATTTTCCAACCACTTATCTATAGCTGATTCGATTTCTTCAGTTTCTGTCAGGTCAGGATTTCCACTAATAACGATTTTTCTGGCACCATCTCTGATTCCACTTTCAACTTGTTTTTTTGTTTCATCTGGATCTAACTGTATTGATCTCAAATAAACGACTAACTGGTGTATTTGTTGCTCTGTCATTGGTCCACCACCTGGTAAACCCCAAGCTGGCATAGGAGATCCTGGTCTTCCGTAATTAAGAATGTGAGTTACTTCGGATTCATCGAATCTAGATAACACACTTGTTAAAGCCGGTGCCTTCCATTGAACTTGAGCGACAAATTGACCATCCGCGTCAGACAATGTGAATGAAGCAACACCACCCACACCGTTAGGTCCATGACATCCTGAACAAGCTTCTTCGTAGCTATTTGCTCCACGGCTTTCAAAACGTCCCACCCATCCTCTTGCCGCATTTTCTTGACGTGCCGGTTCCATAAGCCAATACAAAGGCAGAACTAAAGCGGTTGCTGCAATCAATACAAACGACCATCCAAGTGCTTTATCTAAAATACGAGTTTCAAGTTCATCGTCATCTGCATAAGGAACCCTGTTAGGAGCTAAATCTATTTCAGATCCAACTTCTTTTTTACCTATTCGAAAATTGAAAAGAAGATAGACCAACATGCCAATCGTTACGACAATGGCAAGAACCAAACCAATCGTTCTCTGAGTATTCGCAATGATGACTATCGGATTCACAAACTTCTCATCTTTCCATTAATGGTCACTTTGTCCAATACAGTTAGGACCTTCAGCTTCTTGACCTGTGGTGTTCGTACCAATAGGTGGACCTTGGATAATTGCACCAGTGTTTACCGTTAAAACTCCGTCATTTACAGTTACTGCGAAACGATCCATTCCTCGAGGTGCAGGTCCACCTCGCTTTTCTCCTACTTGGTTGTATTGAGAACCGTGACAAGGGCACTCAAACCATTGTGAAGAAACACAATTGGGTACTCTGCATCCTAGGTGAGGACATTTTTGATACAAAGCGACTACGCCTGCTTCAAAACCTTGATCTACTCCCGCAGCCATTCCAGCGATTTCACTTGAAGAATATGCATTCCTAGCTTTTTCAACTGCACCATTAGGATACGCAGTCAACCACATACGACCTTCGGGTTTATACAAAAATCCGTTATTTGCTTTTATTTCAGAAAGAATTTCAGGAATGTTCCCAACTTTGATTTTTGAACCGAAACCGCTGACTCCTTGCGGCCATAAAAAAGCCAAAGATGCTCCACCAAAACCAGCTATTGAAAGTCCCATCATCCCTACTATTCCTCGATTAAAAAACTGTCTACGAGAAACACCTACAGCATTAGGATCTGGAGCTACAAATGGTTCAAGAGGAACTGTCTCTACAGTTTCTACTTCTTCCTTGTTATTGGTTTCTAAAGCTGCTTCTTCAAAATCTCGACCACTTAAACCTTCTTGATCTTCCGAAAGTAAAGCTGGGTTGGGCTTATCGTGGAGACGCGCTTCTCTTGATAAACCAACAGCACGATGATCTCGTCGACGCGAAGCACCCAAAAGAACTAGTGCTGCTAAAACAACAAGAATTATTGCGGCAAGGATCGTAGCCATCTCAAACTCCGTAATTTCTTTTTTGTTACTAGTTCAATAATCAACATTTTCATCACAACTCAAAGAACAAACCGCCTTCCCAAGGGAAGACGAAGTTGAACCCGGGTCCACGGAAGAAAGAACCGATCATTACTAATACCGCCCAGAACATTAAATGAACTGTCATCAATGAAATTGCAAACTTTCGATGTTCTGGCTTGTTTGAAGGGTTCTTATCAATGAAGGGTGCCATGATTAATAGAAAAATACCCATACCTGGAATAGTCACTCCTGCAACCATTGGGTGAAACATCGTTAACAACTCCTGGAGACCTAAAAAATACCAAGGTGCTTTAGATGGATTAGGAGTTCGGTTAAAGTCGGCCAACTCCAAAAGTGGAGCATTGACCACAATCGAGAAGAGGGTTGTAAAAAGAGTAATTGCTAAAGCTGCTAAAAATTCTGCGATCAAAAGATGAGGCCAGACATGAACTTTGTCAGTGGGAGTTGTTTTTACATCTTGAATTGAACCTGCTTTGACAACCGTCAAAAGTCGCTGATTGTGACCATCTGGGCCTTGACCGGCTTGTGGTCCGCTTTGGGCTGGTGGAACATCTGAAGGTTCACTTATTGAAGGTTGGTTACCAGCTGGCACTCCACGATCAAGCAAGTGAGCAGGAATTTTTTCATCACCTGAGCTCGGGGTTTCCGACGGTGTGTCTGCAACTGTTTCAGTTTCTTTAGTCTCACTTGTTGCAGAACCGCCTTTGGCAGCCTCTGCCTTAGCTCGGGCTGCTTCAGCTCGTTTTCTTAAATGCTCTGGGATCTCAACCATTTCTTATCCTCGACCTACAGGGGTCCTGAGATTCCGCCATCTTTCCGGACACGCCAAAAATGAATAGCAAGAAAAATAATTAGAACAAACGGCAGCATGAGAACATGAAGTGTGTACCACCTCAGGAGAGTATCAGTTCCTATCTCAACTCCTCCCAATAGAACAAACCTCACCTGTTCTCCAAAAACTGGTGTATACCCCATCATGTTCGTTCCAACTGTTACCGCCCAAAGAGCTAACTGGTCCCAAGGAAGCAAATACCCTGTAAATGAAAGCAACAGGGTAAGTGTCAACAAAATTACTCCGATTACCCAGTTGAATTCACGTGGAGGTTTATAAGCCCCGTGGTAGAAAACACGAGCCATATGAAGAAAAACAGTCAAAACCATTAGATGGGCTCCCCATCTATGCATATTTCTAACTAGTAGACCAAAACCAACCGCCGTTTGCAGGGTTTGAATATCATCCCAAGCTTGTGCAGCAGTAGGACGATAGAAGAACATTAGAAAAATTCCTGTAACTGTTAGAAAAATAAACAGAAAAAAGCTTAAGCCACCTAAACAAAGTGTGTAACTCACCTTTACTGCATGACGCTTTACTTTTACTGGATGAAGATGGTACAAAACACTGTTCATTATCACATATGAACGATTTCTTGGACTGTCCGTATATCCCTTTCTAAAGATAGAACCGGGACGGAAGATAGCGGTCCATGTTTGAGAATCTTGGACCTTTCCTCCAATCTGACCTAATTTTTCTTTTAATGCCTGACCGGCGGCTTTATCACCGTTTGTCTCAGCCATTAGTTAACTCCCTCTAGTACTTTCTTGGTTGTACATTGAATCATGCCAAACGCATCCCATAGCCATAACCGTGGCTCGCAGTTCTCTGATTACCGTCACCCTCTGGAGGAGCATCTGTCAATTTACCCAGGATAATTACTCCTGTCGGACATCTGTCTACACAAAGTGCACAGCGAGTACATGCATCATCATCAATAGTAAAAATTACTTTGTCGCTAGGATCCCGTCCGGGCATTTCTGTACCTACCGACTCACTTACTGCATCCGTGCTAACCATATGAATGCACTTCCAGGGACAAATATCGACACAGCCTTCACACATTATGCATTCTGATTGATCGATATGAATAAACTGCTTGGGTTTTCCAGCTGCTTCTAACCAGTCATTGTCAACTTGATGCAGCACATAGTCATCTATGAAAGTCGGATGAGGGGGATTGGCATCAGTAACACTCATGCTCCCACCCCTTCTTTTAGTAGAGGTCTTCCGTACTCAGACTTATCCGTGACTTCTTCTTTCTCAACTCCACGATTCTGCCAATGACGCCAACAAACTACATTACCGGCCAGTGCAACTCCGTAAATTAAAACTGCTATAACATCACGAATTACTAGATACGTCATAGTAAAGGGAAGAGCCCATTCAACAATTCCTTGGTCACCCGTCCAAGGAAGTTCGGGACCCACAATGAAACGATCAGGGCGCCAATTCAACTCACTGTCAGCCCAAGTAAGCCACTGATGTGGTACTACTCCATAAACCCAAAACAAAATGAAAAAAACATATGTGGCAAAAAGCATTGCTTCGCCCCAAGTAAATTCCTTTTCAGCAGGACACCGTTTTAAGTATGCGTAGAAACCCCACACGAGGATCACCGTTATAAATAATGACACGGCGAATGCGACCATTCGACTTTTCCTCCTGGAGTCTTTTCTGGGTTTTCTACTAAAAACTTTGTGAAAACTTGCACAAAGTCCTATAACCATCTTACAGCTTGACGGAGTCTCGGGCGCACTCGTTCGAACACTTTCCAGAAACACCTGTGAGCTTTCATAAACAAAAATGTTGTTTAATTTTTATGATCGAGCTTGAAACTAAAAATAAAATTGAGATCAACGCCATGTCGACCCTAGTCACGGCTATCCTGCCGTCATCGGTTAAAAAAATTTAAACTACTACCTAGCAATAAACCGGAGAGAACATTGGTCGAAATTCCAGAGCATCTTTTACAACGCTCTAAAAGCGCACGAGAAAGATTGACAGGTGAGACATCTTCAAACGATACGCCTTCAGAAGCACCTGAACCGCAAAATGCTGCTCCAGTGGTTGAAACCGACTCACCCTCTGAGGTTCCACCTCAACAAATCGAAGAAAATCCCGTTGTAGTAGAAGATGCTCCTTATGTAAACGCTGCTAAAACTAGAAACAAAATCCCTTGGTGGGCAGCGTCAGCTTTACTGTGTCTTCCAATATGGGCTGTAATTTATGTCGGAACCCTCGAACGACCAGAGATTGAAGCTACAGGAGTGCTCCAACATGGAGCAGAAATCTACGCTCAACGCTGCGCTTCTTGCCATGGTGCTAATGGTGGTGGTGGCGCTGGATACAAATTAGCTGATGGTGAAGTTCTAGTTACTTTCCCTCTTATGGAAGATATGGTCGAATGGATAACAAAAGGTTCTGATGGATTTGGTGTGGGCAACCCATATGGTTCTTCCGAAAGAGGAAGGCTAGTAGCTGGAGGAATGCCGGCCTTTGGAGATGTTCTTAACGCCGAAGAAATCATCAGTGTCGTTTTGCATGAAAGAGCAGTTTTCGGTAAATCTGACGAAGCTATAATTTTTGCAACAGAGCTGGATCATATGATTGAAGCGGATGAAATAGACCTTGACATGTATTTTGATGCAGAAAGTGTTACTAGTTCTGAAATTGCAAACATAATTGAGGACACTCATTAATATTTTCTCAAATTTGCCCAAATAATTAACCTCACGTAAAAATTTGATACAAATGCCAGAAAAAATCTACGACTTGTTAGTAATTGGAGGAGGTCCAGCTGGTGCCGCTACCGCTTATTGGGCTGCATCCGCCGGACTCAGTACGGCGATTGTCGAGAAAAAAAAATTTCCCCGGCAAAAAACCTGTGGAGATGGACTAACACCAAGAGCAGTCCATCAATTGTCCGAAATGCACTTGGAACAGGAACTTGCCGAATACCACAAGTACGAAGGACTTAGAGCTATAGCTCATGACAAAAGTATTGAAATGAAATGGCCAGATCACCCAATATTTCCTTCGTATGGATTTGTGGTGAGAAGGTGTGATCTGGACACAATGGTTGTTGAAAACGCTATTAAAGAAGGAGCTGAATTTTTTGAAGGCATGGAAGCTACCCGTCCTCTAGATAGTAGCGATTCCGGAATTGGAGGAGCTCTGGTTCTAGACACTGACAATGGTGAGGAATTGGAAATGAAAGCAAAATTTGTTGCGATAGCAGACGGAGCAAATTCTCGTTTCGGTAGATCCTTAGGTAGCAACCGGAACAAAAGTTATCCAATGGGAATGGCTATTAGAGGTTACTTTGAAAGCCCTCTTGACAAAGAACCCTGGATTGAGTCTGCTCTTGATGTTAAAGACAGGAACGGTAATTCAATGCCAGGTTACGGATGGATTTTTCCGGTCGGAAACGGCACTATTAACGTCGGTATTGGCCTTCTTTCCACTTTCAGGGATTACCGAGAAATAAACACAACACACCTGTTTAACGAATTTGCTTTAACACTTCCAGAATATTGGGGAATAAATCCTCTTAAACCAATAGAACCACCTACAGGGGGACGCCTACCAATGGCGGGATCTGTCGGTCCGAAAGCAGGACACAACTGGTTGTTGGTAGGTGACGCAGCAGGTTCGGTCAATCCTTTTAACGGTGAAGGAATTGACTACGCCTACGAAACCGGTCGACTGGCAGCTTCTCTTTTCGTAGAAGCAAACCTGCAGAATGACAACAATGTGCTTAGACGTTACCCCGACTTACTTGATGAGGAATATGGTCTCTATTTCAAAGTTGCAAGATTATTTGCAAAAATAATCGGCAACCCGGTTTTGATCAGGGAATTGACAAGAGTGGGTATGAACTCGCAGACTCTGATGGAATGGGCGCTAAAAGTCATGGCAAACCTTATGAAAGAAACTGATAAAGGTATAGATGAAGCTGCATATAGAATTATTGCTTCATTCGTTCGTATGATTCCCGAACAAAGAGTTAAATAATTAAAGAATTTCGTCTAATTTTTTAAAAGTTTATTTTTTAATAGTTTTGGACTGATAAAACAGTGAGAATACCTATATGTATTCTTCTGCTGAAAAGAATCAGATTTGGTTGCAATTAGAAAAGCATCGCAAAGAAATTTCTCAAAAGTCTCTATCTGAATTGTTCAAAGAAAATCCAGATCGAGTCGATGATTTATCAATTTCTTTCGAAAGTCTTTGGATTGACGTTTCGAGACAACTAATTAACTCAGAGACTGTCAAACTATTTTCTGAGCTTGTAGAAGAAAGCAAAATCAAGAAATTTCTTTCAGACATGATGTCCGGAGACCCTGTCAACTCAACTGAGAAAAAACCCGCTCTACATACTGCACTTCGTGCATCTAAAGACTCCAAAATTTTAGTTGAAGGTATTAATGTTGTCCCCAAAATCACCGAAACCCTAGAAAAAATGACCGATTTTTCTGTTCAGATAAGAGACGGGAAGTTGCTAGGGGCTACTAATTCCCCTATCAAATCTGTAGTAGCAGTCGGAATTGGAGGATCACACCTTGGCTTATCAATGGCATATAAAGCACTCTCAAAATTCAGTCATACAGATTTAACAATAAAATTCTGTTCAAGCATCGACCCTATTGAACTGACTCAAACCCTCAATGGGTTAGACCCTGAAACAACAATTTTTGTCGTAACTTCAAAATCTTTCAACACAAAAGAAACCCTTTTACTAATGGAAAATGTAAAGGATTGGCTTAATCAATCAATCGGAAAAACGGAGCTTTCGAAACATCTGGTTGGTGTTACAAGTAATAAGGAGAAAGCAATCAAATTAGGGATCCCAGAATCAATGGTTTTCGAGATCCCTGATTGGGTTGGGGGAAGATTTTCGTTATCTTCTGCAGCCGGATTAGTTCTTATGATCTCGATAGGACCAAAAGAATTCTTTCAATTGCTATCAGGAATGAACAAAATAGATAACAGAACCCTTAGTGAACCTTTCAACTCAAACGGAGTCTTAATTCTTTCTATGATTGACATTTGGAACCGATCTTTTCTTAACCACCCAACTATGGCGATAATTCCTTACAGTAGTCAAATGTCAGATTTCCCTTCTTATTTGCAGCAACTCATGATGGAAAGTTTGGGGAAAAACAGCCTTGCAGATGGTCGGGAATTACAAGGACCAGTAGGGTCGATTGTTTGGGGAGCCACAGGAACAGAAAGCCAACATGCGTTTTTTCAATTTTTACACCAAGGTACCGACGTGGTTCCTTGTGAAATGCTCGGCTTCGCTAAAACAAACGACCAAACCACACAAGAACAAAAAAATGTTCTTTTCGCAAATTTAATCGCTCAATCGGAAGCACTAGCTTTTGGCTCTAATCATCAGGAAAAAAATACAAAAGGTAAAACAAATTTGGAAGGAAACAGGCCTTCGACTGTCATACTGGCTCCGGAACTTACCCCTTTCATTTTGGGTCAGTTGATCGCACTCTACGAACACAGAACTGTAGCTTCTGGTCTCGCTTGGGGAATTAATCCTTTCGACCAATGGGGAGTGGAATTAGGAAAAAATCTTGCTGTCGATTTTGAACTTGAATTAAATAGAGAAACACCTTCAAAGATAGAAAATTACTCAAGTAAAAAACTCCTTCAAAAATTTAGAGAGTTCAAAAATTTCTAAGTTCAACTATTCGAAATTTCTTTTATTACTTCTGCGGCAATTTCAATTGTTTGATCTATGAGTTTTTCCGTATGGGCCAAACTCAGAAAAATGACTTCGTACGGACCTGGGGCTAGTGCAACTCCTCTCTTGAGCATCCCGTGGAAAAAATTGGAATAAAAACCATTTTCTGCTATCGGTTTTACTTCTTCAAAATTCTTTGGCATTTCATTACTAAAGAAAATACCAATTAGTGAACCTACTTTTGGTGTGGTAATTACTAATCCTTCTGATGAAATAACCTCTTCAAGTCCCTTTACCAAACGATTTGCTATTGCTTCTAGATATTCATACTCAGACTGGCCCAACAATTTAAGTGTTGCCTGACCTGCAGCCATAGCTAAGGGATTACCTGACAGAGTCCCTGCTTGATAAACACCACCATCCGGAGCCAAAAAACTCATTAACTCTTGACTTCCAGCAAAAGCTCCGACGGGCAAACCGCCACCGATAATTTTACCAAAACACCAAAGATCAGGAGTCACTCCATACCAGTTCGAGGCTCCACCTGAGGATAAACGAAAACCTGTTATAACCTCATCAAAAATTAGTAAAACTCCTGCTGAATCACATGCACTTCTGATTTCTCTCAAAAAATTTTCCTTAGGTTCAACAAGGCCCATATTTGCTGGAACTGGCTCAACTATTACCGCAGCGATTGTTTGATCCATCTCTGGCACTTCGTTAAAAGGAACAACCATCGTCTCAGAGACCGCCGTTTCTGGAACCCCATCACTCCCAGAAATACCTTGATTCGCCACACCACTTCCAGCTTCTGCAAGCAAGAGATCAGAATGACCGTGGTAGCAACCTGAAAATTTAATGATTTTCGATCGTTTGGTGGCGCCTCGTGCCAACCTTAATGCTGTCATCGTCGCTTCGGTTCCACTATTTACAAAACGAATTGATTCGATTCCCTTTACTCTTTCAATGATTGATTCAGCTAGGATGATTTCCTTTTCAGTTGGAGCTCCATAACTCGTTCCGAGTGATGCCGCTTGATTAATTGCTTCAATTACAACAGGGTGTGAGTGTCCCAAAATCATCGGGCCATAGGATTGAACATAATCGATATATCTATTTCCTTCCTCATCCCATACATAGGGACCTTCAGCATTTCTCACGAAATACGGGCTTCCTCCCACTGATTTAAAAGAGCGAACAGGAGAGTTAACTCCACCAGGTATAACTTTTTTTGCTCGTTCAAACAAAATCTTGTTCTCATCTACCATGAGTAATCAACCCTGCAAAATTTCCGCAGCTTGTTTTGCTGCATAAGTAAGAATTATGTCAGCTCCTGCCCTCTTAATTGAAAGCAAATGTTCCATCATCACGGATTCACCATCTACCCAACCGTTAGCCTCAGCTGCCTTTACCATGGAATATTCACCGCTCACATGGTATGCAGCAATTGGGACTTCAATCTCTGCTCTAGCTCGTGCAATAACATCTAAGTAAGACAGTGCGGGCTTCACCATCACAATATCTGCGCCTTCAGTTATATCAGCTTTAATTTCCATCAAAGATTCTCGAAGATTTGAACTATCTTGTTGATAGCCTCGACGATCTCCTCCGTCTTTTATGGTCACATCAACGGCATCTCTGAATGGGCCATAAAGAGATGAGGCGTATTTTGCAGAATATGCAAGAATTATTGTGTCAATATGACCACCTGAATTAAGCGCTCCGCGAATCGAAGCGACCTGACCATCCATCATCCCTGAAGGAGCGCAAACGTCGGCACCAGCTTCAGCTTGGGCTAAAGCTATTTGATTGTAGATCTCAAGTGTCGCGTCGTTGTCAACGGTTCCCGCTGAGGACAAAACTCCACAATGTCCATGACTTGTGTACTCATCAACACACAAATCAGCAATGAGTGTCATTTCTTCTCCAAAACTTTCTTTTAAGTCTTTAAGAGCTACCTGAACTATTCCATCTGGATTCCAGGCTTCTGATCCAAACTCGTCTTTGGATTTCGGGATACCAAAAATAATCACACCAGGTACCCCGAGTTTCCTTAATGAATCAACTTCAAGTCTCAAGCTTTTTATCGTGTGTTGATAAACACCCGGTAGTGAAAGTATCTGCTGTGGTTCTTCAATATCTTCCCTAACAAAAAGTGGTGCTACAAAATCATTAACAGAAATTTGTGTTTCTGCTA
>PBLL01000025.1 GCA_002721755.1 Actinomycetota bacterium
CATCATGAGCAGCATCGACGCATTCTGGCAGTGTTGTGAAGTCAAAATCTGGATCCACAAGTCCACTACTGTCTCCGGCCACCAAAGAAAGTGCCTTTACGTAAAGGGGCTTATCAGTATATTTAAGTGCATCTTCTGCTCTCACTACTATGGCAGCCGCGGCTCCGTCAGCCACTCCTGCGCAATCCATTACTGAGAGTCGCCCGGCGATAGAAGGCATCTCGCAAATCTTTTCAGCTGAAACTTCTCTACGAAATTGTGCTAATTCATTTTTTGCGCCATTGGAATGATTTTTCTCTGCTATGCGTGCGATCACATACCTCAGTTCATCCTCATCTACTTCATACCGCTTAGCATAAGCAGGAAGAATTAGGCTGAACATCGCCGCTGCAGTTAACGTTCGATTTGTTCCGTCTGTAGGCATTGGAAATGCGTTTAATCCTTGATATCCACTGTCCTTTACCTTTTCTGCCCCTAGCGCCATTGCCGAGTCATATGCTCCAGAAGCAACTGCATAACAAGCTTGACGCAGTGCCTCAGATCCAGTTGCGCAATAATTCTCAACGCGTGTTACAGGTTTACCTGAAATCCTTAAAGGTGTAGCTAAAGAAATACCTGATGCAGCTGATTGTGAGGTTCCAAACCAGAACGCATCAATTGATTCAGCTTCAATACCAGCTGACTTTGTTGTTTCCTCTGCCGCTTCAATGATGAGATCTTCAAGCGATTTATCCCAATGTTCTCCGAAGCGTGTACAACCCATACCTATGATCGCAACCTGGTCTTTAATCCCATGTGATGCCATCTATGATTTACCTTTTCTCTTCGTTATCGGTTTAGCTTTCCAGAAATAATTGTGAATTCCATCAGCGGTATATAAACAACGAAACGTCATTTCAACTTGATCGCCTATGTCAACCTTTTCAGAATCTGTATCTGTAAGTTCAACGGGTAGTCTTCCACCACCTTTAAAATTAACAACAGCGAAAACCACTGGAGAATTTGGCGAATAAACGAGGTTGTCAACTGTCATAGTCTCAATCGTTCCTATTGCATTAGCCATAGGTAGTTTTTCCATATCATCCAAATCTCCACCTTTGATACCAATACGGGATGGCGGCATGTGAATTATTCCCGTTGTATTGTCCTTCGAGCCAACAAAACCCATTTTCCAGTCATTTCTCCTTTTTGCCGCTGATGACGACGGTCTAACAGGTGGTGGTCGGTTTGGAAGTTGACTATCCAATAACCCGCGCCATGACAAGTACTTGCCGTAAGGGACTGGGTATTGGTCGTCTATTTGATCGGAAATAGAATTGGAACTTTTTCTGTTTTCAACTTCTTGAGTGGTTCTGAAAAAGAGGATGTCACAACCGTCTGCAAGAACAATTAGTGCAACTGTCTGGTCTGCTTCTGCATCATCTAAAAAATTGGCTAAAAGAAGAGACGGATGGGTTGCACCCGTGTTTCCAATTCGCCCAGTCAGATCATCGGGAACTTTGATGTCAAGTAAGGAAATTGATTTAGCTACAGAGCGAGAATGCAAACCTGCAACAAGTACTGTGTTGACATCTTCTGTTTTCATCCCAACTCTATTTAACGCTTCATTCCAAGCACGATCGACTAATGGAACATACACCTGTTCTCCAAAACGTTCTTCCCATACTTGAGAGTATGGTTCTCCCGGGACACGCCACCTGTCAGTAAAATCAGATGTAATTGAAACTCCTCCTAGATACTCAGCAAGCAACTTTCCTTGTTCTTCGGTTCCAATCAAAAAAGCTGTTGCAGCATCCCCTCCGGCTGACTCTTCTGTGCTACCTGATGGACCTGTTCGTAGGTCCGCAGTAACCGCCAAAGTGGAAGAGCCACTTTCTAATGCCACGCTCAAAGCCCCAACGGCTGAACGAGTGGAATTGCCAAAATCAACCGTTTCCACAAAATCGTCCAATTGGAGAGCAGCATGAATATTTGTTGCATTTGTTTTATCCATGTACGCGGGCATAACGGTTGTGAAGTAAAGCTTCTTCAGATCTACCTCTGAGTTATGTAAAGCATTTCGAGCTGCTTCAACCCCCATAGTGGTTGTGTTTTCATCGTATGATGCAACTGAGCGGGTGCCCTCTCCAGAGCCTTTTCCTGTAAATTCAACTATCGATGAACGCGACAAACATCCTCTTGGTATGTAGGTTCCATACGAAATAATTCCATGGACTTCCATAGTCAAGCCCCCAATTGCTTGTCTTCTGCATTATTAAGAAACAACTTGATTCAATCCAATGTACCTTAAGGAAGTATCCTAGGCTTAAATCTTTATTCTCCCGACATAAGGAGTGATGGATGGATCTAGGTCAAATATCAAACGAAGAAGCCGAAAAGTACGGCAAGCCACTCGACGGCGTGAGGATTCTTGCTGTTGAGCAAATGCAGGCTTTACCATTTGCAACTCAGTTATTGGCTCGCTTGGGAGCCGAAGTGGTGAAAATAGAGCATCCAACCAAAGGAGAATCAGCTCGAGGTGCGGCACCTTCTATGAGTGACCCTTTAGGAAGACCCGTAGGTGCAACTTTTCTCCGTAATAACTTGAACAAAAAGAGTGTGGGAATCGACCTCTCAACATCAGAAGGACAAGAACTTTTTCTTCGATTAGTACCAAAATTCGATGTAGTGGGTGACAATTTCAAGCCCGGAACAATGGATAAATTTGGAATTGGTTATAAAGCAATAAATGCGAAATACCCAGATGTGATAGTCATATCAATTTCAGGTTTTGGGAATTCAGGGAACTCTCCGTATCAAAACTGGCCGGCTTACAACTCTGTGGCGGAAGCAATGTCTGGACTTTATGATTTCAAAAAACGTGAAGGGGAACCCCCTGTAGTTAACCCCATGGGAGCAGTGGGAGACATCGCAACAAGTTTATTTGGCGCAATCGGAATACTCGCTGCTCTTCGACATAGAGAGGCAACCGGTGAAGGCCAATATATAGATCTAGCTATGTTTGACTGCATGGCGTCCTTGGCTGATGTTGCTATAAATTTTGCTTCTATGGGTATCCCGCGTGAGCCCGATCCTGCACCATATGTGATTGCTCCTTTTTCTTGTAGCGACGGCTACTTGGTTATTCAGTTCGTCAGGGAACATCAATTCGAAAATCTTGCTCATTTAATCGGTAGGTCAGATTGGGTTGAAGATCCTCGTTTCAAAGAACGAACAGGTTGGGGTGAACATCTGCATTCTGAAATTATTCCAGCAATAGAAAAATGGGCTAAGAGTCTCACGAGGTCTCAAACTTCGAAGCTTCTTACAGAAGCTAATGTCGCATCAGGCCCAGTTTTGACTCCCGAAGAGGTGATAAACGACCCTCATTTAGGAGAAAGGAATATGATCGTTTCCTTACCAAGAACAGATGGAGTAGATGAACCGATCCTGTTGCCTGGAAATCCGATAAAAATGTCAAAAGTGAGTGAAGGACCCGAGACGCGTGTTCCATGGGTAGGCGAACATACAAAACAGGTTCTTAACGAAGAGCTTGGCTTGGATCAATCAGAATTAGAAGATCTTCAAAAGGCTGGAATCATAAGCCCCTGAAATTACTCTTCGATGTAATGATCCAATAACTGAGGAACAGACATCTCTGAAGGGATTCTTTCAACCCCGATTACTCGATCGATCACTTCTTGCATGTTATAAATTCGTCTCTCTTGATAACACAGAGGCGTTCCATCATAAGTTGGTGACTCCATTGCTTTCTGCATTGCGTCTAAATTCCAAACATCTTCATCGATCACAACCGCAAACTCAGCTATGCGTTGTTTCCATGCTTCTGGTGGATCACCATCTCCCCAGTCAGGCGCATAGTGGTATATACGAATTTTCGTTTTATCAATTCCAACGGGGAAAAAAAGCATTATGGGAAACCCAGTTGCACCTACAGGAGAAATAAAGTTCGGGAAAATAGTAAACGAGTAGCTAGTGCAATGGACAATGGGATGAACAGTAGGAATGTTTTCAAGTCCTAAAGGATCTTCCACCACCTTAAAATCTTTCCACGATTCCATTCCGAATTTCTCCACCATCTGTTTTGACCGTGGAACTACCATTCTCGAATTTCCATGCTTTAGAAGTCCCATTGTTCCTCCACGCGAATCAAGGCTGGTCCACCCTCCCCTATCGTGTATGAATCTGAAATGGTAAACCTCTTGAAACGCTTCTATTGCAACTTTCCAATTGCAATTAACTTCGCGATGATCTGTTCCCACTAAACGAAGGTTTTCGCATTGATACTGCTTCATTTCTTCTGGTATTTTTCCTAAAAAATCCATCAAAGAGGATGCGTTGGGATTTACATTGATCCAAATCCATCCGCCCCATGTATCGCAACTTATTTCCGGCAGCCCACGATCTTCTTTGCAAAGATCGACAAAATCTCTTTCATCTGGCACGGCTAGAAGCTCACCGTTGTCTATTCCATAGGTCCAAGAGTGGTATTGGCACTGTAAATGGCGTATCGTGCCTTCTTTCTCCCTTACAACAGGCGCCCCACGGTGTCTACAGGTATTGGAAAAACAACGAATTTTGTTGTCATTACCTCTCAAAACTATTAGAGGAATGCCAGTCTCGTCGAACAGAAAATAATCTCCTGAATTAGGTATATCTTCAACTCGCCCCGCTACTAACCAACTATTATTCCATAAATACTTTTGCTCCAAATCATAAAAATCTTTGCTCGTGTAACGAGCTGAAGGTATGTCAGGGAACTGAGGGAAATTTTCTGGTGGGCCTTTTCGCTCCAACTCATATTCCATCTCAGTGACAAGTCGATCAACTAATTTTTGATCAAGTAAAAATTCACCCATTTTCTATCCCCAACAAAATCCTAATCATAAAGGCACGTAATAAAAAATCCTCTTACAACTGAAAACATCGACATATAAATTTTCATTATCTGCTACAGAGGACACCTGTTCCAGCTATACCGCAGTATCCGTTAGGATTCTTATGTAAGTACTGTTGGTGATATTCCTCTGCATAGTAAAAATCTTTTTGAATTTCCACAGTAGTTTTAATCTCTCCATAACCAGAATCGAGTAAAGCCTCTTCATAAGACTTAAGGCTCTCTTGAGCTTCAACTATTTGTTCTTGGTCCGACAACCATATTCCTGATCTGTATTGTGTGCCGATGTCATTGCCTTGTCGCATTCCCTGAGTTGGATCGTGACTCTCCCAGAAAACCTCGAATAGTTCTCGTAATCCAATCAATTCTTTTTCATAAACAACCAATACGACTTCAGCATGTCCTGTAAGTCCAGAACAAACTTCTTCGTAGGTGGGGTTAGGAGTATGACCGCCGCTGTACCCGACAGCTGTAGTCCATACTCCATCTAGTTCCCAGAAAATCCTTTCTGCTCCCCAGAAGCAACCCATCCCAACAACTATTGAACTCATTTGTTCCGGAAAAGGAGGGGTGATCTTATTTCCATTTACTGCATGAACTCCGGTCAAAGTAATCGGCATTTCCCTGCCTGGTAAGGAATCTTCAGCTGTAGGTATGTTCAATATTTTTTGACTGAAAGACATTTCTAATCCTCCTACATTGTGTAAGCAAGATTTTCGGCAATTCTTCTTGCGACATCGAGATCACCGCCTAGAGCAACTCGACCATCATCTAAATAAGCCACTGCATCTTCACGTCCTCCCGTGAGTGCCGTGAAATCTAATGAAGACAGTGTCAAAATGCTGGTTGGTTCTCCTTCAAAAGTTTCCACCAATGACGCCCGCCCATCATTAACTTCTACCCTTAATGTTCTCTCGACAGGTCCTGAAAGAACGATCTCGACTTTGCTTCCTTCAGGAGCTCCTCCTTTTTTACCAACTATAAAACCAACAGCAGAAGAAATTTCATCAATTGCGATCTCAGCTGGCAAACCATCCTCATCCCCAGGAAGACCCAGAGGTTTTCTACAATCTTGGAGATGTAGCCATGCGTCAAATATTCTTATTCTCATAAACCTTGAATATGGAGCTTCTCCAACTGGTGTGAATCCAACCGCTTCAAAGTCTGATTCGCTCATCTCGGTCAGTACTTGTAATCTCTCAGATGTTATTTCTCTGAACAAGGCAAGTACCTCACTGCCTTCTTTCTCACGAAAAATCTGGAGTGCTTTTTCGTTTGCCTCTCCTACAGGGTTTTTTATATGGTCTCCTGTGACTTCTATCTGAGGAATCTCTCGACGACTTAACATGTACTCGCCTCCCACGATATGTGCCAAGTTGTCTTTAACTGTCCATCCAGGAAGGCGGCTGGGTGTTTCCCACTGGGCTTCATTCAAATCTGATCCGAAGCGATTCCATTTTTCCCATATATGACTGAATCCTTCAACTATCTGTTCTTTATTCATACTCATTCCTCTTTACGGTGTTGGGTTGGCTCTAGTCTCCCAATCCCTTGCTTTAACATAGGGATTGAATGTCTCACTAATCTTTTCAAGATCAACCGGCATTTTAGGTCTTTGCATCTCGTACAGATTTGGAAATTCTAACCAACCTGTTACCAATGACCAGAGCTTTTCTGCTTCTTCACCTGTCGGAGGATTGATTAAGACAGGACCGAAAATACGTTCATTACCTTCAAAAACAAGTGTTGGGACACCAAACCCACCTAGCGAAGTAACAATTTCATGATCTCTTTTTACATCATCATGCGTAGTCGAATCTGAGAGTGCCTCGTCAACAACACTTGGATCCTGATCCATCTCGGTTAGAAGCAACCGTGCTACTTCTGGGTCATGGGGCTTACGCCCCTCCATATGAAGAGCTGTTCCTGATTTAAAATACCAAGCGTCGTTTAAAGCAGGGTCGATTCTTTTGAGAAAAGCACCTATCCTCATCATTGACCACCCGTAGGACCATTCACGTTCCCAAGGGTGCTTTTTTCCTTCTGTCCTGTTGATTTCTTCGAGACTAAAAAAACACCAGTCCACCTCAAGATCAAGTCTGTCTCTAACTTCACGCATCCAAATAGATGTCTGATACGCCCAAGGGCACATCACATCAAAATGAAATGAGACGCTATTCAGATTTACTTCACTTCCCATTGGCACCCCCTTCTTCTTTTAACTCATGTCGCAAAACTTTACCAAGTGCATTCCTTGGTAACTCTTTTACAAATACCAGTCTCTTGGGAAGTTTGTAAGAAGCCAAATATTTTGAAGCAAATTTTCTAATTTCATCTAAATCTAGACTTTTAACTCCTTCTTCCATCACGACCCAAGCAACAACCTCCTCTCCCCATTCTTGTGACTCAACTCCTGAAACAGCTGCTTCGACAATTTCAGGGTGCAACTGTAAAACTTCATCTACTTCCTGCGGATAAACATTCAGTCCACCCGTGATAATTAATTCTTTTATCCTGCCATTTATCGATATATAGCCATCATCGCCAATTATTGCCATGTCGCCTGTTTTAAACCATCCGTTATCAAAAGAAGAATCGGATTCTTTATGCTTCGACCAGTACTCTCGGAAAACAGATTCGCCCCGCACCAAAACCTCTCCACTATCTTGTTCTATTTTAATTTCAACACCAGGCAGAGGGAGCCCTACTGAACCTGCGCGTCTCTCCCCTGAAAAGGGATTAGAAATTGTCAACATAGTTTCAGTCGTTCCATACCTCTCCAACACATCAACACCCCCTCTTTCCTTTAATTGTTGATGTAAATCTGCGGACAATGGTGCCGAGCCTGAGACACATAAACGCAAAGAAGACAGTTGAGTCACTCTTTCATCTTCCAAAAGCCGGTTGTACATAGTTGGGACTCCGAAAAACATAGAACAACCATTTTCAGTAATTGCCGAAAAGATCGAATCTTGATCAAAGCCTTCTTGTAAAACAGCTGATCCGCCAACAAGTAAGGTCCCATGCAAACCAATACCCATTCCATGTATATGGAACAAAGGTAGACACAACAAAAGACAGTCTGATTCTGTCCATTCCCAAGCATTAGCAACTGAAAGAGCTCCCGCTAGTAAGGTCCTCTGAGTATGAACAGCTCCCTTTGGTTTTCCGGTAGTTCCCGAGGTGTATGCGATTAAAGCTGGATCTTCTGGTTTAGAAAAATCTAGATCTGGGATAGGTCCACTTTCTATTTTTAATGAAGTTGAAGAAATGAAGACGTCAGGATCAATCGAACTTATAAGTTCGTGCCACTCTTGATTGTCGACTAAAGCAGCACTCGGCGCTGCATCCTTAATTAGAAATGAAAGTTCAGACTCGCTATATGAACTATTCACGGGGACGAGTATCAAACCAAGCCTCAAACAAGCTACATGAGCTATTACCAAATCCAGCGAGGTCTCTCCGGAAATAATTACTCTGTCGCCTTGTGTCAACCCGTAGTTAACGAGAGCAGATGCTGTTTGAGAAGTCTGATCTAAAAAAGTTGCTCGATTCATCTTTTCTCCATTAAAAGAGAAAAGCGTCTTATCAGGATGTTGTTCCAAGCTTTTTTTCCATGCTCCCACGAGAGTTTCTTGTCCGTCCAGAAACAACTCCTGACCAGCAGTTATCTTTTCAATTTCCATACAAATTACCTAATTCTCATTTTGAACCTACATGCAAGACTTCACTCGACCTTGACAAAACAAGTTAAATCAGACATACTAATGGAAGCCATTAAATAAAGGGGGTTCCATGGAGTTTGGAATTTTTAGCAATGGGTACATACCTGGACCTGCAGCTCATGACACAGAATCTGAACATACCGAACTTATGCGTGAAGCTAACTACGGGGTTGTCGCTGATAAAAACAACTGGAAATACATGTGGTTCGGTGAACACCACTCCCTCACTGAGTACAGTCACATGTCCGCGCCCGCTCCAATAATGGGATGGGTGGCTGCTCAAACAAACTACATTCACCTAGGCTCTGCAATCACAAGCCTGCCAACCAATAAAGAACATCCTGTCCGGATCGCAGAAAGAGCAGCAATGCTCGACCACGTTACAGAAAACCGCTTCGAATTTGGAACTGGACGTGGAGCAGGCAGTCATGAACTCCTGAGTTTCAATGTCACAGACCCAAGCGAAACCAAAGCACAATGGGATGAGGTGATCCGTGAGATACCTCGAATGTGGGAACAAAAAGATTATGACTTCAAAGGGGAATTTTTCACTGTGCCGACTCCACACAATATCCTCCCAAAACCATATGGCAAGGGTCACCCTCCTCTATGGGTTGCTTGCGGAAATCCACCTACATTTGCAAAAGCCGGGTCACTTGGAATAGGGGCTATAGCTTTTAACTTCGAGCCTATTCATAATCTAAAAGGACGTGTTGATGCATACAAAGAAGCAATCCAAGACCCTGTGGAGCAAATAGGTCAATTTAAAAATGACAATGTCATGATGACAAATGCTGTCATCTGTCTTGAAAACCGAGATGAAGCGAGGGCAATAGCTAAAACCAAGGGAAGAGGATACCTGGTAACCATGGTGAACATGTACCACGACACTATGCCCAAATCACCTGATGCCGTTACGTGGCCTGATGCTCCAGTCGATCCGAACTGGACTGATGAAATGCTCGACTGGGCGATCTCAGAGGGATACATGCTCTGTGGAACTCCTGAAGAAGTATGCGAACAACTAGTTCGTTACCAAGAAGTTGGCTGCGACCAAGTCGTATTCGGATTACCTATCGAAGGTATGGCCCATGAACAAGTTCTAGAAATGCTTGAAATTTTCGGACAACGTGTCATCCCAGAATTCGACAAGGACCCAATCCACTCAACAGACCGCTACAGGGCAGAAGCACAAAGAAAATTTCCTGATTTCCAATATGAACTTCCGGAGGATATCTCGGTTTCAGTTTTACCTTCTAATGCTCTCTTGCCACTCGGATAGGTGCCTAGAAGTAGCGTAAAAACACGCAAACAACTGCTATTAGAAGCTGAAAGGCTTTTTGCTTCAAAAGGAATCTGGCAAGTCCAAGTTCAAGAAATTGTAATTGCCGCAGAACAGCGAAATACATCCGCCGTTACTTACCACTTTGGTTCAAGGGAAGGTCTACTTGAAGGTATTCTCACCTCTCACGGGCAGCCTATTGATGAAGACAGAGGAGATCTCCTGAAATCTCTTACCAAAGAATCTTCCACGCGCTCTCTAATAAATGCTTTAGTGGTCCCTATGGTAAGTTGCTTTGAAACTAACAGCGGGTGTAGGTACCTCCAAATAGTCTCACAACTCTCCGATCAGTTTTCGAATTGGAGAAACCTCTCAGGAAACCTTTCCGCACCTCACCTTTCTAAAGCATTAAACCTGTTGGAAAGTCGACCTGCCTTTTTATCAGCAACCCTTCGACAAGAACGCCTTATAGCAATGATGCAGTTAATGACCTCATCTCTCTCAGAAAGAGCTCGCTCCATAGAAGCCAAAAATGAAACACCACTAAGCAATTCCGAATACAAAGATAACTTGGTCAACATGCTTGTAGGAATCCTTGAAGCCCCAGTCGGGAACTGAAAAAAAATTATTGAGCTCTACTAATTAATTCCTGTGACAACTCATCTATGGAAGCCGCGCCGATCAAAGCCATAGTTCTTTCAACTCCTTCATGGAGCAAATCCATGACGTGATCAACTCCCCTTTCTCCACATGCTCCAAGAGCATAAAGATAAGGTCTGCCTGCCATAACTGCTTGAGCTCCCATCGAAACCGCTTTCACTATGTCAGAGCCTCTACGAACACCTCCGTCACAAATAATCTCTAAACGGCCTTGGATCGCTTCAACAACCTCCGGCAGTAAGTCAAATGGCGCAGGAGCTCCATCCAACTGCCTGCCTCCATGGTTGGAAATTGCTATTGCCTCTACACCCACTTCAGCAGCAATTAAAGCATCCTCAACTGTTTGAATCCCCTTTATCAAAATAGGCCCTTCCCAAATCGATCTGAGCCAATCCACATCACTCCAAGAAAGACCAGGGTCAAACTGAGATTTCATATGTTCAGCAAGATCAACTGCAGTAGAGCCATCTAGTGATGTGATACCTTCAACGTTTGCAAAACGGATTGGATCTGCTCTCAAAAAATCCCAAGTCCATCCAGGGTTTTTAATACCATCGAGTATCGTTCCAGGACCAACTTCTGGAGGCAGAGTAAACCCTCTACGCACATCTCTCTCTCTGCGTCCTAAAACTGCTGTATCAACAGTAAGACAAACAGCTTCGAACCCTGCCTCAGCAGCTCTTTTAACAAGATTTTCGACAATAGACCGATCTCGCCATGTATAAATCTGAAACCAAAGGCGACTATCGCTCTCAGCTACCGCTGCGCATTCCTCTATGGATCGTGTGGCCATAGTCGACAAAGTAAAAGGAATGCCTGCTCTATCCGCTGCACGAACAACGGCTAATTCTCCTTCTGAATGAGCAATTCTGGTGAAACCAGTAGGCGCTAAAACTAAAGGAAAAGCTAGAGGTCGACCCAAGAGGTGGGTAGATGAATCCACTTCTGTCATGTCTCTCAACACTCTGGGTTTGAATGAAACATTTCGATAAGCATCAACATTTTTTCTTAGAGTGATTTCATCCTCCGCTCCTCCATCTATGTAGTCAAAAACTCCAGCAGGTAGACGCCGTTTAGCCAAACTTCTTAAATCGTCAACATTCGCAACTTTACGCAAAAGTCGTTTTGTTCGATTGAGTTCAAACTTTCGGAACCTTACGACAGAACGAATACTCCTCAAAAATGACATTGTAAACCAATCAATTACGAATCAATCTTAGAATCGAGTTTGGCCACCCTGGCCTTATGGCGTCCACCTTCAAATTCTTCTTCTAACCATGCTTTCAATGCTTCAACTGCAACGGCAGGATCTATAAGTCGCTCCCCGAAACAAAGAACATTGGCGTTGTTGTGTGCCTTAGCCCATCTCGCAGTTTCTGCATCATTGACTGTCGCTGCTCTGATTCCCGAGATCTTGTTCGCTGCTATTCCTATACCGATCCCGGATCCGCAAACTGCGACTCCCAAATCCGCCGAACCCTCCGCGACAGTCGTGCCAATTGCAAATCCATAGTCAGGGTAGTCAACTCTTTCTGTCGAGTCAGTTCCACAGTCAATTACTTCATGACCCATATCATTCAATTCATTTTTTAAACGTTCTTTAAGTTCATATCCTGCATGATCACAACCGATTGCTATTACTTTCATAACAATAGACTAGCCTTCTTCAAGTTGAAGACCTGCAGCAATTAGATCTTCAACTCGTATTGCTCCTTCACGCAGAATCTCCGCTGATTCACCTAAAAGGCTTAAAACAGTTGAGGGTTTACCTTTACACAAACCCCCATCCACCACCAACAAATTTTCACCCAATTCAGATGCTGCTTCTTTAGCGTCTTCTGGTGTTGACAAACCAGAAAGATTCGCTGAAGTGACAGCTAAAGGACCCGTCTCAGCCGTTAAGGACCTTATGAAAGCATGATCGGGACATCTAACTCCTATTGAATTTTCATCACCGCCCAGGAAATAACTCAAATGCTGAGCTCTTTCAACTACGACGGTCATAGGTCCTGGCCAAAAATTTTGGGACAAAAGTTCCAACTCAACCGAAGGGACTACAAGATCGAATACATGAGAGATTTCGGAAACTAAAACAGCGCATGCTTGATCACTTATACGCTTTTTCCGATGGAAAATCTCATCAACCGCATTTTTGTTAGTAGGAATAGCCGCTATGCCGTAAACAGTATCGGTAGGAAGCAACACTAATTTTCCATCATTTAATGTCTTGGTTGCCGCAGAAACTGCTTCCTCAAAATCTGAATCCAAGTCTAAAAACTTATTCATAATGGTTTTCTAGCCACCAAGACTCGCTCTCGTTCGGTTAAATCCAGCCTTAGCTGAACTCCCTTATAACCCAAATCCAAAGCTTCTTGAACTATCTCGCCAGACTGCTTGGGTGACATTTCTAAAAACAATGTGCCTTCTGAAGCTAGCCATTTGATTGAATTCTTTAACAGGAAACTTAGATCCTCTGTTCCCAGCGGACCTGCTCTTAAAGAAGAAGAAGGTTCCCAGTCCCTGACTTCTGGAGGAAGCTCCTCATCGTCACCTATATATGGAGGATTTGAAACAATTACGTCAAGCTTTCCTAAAAGCTCTTCTGGTAGTGCATCAAACCAAAACCCTTGAGTAATCGAAACCTTCTGACCTGCCATCCCTAAACCTGCGAGATTTGCACGGGTAACAGAAATGGCATCCTCGGATATATCACTGCACCATACGGACACACCTTCGACTTCCCTAGCAATAGAGAGACCTATTGCACCCGAACCACAACCCAAATCAGCAACATTTAAAACCGTTTCAACACCAAATTGAGCTTTTTTACTTTTACATTCTTCGATCACATATCCGACCATCACTTCAGTCTCTGGCCTAGGTATCAAAACCCGCCTATCAACAAATAAATCAAGCTCCCTGAACTGCCACCTTCCAAGCACATACTGCAAAGGTTCACCAGCTAACCTTCTCTCAATCAACCTGTTCAACCGATCCAACTGTGCGGGCTTGGCTTTTTCCCTGTAATCACTTTGTTCAGTAATTCCGGAAACTTCTTCTATCATCCACTTTGCTTCAAGTTCAGCATTATCTCCTTCAAGTTTGCTCACAGTTTCAGGTAATAATTCCTTCCAACTCACCGAAGCACCTTTACTAGACAATTCTGTTCCTACTATTTCCGTTCACTGATCGAAAGTTTGAGCCAGCTGTCGATCTCTTTCTGCAATCAGTAAAGCATCAACTAATTCATCAAGTTCACCTGCAAGGATCCTCTCAAGTCGATGGAGAGTCAAACCAATGCGGTGATCAGTGACCCGATTCTCTTTAAAATTATAAGTTCTTATTTTTTCAGATCTACCCCCACCTCCTACTTGGTCTCGTCTAGCCGACGCAGCTTCTGACTGCTGACGCTCCTGCTCAACCTGAAGCAACCTGGCTCTTAAAACCCGCAAAGCCTTTGTTTTATTCTGGAGTTGACTTTTCTCGTCTTGCATAGTCACAACCAAACCGGTTGGCAAATGGGTAATACGAACGGCAGAATCCGTAGTGTTCACAGATTGCCCACCGGGACCCGATGATCTGTATACGTCAACTTGCAAATCTTTTTCCTCTATAGCTATCTCTACTTCGTCAGCTTCTGGAAGAACAGTCACAGTAGCTGACGAAGTATGGACGCGACCCTGAGATTCAGTAACAGGAACTCTTTGCACACGGTGAACACCACCTTCATGTTTTAAATGAGTCCACGCAGTTTCACCGCGAATGAGAAAAACTACCTCTGTAAATCCACCCATATCCGATTCTCTACTCTCAAGAGGTTCGATAATCCATCCTTTTGCTGTAGCGAGAGCGACATACATGTCACGTAGATCACGTGCAAAAAGATTAGCTTCTTCTCCACCTTCCGCACCTCTGATTTCTACGATTACTGTCCTTCCATCATTTGGATCTTGAGGCAACAAATAAATTCGTAATTCAGTCTCTAATTCTGAAATTTCATCTTTTAATTTACTTATCTCCTCTTGAAGGTGATCACGCTCTTCGCCCTCGGTGACTTCCATAAGCTCTTTTGCTGTATCAAGATTTTCATATGCAGTTTGAAGAGGTTTTCCTGCAGAGAGGGCATTTACCAACTCCTTATGTCTGCGCCCAAGAGCTTCTAATAACTTTGAGTCAGAAACTACTTCAGGATCAGCTAGACGCCTCTCAACATCTTCAAACTCAGAAATTAAAGCTTTTACTTGATCAATCATTAGCTCAGGGTAGCGTTATGTGACTTACTGCAATGATGCAATCCATTTTTACACAAAAAAACGAACTAAACAGTTGATGTTTCCCATCCTCCAACAACCCCTCTGATTGTTAAAGGTATCTCCAAGTATTGCAGACTTTTTTCGAGAGGAACCAGAATGTCCTTATTGGGAAGTACAACCTCAACACGATCTGGTGATTCCAACAAAATCAAATCAGCAATAAATGGAATTAGACGAATATCAATGCCAACAGAAAAAATAAAGAGAACTTTTTCTCCTTTATCACCAATGCCTAGAGAGGCTGCAGGAGCTGCTTCTCGGAGCGATTTCCTTTCTATAGGTGGCTCAACGAAAAATAAGCTCTCTGCACCATACTTCTCGGGATTAGCTGCAGCATCTGCTCGAAGCCACCTTTCTCGTACGAGTCTGGAAAGTGGATGCATTGAAGATCTTGAATTTCTAGAAAGACGAACAATTTCTACAGCTGATGAAACAACTTCTGATAATGGTCTATCACTGCTGATTAACGAAGTTGCTTCGCGGTCAAGCTTTCCAACGCCCACTTGTACTTCGTCATCGACCACTCTCAGGACTTCAAGTCCCAGAATTTCTCCTGACCAAATCCCAAATTCATAAACTTTTTCCAATCCAAATTTCAAACACAGCTCTTCAAATTCGTGCGGTGGTGATTCAACAGGTTTTCTATCATCAAACGGAGCAGGTTCCACATGGCTTGCTTTTCCGTTTGAGAGAAAGAAAATACTAGGCGATGGTTTTAAGGCATTTGACCTTCTTTGTGAAATCTGAGCGTCTTGAAGATTTTCAAAATAAATCACCAAATGCAGGTTTTCATGTGCCGTTAGCTCTAAAAGAGAAGCACCAAGAACCTCTTCGGGAGTTTCCTTGTCCGCTAAAATCCACAAGTTCGAACTTCCCCGAAGCCCATTTCCAGAAGTATCAATCAAATCGTCAATTTCCTGACGACTCTCCTCGCTAATAATCTTTCGCAGTTTGCTCCGGTTGAGAGATAACCGTTGTTCTAGTTCCAAGGCAGTTGTCTTGCAAGAATTTTCTTTGAGTTCTCTTAGGAACCTTTTTTACGGCCTTTGCCGTATCTGCGTTCAAATCGTTCAACTCGACCGGCTGTATCAATAATTTGCATTTTGCCCGTGAAGAAAGGATGACTTGCAGAGGAAACTTCAACTTTAACTAATGGGTACTCAACACCATCAACAACTGTGGTTTCTGAAGTTTCAGCTGTCGAAGGAATTAAAAAAGTAGTTCCTTCACTCGTGTCTTGGAACGCCACCGTTCTATATTCAGGATGTATTTCAGATTTCATAGCAGTCCAGTCTGTTGTAAATATTTGATATTCACAACCTTCGTAAATTTAAGAAGCCTCCATCGAAGGACCTTTGGCAACTTCTGACAAAAATTCATCATTATTTGGAAAGGTTTTTAGTCGATCAATCAGTAACTCCAAACCTGCACCAGAACCGTTGTCGCTATCCGATGCCAAACCGTTCAAAACTCGTCTTAGTTTCCACACTTGATTCAATTGCTTACGATCAAATAAAAGTTCTTCGTGACGTGTTGAAGAGGCATTTACATCAATGGCGGGATAAACACGCCTTTCAGCGATCCTACGGTCTAATCGCAGTTCCATGTTTCCCGTTCCTTTGAATTCTTCGAAGATAACCTCGTCCATCTTGGAACCCGTTTCTACTAAAGCTGTAGCCAAAATAGTCAAAGAGCCACCCTCTTCAACATTTCTGGCGGCACCAAAAAACTTCTTTGGTGGATACAAGGCTCCGCTGTCAACGCCTCCTGACATTATTCGACCAGTCGCCGGAGCCGCTAAATTATATGCTCGAGCCAGTCTTGTAATTCCGTCAAGAATAATTACTACATCTTCACCATACTCAACAAGCCTTCGAGCTCTCTCTATGGTCACTTCAGCAATAGCAGTATGTTCTTCAGCTGGCCTGTCGAAAGTTGACGCCGCAACTTCACCATTTATCAACCATCTCTTCATATCTGTTACTTCTTCAGGTCTTTCATCAACCAGTAAAACAATTAATTTAACCTCAGGGTTATTTGTCTCGATTGACCTTGCTATCTGCTTCATGATTGTTGTCTTACCCGCTTTTGGAGGTGAAACAATAAGACCTCTTTGTCCTTTACCTATAGGTGACAGGAGGTCAACAATACGAGCGGTCATGTTGGAAGGATCATCAGCTAACTCGAGATTTAATCGTTCATCTGGAAAAAGAGGAGTTAGATCTTCAAAATTAGGACGCTTTGCTGCTTCTACAGGTGCTTTCCCATTTACAGTATCAAGTCGTAATAAAGCAGGATTTTTTTCACTTCTGTTTGCTGGTCTAGCTCCACCTACCAAATAGTCGCCACGGCGAAGATCAAATTCCCTAACTTGTTTTACCGAAACATAAGCATCTTGTTTTGAAGGACGGAACCCTGTTGTTCTTAGAAATCCATAACCTTCATTACGCAAATCCAAATAACCCTCTATCGCAACTGGTTCACCGTCCCAAGATTCATCCGGACCATCCGGACCTCTGCCACGGCGGCGGCGGCGGCGATTTCCAGGCTCTGTGTACTCCCCACTGCGCTTTTCACGGTTGTTGTTGCTCGAGTTCCTATTTTCAGAATCTTTGCCCGATGATGCTCTACTGCTTGCACCTTCTGATTCTTCTTTTACATCGGATTTACCAGAATCATCATCATTGCTTTCCTCTTCGGATTCTTCCTTGAGAGCAACCTCCCATTCAGCCAAAGGTTCTTCTTCAGTTCCTGCTGGA
The DNA here is from genome assembly GCA_002721755.1 of Actinomycetota bacterium. Lineage (GTDB taxonomy): Bacteria > Actinomycetota > Acidimicrobiia > Acidimicrobiales > MedAcidi-G1 > MedAcidi-G1. The sequence continues at coordinate 17,637 of PBLL01000025.1, forward strand.
TCCTGTTTAACAGAACCATGACTGTCTGTAGTTTGAGTGCCGCCAGAAGACAGTTCAAGAATCATCTCAACTATCTCGGCCTTTCTGGCACGAGAAGCAGGTTTACCGCCTAGAGCAGTTGCAATAGTAATAAGTTCATCTCGCCCTTTGGCTTCTAATGAATCGCTTTGTAACTCAGTCGAGTCCATAGTTAAACACCTCTGTGTCTGTGTAATTATGGGTTAAACCCCTCAAAAAATGGTCTAACACCGAATTGATTGCCGTTAAAACGAAATACGCTCTGGGTGCACAATCGTCCAACAATCAGACCTGATGAATGTCAATCAGGCCCTTAGCCGTAACGACACCTTGTACTGTATGCGGACTCAAAGTGGTCGACAACACAAAATGTATTTAAAAACCAGTTTTTAATTTTTTTTAGGAAATCTTTTCACTATTCAGCTAGGAGAGTCTTCATGAGTTCGTGACCTTTAACTAAAGGTAATTCTGAAACACCAGTTTCGGTGAAAACACCTCCGTCTGAATCTTTTTGTGAATCAAATAACAAATAAGGAACGGGGTCTGGCGTATGCGTTCGAAGTGTTAGAGGCGTCGCGTGATCAGGAAGCATCAGTAATCTCCATGGTCCCATCGAATCCAAGCCGGAAACTAAGTCACCTAGAATGCGAGCGTCCCAATTTTCGAGTGATTCAACCTTGGCTTCAACGTCGCCAGCATGACCAGCTTCATCGGTCGCCTCAACATGAATTATGAACAAATCTAAACCATCTTCGAGCTCTTTTAGGGCTATGTCTCTCTTGCCTTCATAATCCGTGTCATACCAGCCGGTTGCGCCTGGGATATCGCACACCTTCATGTCCGCCAGCTTTCCAATGCCTCTGACCAGATCAACTGCCGTAACTAAGCCTGCATTTACCCCATTAACCTCAAAAAAAGATGGAAGTTGTGGTTGAGTTCCCTGTCCCCACAACCATATGCCCGTTGCATCTAAACCTGATTGCGACAGTATTTCCTCGGATGCACGCATCAGATCTGAGATATCTTCACCAGATGACCCAGAAGGCAACACCACCTGACTACCTGTTAAATCATGGGGAGGAACACAATCAGCGTCAGCAAAATATCTAGGTGCAATCATTGCATGACGAAAACTCACACCCGGCAAAAAATAAATCCCTTCATCAGGTTTACCTAATTTTTTGTCTATCTCAGCAATGACTTCTGCAGCTTCATCTGAAGAAGGATTACCACCCGCGTAATCAACCATTACACCATCAACTATTTTCACCAAATTGCATCTAAAAGCTGTTTGATCTGATCGCAATTTTACTCCCAGAGCAGCAACTTCAATTGGAGCACGGCCTGTATGGTACTGACTTGGGTCATAACCAAAGATTGACATGTTGCCCACGTCGCTCCCTGGTGGCATACCACTCGGAATGACTTCCGCGCGACCTAAAGTGCTTCTCACAGCAAGCGCGTCAAGATTTGGCATGCTGGCAACCTCTAGAGGAGTCTTACCACCAAGTTCTGGAACAGGTAAATCGGCACAACCATCTGGTACGCAAATTACGTATTTCATAATTTTCTCATCAAAAAAATAACTTTTATCATGTCACCTGTTTTCCTGAATCTATTCTGGAACAACTCTTCACATGATCTTTCACTATTTCTAAATTATTTGGCAATCGAGTTAGAAACTCTGGACGCTCATGCAAATCGGCCAGTCGATCAGGAAGAGGTGGACAATAGCCAAGAGCCCGTTCAACCGCTTGAGGAAATTTAGCTGGATGTGCTGTAGCAAGACAAACAATTGGAACTTCTGGGTCGTTTTTTTTGTCTCGATGGGAGCGTGCAGCCAAAACTCCTATAGATGAATGCGGATCAAGAACTATCCCTGATTTTTCTGATTCTGTGGAAATGCAATTAACTACTTCTTCGTCATCGAAACTGTAACCTTTCCATGCATTGGAAAACTTTGCCTCCACATCGGGACCCACATCTATATTCCCGTTTGAACGAAACTTTTCAAAAAGACTATTCACCTCTTCACCTTTTCTTCCTAGAAGTTCAAAAATGAGCCTTTCTAAATTCGATGAGATCTGTATATCCATACTCGGTGAAAGAGTTGGGATAACTTCACTGATCTCCATTCCACCTGTGTTGAAAAACTGTGTGAGAATATCGTTTTTATTGCTTGCAACTAGCAGCCTTGGAATATTCAAACCACAATTTCGTGCCGCGTGACCAGCAAATACATTTCCGAAATTTCCAGTTGGCACCGAAAAAATTACTGGCTGTTCATAAGAACCGAGTTTTTCAGAAGCAACCACATAGTAAACAATTTGAGCCATCACCCTCGCCCAGTTAATTGAGTTAACAGCACCTAGTTTCAAACTATTTCTGTACTCGAGATCATTGAACATCGCTTTAACCAAATCTTGACAGTCATCAAAGGTTCCTTCAATGGCAACGTTGTGAACATTGAAAGAATCAACAGTAGTCATCTGTTTTCGTTGCACATCAGAAACTCTGTCCGCCGGGTGGAGAATAACTATGTCCAAATTCTGTCTATCCTTGCAGGCTTCAATCGCTGCTGAACCTGTATCTCCAGAAGTTGCTCCCACGATTGTCAGATGCTCTCCCCTGGTGCTTAATTCGTGATCGAATAGTCTTCCCACTAACTGCAAAGCAATATCTTTAAAAGCAAGGGTCGGTCCATGAAATAACTCCATCAAGAAAATTTGATCATCTAACTCAATCAAAGGAACCACTTCTTGGGCATCAAATGAACTATAAGCATCGTGAATAATTTGCTTGAGTATTTGTTCATCGAGACTTCCCTCGGTAAACAAGCTCATTACTTCGAAAGCAGTTTCCAGATAGTCGCCACTTCCCGAACTCTGCAATGATGGCCATTCATACGGAACGTACAAACCTCCATCATCTGCTAAGCCTGTCAACAAAGCTTCACTAAAGGTTTTTTCTGGTGCTAAACCTCTTGTGCTTACATACCTCACTTACACCCCTTGACTTAATCGATTCCGATAACCCTTAGGACGGTTCCTATGTTTCTAACAATTTTCAATTTGTCCAAAGCACCTATTGCAGCTTGGAAACTACTCTCAAGTGCCTTATGAGTAATAAAGATAAGCCTTGCTTCACTTTCGAGACCTTCTTGCTCCATTGACTGTATCGACACATTCTGCTCCCCCAGAACAGCTGCTACTTGTGCCAAAACACCAGGTTGGTCTTCTACCTCTACTTCAAAAAAATACTGAGTCTCCAAATCAGCGATTGGTGAAATATTTATAGAAGTGAAATCTCCAATTGAAGCTGCACTAGATCTTTTTATATTGCAGGAAGCATCAATCAAGTCTCCCAACACGGCTGAAGCCGTGGGTGGACCCCCAGCGCCTCTGCCATAGAACATCAGCTCCCCTACTGAATCTCCTTCAACAAAAATCGCATTGAAACTCTCCTGAACATTAGCCAATGGATGGGTTAACGGGACCATGCTGGGATGCACGCGAACACATAGAGACTCTGCACCGTTACTCTCTTGCTTTTCCACTATTGCCAACAGCTTTATACAGTGACCCAAACGGTGAGCGAATTCTATATCTTCAGGGGTTATCTCTGTAATGCCTTCCACATACACGTCATCGGAATTAACACGACCTCCAAATGCGAGACTTGCAATTATTGCAGCTTTGGCTGCCGCGTCATGACCTCCGACATCTGCTGTTGGGTCACTTTCTGCATAACCGAGCTTTTGGGCTTCTTCAAGAGCATCTGCAAATGACATTCCCTCTTTGGTCATTTTTGTAAGAATAAAATTTGTTGTCCCGTTCACTATCCCCATAACTCTGATAATCGGTTCTCCTGCTAAAGATTCACGTAATGGACGAATGATAGGTATTCCACCTGCCACAGCAGCTTCAAACAAAAGATCAACACCTGACTGGTCTGCTAATGCATACAACTCTTCTCCATGTGCAGCTAAAAGTTCTTTGTTCGCTGTAACTACAGGTTTTCCCAACTCAAGTGCTTTGGAGATCAATTCTCTGGAAGGGTCAATACCCCCCATTACCTCAACAACAACATCAACGTCAGCACTTTCAACGACCTGTTTCGGATCGTCAGTAAATAGAGTCGGGTCAATCGGCGCAGTGCGAGATTTAGAGACATCACGTACAGACACCATGGCGACATCAATCACCAATCCTGTACGTTGAGAAATCACCTCTCTCTGTTCATGAATTAACTCGAGGAGAGAAGTTCCTACTGTTCCGCAACCTAAAAGCCCAATATTGACATTAACTTGTTCCATACTCATACGGTACTTGCCAGAAGACCGTAGTCAGGTATTGTTTTTAACTTCTTTTATATGTTAAATGTCACGTCTAATTAAATCTTCATATGATTCACGAGCTACGACCATTCGTGGTGACCCATCAGACACAAAAACTACTGCTGGTCTGAGCACCTGATTGTAATTTGAGCCCATCGAATAACCGTAAGCACCTGTCACAGGGGTTGCGAGAATATCTCCAACTACTAGGTCATCAGGCACCCATGCTTCTTTGATTAGAACATCTCCGGATTCACAGTGTTTTCCTACAAGACGTACAACATTTTGACGTGTTGCTTGATTCGCGCGCGGCAAAAAAGTTTCATAACCGGAACCATAAAGAACCGGTCTTGGATTATCGCTCATCCCTCCGTCAACTGAAACATAGGTTCTGTAGTCGGGAACTTCCTTTATTGTTCCAACCGTATAAAGGGTTACAGCGGCGCTAGCAACTATGGACCTGCCAGGCTCTGAACTAACCAAAGACTTGACCCCAGCTTTTTTGCAAGCATCAAGAATAGCTTCTGCCCAATCTTTTATGGAAGGAGCAGCTTCACCTTCAACGTAGGGAACTCCCAGGCCTCCGCCAACAGACAATTCAGGGAAATCAAAAGGAGCGGCAAATTCGGCTAAAACCCCAACAGCTTTTGCAAATGGTTCAACATCGAAAACCTGACTGCCTATATGGGCATGTAGTCCAAACAACTCTAGATGAGGCGATCTTCTAACCCTTTCAACAGCCTCTGCAGCTAAACCAGATTTAACTGTAAAGCCAAATTTCGAATCCTCTTGACCTGTGGACACAAATTCGTGGGTATGAGCTTCAACACCAGGTGTAACTCTTAGAAGAATTTTGGCTGATACACCCGAATCAGCGCACAATTGATCTAATCGGTCAAGTTCATTGAAAGAATCAACTACGATGCGACCTACACCTTCTCTGAGTGCCATGTTGAGCTCTTCAAGACTTTTGTTATTTCCATGCATAACTATTCGCTCGCCGGGAACATCAGCTCTTCGTGCTATGAATAACTCACCACCAGTTGCAACATCAAGATTCATCCCCTCCTGATAAGCGAGTCTTGCCATTTCAGTGCAAAGAAAAGCTTTTGTGGCATAGGCGACATTCCCATCGAATGCCTCAACCGCTTCACGGCATCTCGATCGCAAATGAATTTCATCGTAAACAAAAAGTGGTGTTCCGAATTCTTTCGCTAGTTCCACTAGATCGCATCCACCTATAAGAGTGCGTTCTCCTGACGAGATATCTGTGTTATCTGGCAAAAGTCCACGAATAATCGGGCCTGCCATCATCGATCTCCTTCTTCGTCTTGAATTTCATCACGCCACATTTCTTCAGGTGCACTTACCCCAAGTAAATGCATTCCAACTTCCAATCCAATTAAAGCAGCTTGCATTAAAACAAATCGTGCTTGCGTCAAAGAAGGCTCTACATCGTCACCAAGAACACGACAATCATGGTAAAAACCGTGAAGATCACCAGCGAAATCGCGTAGCCATGTTGTTATTTGATGAGGAGCCAACTCACGAGTGGCCCGTGCAACAATGTCTGGCAACTCATGCAATGATCTAATTAGTGACAATTCCCTGTGATGTTGAAGTTGTGACAAGTCAACTGCTGAAAGAGGAATGGGTGCAAAGCCAACTTGGTCGGCTTTTTTCATCATTGAACGAATCCGAGCATAAGCATATTGGACATAAAAAACAGGATTCTCATTTGCTCTTCTTGAAACCAAATCCAAATCAAATGTTTGTGTCGTGTCTATTGATTGCAACAAATAAGTGAAACGTGCCGCATCAGGACCTACTTCTTTCACTACTTCAGAAAGTTCGACGATGTCACCAGTTCTTTTAGAGAGTTTTACCTCTTCCCCTGAGCGCTGAAGATTTACCATCTGGGTGACTTCTACATCCAGTCTTGCAGGATCATGACCTAACGACTCAACCGCTGCTTTCATTCGTGTGATATATCCATGATGATCGGCACCCCAAACATTTACGAGGCGCTCAGCTCTAACTAGCTTGTCGAGATGATACGCAACATCTGGCAACAAATATGTGTATTCTCCATCTGATTTAACTAGAACTCGGTCTTTATCATCACCGTATTCTGTACTTTTCAGCCAAACAGCACCATCTTTGTGATAAGAAGCATTTGCCTCCCCTAACATTGTGAGAGTCTCTTCAATCGCTCCGGACTCAACCATCGAAGTTTCGCTAAACCATGAGTCGAATTCTATGTTTAGATCACTTAATACTTCTTTATGAGCATCAAGGGCTCTTTGCTTTCCCCAAACAAAAGGATCATCATCTTCGGAAATTTCATCAGCCCATTCCTTTATATAAGCACCGTGATATCCATCTTCTGGGATATCTCTTCCGGAAACACAAGCTGCTAAAGAAGAAGCAAACAAATCCATCTGGGTACCTCGGTCATTTACATAAAACTCTCTAGAGACCGAATATCCTGACCTTTCCAAAAGTCTGGCAACTGAATCGCCGTAACAAGCTCCCCTTCCATGTCCGGCATGCAAAGGTCCGGTCGGATTAGCGCTTACAAATTCAACAATTACTTTCCTGCCTTCGCCTTCTTCCAAACGCGCCCAATTCTCTGAACCAGCATTCACCACTTGAACCAAAACATCGTGAAGCCAAGATTTGTTTAAATAAAAATTTATAAATCCAGGTCCTGCAACTTCAATTTCAGAAATACCTTCTAAAGAAAGCTCCTCTAAGACTCTTTTAAATTCGTTTGCTAAATCGCGTGGATTTGATCCTGCTTTTTTGGCTGCGGCTAAAGCAATATTTGTTGACCAGTCTCCGTGTTCGCTATTTGCGGGTCTTTCTAGATGGATCTCACCTGACATCTCAAGATCCAAACTTGACAACGCTTCCTGTATCAGATTCTTAATACTTTCGCGAACGTCCATTATGATCTCCGATGAAATTTTACAACGCCTTTAGGCGTTATAGGTCCCCAAAGATATTACAGGACATAAGTCTGTCTGGCGAAAGACTTTATTTAAAGAACTATTTTTCAGTTGGGTAAAAATATAGAAGCTTTTTAAGCTCTTGAGCCTTCAAACGTTGCCGTTCCAAAAGCTCCAAGTTTGGCTTCGCCACTAATCTGGTCGCCGTCAATTGTCGCTGTTGCTTCAATTGTTATCGGCATTGGTTGTGTCATGTTTACTGTCCACGAAAGGTTATCTCCGTCTACAGTGCCATTTTCTAGTTCCATGCTCCCCTGCGGACCTGACATGCTACCCGTAAGGGTATTTCCATCAGAAGCAAGTTCAAGAGTTCCTGCTTGAGCCCCCATAGGACTGTTAAGTGTTACATTCCACGTACCGTCAGCACTCAATTTTTTTCCTCCATTAGCTAATTGTCTGCTTTCACGCATAAACGTAGATCAAAAACTCTATTTATTCACATACGGGATCAACTTTATTTTTCAGATCAACTATCTGTATTCGTTGCACTTCTTTCACTCTCAGAAACGACATCATCTCTTGTCACGATTACTAATGCAAAAATGACGGCACCGCCTCCTATTACCTGTAGGAGTGAAATGTTCTGATCAAGAAAGATCCAAGCACCCCCTGCAGATAGGACTGGAATAGCCAGCATTAGTAGACCCGCGAGACTCAATGAAACGTGTAAATGAGCCCAATTCATCAGGAAATGGCCACTTCCCGGAACCGCCAACAAAACCAGTATCCAAAGAAACTCATTTTGAGTAAGGTCTGGAAAACCTGACGTTGAGCTTTGAAAAATAATTAGAAAGGGAAGCAAACCTATTGAGCCTATAAACATCGCCAAAGTCTGCAAAGTGAAAGTATCGATGTGAGCTCGAACTGATTTGACTGCAACAAAATAGGCAGAAAATAAAATCATCGCAATTAAAGCAAGCAGATCTCCTACAGGACTCCATGAAACATCGCTGCTTGAGCCTAAAACAACTACAGCAACTCCCCCGGTTGCGAAGATAGAAATTCCTATCAATCTCTTTGTTATAACTTCTCCAAATTTTCCACCTGCGACGATTATCAAAACAATTGGTTGTAGAGCACCGATAATTGTCGCGTTTGCGACTGTAGTGATATTCAAAGCTGAAAAAAATACTGCTATCTCAGCACAAAAAAGCACTGCTACAGGAAATGCAAGTTTTATTTGTGGCCAACTTAACCTTTTACCTACAGAAAAAAAGATCACACCGTAAACAATTGCTCCCAAAAATTGTCTCCAGAATGCTATTTCTATACCTGACAGATCAAGACGAGCGACGATCACATTCCCAGCCGACCAACAAACAACTGCGGAAACTGCAGCTAAACGCCCCAAGTGAGTAAAAGTCATTGAAGAAACTCTCATCATTGAACAATAGAACTGATTTAGATCCGAATTAGGAGCTTTTTGAAATAATTTCCGAATTAACTCCTGTCAGTTAATCAAAAGTTCATTTCGCTGAAAGTGGTATCTGTGGGTTTTATTTACTAGTGTTTGCTTAAGTTTCGCTATAAGTGTTTATAGCTTCAAAATTCAAAATTGGAGATTTGAATGAAAATAATGAAAAAAGTAGCCGTAGTACTAGCCCTTGCACTTTTGGTTACCTCTTGTGGAAGTGATGAATCAGAACAATCAGGTGAAGAATGGCCTGACAAAATTGTCTTCGGTTTTGTGCCGAGCCAAGAGCAAGAGAGCTTGCAAGACAACATTCAACCGATGATGGACCACCTCACCGAGAAACTCGGAATAAAAGTTGAGGGTATTGTCACAACTGATTTCGTCGGACTTGGTGTAGCTATGGGAACTGGGGAAGCAGATCTAGGAGCATTCGGTCCTGCTGGTTTCGTTATGGCACAAAAAGAGTTTGGAAATATGAGTGTGATGGCACAAGCGATTCGATACGGGGCTCCAACCTATCATGGTCAATGGATGACCAATGATTCCAGTATCTGCAACCCAGGCACACTCAAATCTGGAACAGCTCTGATAAACACCGATGATGGAATCGAACAAGTCGATGCATTAGATTCAGTTGCGCTACAAATAGGAATTTACTTTGGTGATTCAGGCAAGGCTCAGGGAGAATCTGTGGATGCAGGAACCGTCTCCCCTGGAATGTCTTGTACGGCAGATTTGAGCAATGTAGTTGGCAAGACTGTCGCATTTACGAATGAAAGTTCTACTTCTGGATACCAATACCCAACTTTGCAATTGCGAAATGCCGGAATCAGTGACGACCAGTATGAAAAGGTTTTTGCAGGTGGACATGATGGCTCTGTAGCTGCTGTTTACAATGGAGATGCAGACTTTGGTGTTGCCTACGATGACGCTCGTCGGACAATGAGGAAAACAAATCCAGACGTAGGTGAAAAAGTGATCGTGTTTAACCTCACTTCAGAGATTCCAAATGATGTAGTCGCTGTAAGAACTGATCTGCCTGACAGCTTGAAAGGCGCCATCTACTACAACATGGATGCCTACCTTAAAACTGAAGAAGGTGAAGCAGTTTCTGATGAAGTGTTCGGATGGACTGATATGCAAGTAGCGAAAGATTCAGACTTTGACATAGTTCGTGAAGCAAACGAAAAACTAGGAGTCAACGACTAATAAAAGTTTGGGATCTTTGAGATCCTCAAAAATTAGGACAACGCGTGATAAAAATCGAACGTGTCTCGGTTACCTATCCAGGTGGCGTTGAGGCTCTGAGAGACGTAGACCTCGAAATAGAAGATGGTGAGTTTGTTGTAATCGTTGGGCTGTCTGGAGCAGGAAAATCGACCCTGCTCCGGGTGCTCAATGGGCTCGTTCCTGCCACTTCAGGGTCAATTCTTGTTGACGGAACTGAGGTCGTAAACGCTAACTCCCAGACATTAAGACAAGTACGTTCTAAAACAGGAATGATTTTCCAGACATTCAATCTTGTGAACAGAACCAATGTTCTAAATAACGTTCTAATGGGGAGACTCGCAAATGTTCCTTCATGGCGTTCGACACTGGGTTTGTGGCCCGCTGAGGACAAAGAAATAGCAATGCTCGCCTTGGAGAGAGTTGGGATAATAGACAAAACATATGTTCGGGCTTCAAACCTGTCAGGCGGGCAACAACAAAGAGTCGGTATAGCTAGAGCTTTAGCGCAGGAGCCTTCTCTCATGCTTGCAGATGAACCTGTGGCAGCACTTGATCCTGTTACAAGCCGGCATGTAATGGGAGATTTGCAGAAAATTAACCAGGACTTAGGTATAACAACTCTTGTGAACCTCCATTTTTTAGATTTGGCCAAAGAATACGGTAAACGTCTGATCGGCTTGCGTGACGGCATTTTGGTGTACGACGGAGACATAAACGATGTCACCGATGAAACCTTTAAAGAAATCTACGGAAGAGCTATAACCGCAGAAGATCTTCATGCGATGAATGAAGAACCTCCAGAAAACATCGGCAATGGTAAATGAATGACGACCCAAAGATTCCTATAAGACCAACAAAACCGAAGCCGCGTGCACGATCCTTTGTTATTGCACTTGTGCTTTTGGGGTTAACTTTCTGGGCTGCGATAAAAGTTTCATTCAACCTCTCAACATTTTGGGAGGTCTGGTCGAATCCTATATGGGCTAAATTTTGGCCTATTCCTTGGGACTGGGTTCTCACAAAAGAGAATACATTTGATCCTTTAATTGAAACTTTACAAATCGCCGTAGCTTCAACTCTCGTAGGATGTTTACTGGCTCTTCCGGTTAGCTTTGCGATGTCATCTCTGACTACTCCCAACAAGGTGGTCTACTTTTTTAGTAGATCAATAATGAATTTGGTACGTGCTGTGCCAGACCTTTTCTGGGCAAAATTGCTTGTCACTGCAATAGGAATCGGAGCCTTTGCAGGCGCTTGGTCACTCACAATTTTCTCTCTGGCGGTTATGGTAAAACTTTTTAGCGAAACGGTAGATGCCGCAGATCCAAAACCGCTTGAAGCCGCCCGCTCTTCAGGGGCAAAACACCTTCCTGCAGTAAGAACAGGTGTTTTGCCAACCGTATTCCCTTCTTACGTGGCTTACTCTCTGTACATTTTCGAACTTAATATCAGAGCTTCAGTTGTCCTTGGTCTTGTAGGAGCTGGTGGTGTAGGAAGAGTCATCGAAACTCAACGTCAATTCTTTCGCTTTGATCGAATTCTAGGTTTACTGGTAATAATTTTTGTAATTGTGTGGATCATTGAACAGATCAGCGTCTCACTGAGAAAGCGGCTTGTTTGATATGCAAAACCTTTCAGAAACCCAAGCTACAGTCGAGAGACCTCTTCCTCCGAAGACTTTTCATCTTTGGTTGATAGCAGTCCCGCTCTTAGTCGCAATCGTTTGGTCCGTAACGGGACTCAACATAACGCTCTCGCGTCTTCTTGATGCACCAGGTGATGCTTGGACTATTTTAAGACAAATGATTCCACCAGCTTTTGGTGAGGTTTATGAACGTGGTGCAGTCGGAAAAGTGTTCGAGTCTGTATATATAGCTTGGATCGGAACAATTATTGGAGCTTTAATTTCACTTCCTTTAGCGTTTCTCGCCGCCCATAACGTGGCGCCAATATGGATTAGATCCCCAATACGACAGTTATTTAACGCAATCAGAGCCGTACCGGAATTAATACTTGCTGTTGTTCTCATTCCTGTCACAGGACTAGGAGCATGGGCAGGAACTCTCGCAATTGGATTACATTCGATCGGCACTCTTGGAAAATGGGCTTGTGAATCAATTGAAGATATTGATGATGGTCCAGTGGAAGCAACAAAAGCGTGTGGAGGCAAATGGGTTAACGGCATGAGATGGGGCGTTCTTCCTCAAGTAATGCCTATAGTGAGTTCTTACTGGTTGTTTAGATTTGAAATAAATGTGAGAGCTTCAGCCGTTCTTGGCATGATCGGTGCAGGAGGTGTTGGATCAGAATTAGTTTCGCAGCTCTCATTCAGAAACTTTCCCGCAGCAAGTGCAGTTTTGCTAATGACGATGGCAGTCGTTCTTACGATAGATACAATCTCGGCCGCGGTGAGACGCAGAATAATTAAAGGGGCAGAAATTGATGAGGAGTCTAAAAACCTTGAAGCCATTGCTGACCTGACAGGGATTAGAGCATAAATAGATTACTTGTGTTTGAATTTATACTTTTAAATTCTGCTGACTAACCTTTTGTTATGACAGATACTGTTGTTGGAATTGATATTGGTGGCACTTCGGTGAGAGCAGTAGCACTGGATCTCGAAAACAACGAAGTGAAAGATCAACTAACTGCAAGCAGCAGTGATAACGGTCCTGAGCTAATTCGAATATTGAGCTCTGTAGTTAAAGAACTAGAAAAGAGGTCAAAAAACGACTTCTCAGCAATTGGTCTCGGTGTAGCAGGATTAGCGAACAAATCTGGAGTAGTCAGATACTCTCCAAATCTTCCAAATCTTATTGAATTCCCAATTGGTCATGAACTGGAAAAAAAGCTTGGAATTCGCGTGTCCGTTGGAAATGATGCCACAGTTGCAACAATCGCGGAATGGAAAATCGGAGCAGGAAGAACTAGCGACAACTTCGTCTTAGCAACTTTAGGCACTGGAATCGGAACAGGTTTTGTAGTTGACGGTCATCTATTACTTGGTAGTAGTGGCTTTGCAGGAGAGGCGGGACACATGACTATTGATGCAAATGGTCCAGTTCACGTGACAGGTCAAAAAGGCCCTTGGGAGTACTACGCCTCAGGCAATGCTCTAAACCGTATCGTTCAAAAAGAGGCGGCGGAGGGAAATTTCAATTGGGCTGTTGAAGAAGCGGGTAGTTGGGAAGGGGTCACAAGCCACCATCTTTCTTCAGCGGTAAAAAATCAGGAACCTGACTCCTTGAGAATTTTAGATTATTTCTGCCAAGAGGTAAGTACAGGCTTGACAAATTTGATTTTACTTTTAGACCTGGACACGGTTGTTATTAGTGGCGGAGTTTGTGAAATTGGAGAGCCCCTAAGACATGGAATCGAAACTTGGGTTCAAAATATTTTGATCGGAAACAAGCACCGACCGAAAATTGAGGTAAAACTTGCCGAACTCGGAGCAGACTCAGGGGCCATCGGAGCAGCTCTCTCAACACAAGAATGATCAAGTACCAATAAGTTCTCTTTCAAACATTTTTATGACTCTACTCCAAGCCATTTCAGCAACTTCTTTGTTATAAGTACCTAGAGGGTTTTCCTCATTGGCGAAAGCATGACCGGTTTGCGGATAAATATTAAAGGCGACTTCTTTACCCATTTCTTTTAGTTTTTTCTCCAATTCAATTACTAGATCTGGAGGAAAGAAATCATCCACACTTGCAAAATGACCCTCAACCCGAGCTGTTAGACCAGACCAGTCAGGTTCATTGTCTCCCAAAGGAGCTCCATAAAAAGGAGCTGCTGCTGCTATGCGTTCGCCCTCTGAAGCAGCAATTAATAAAGTCAGCATTCCTCCCATGCAAAACCCAACTACTCCCACTGATGAACCTTCAACGTCAGAACGGTCAAGTAAATAGTCGACAGCTCCAGACATGTCACGTGCCGCCCTATCTGGTGGCAAAGTGCTCATAAGCTCACCCGCTTTGTCCATCTCTGAATGTTGAGCCAACTCCCCGTGATATAGGTCAGGGGCTAAAGCCACGAAACCTTCAGATGCAAGGCGGTCACAAACAGCCTTAATTTGTGGTGCCAAACCCCACCACTCCTGAATAACCATCACAGCTGGACCCATTTCTTCCGGCAAAGCCAGGTATCCGCCTGCTTCAGCATCGCCAGCTCGGAAATTTATCATTTCACCGCTCATCTTCTACTCCTGTCTTGAAAATAAATAAAAGGGAATAATGATGTTCCCTTTTTTACAAACCCTTTAGAAAAACAATATAAGGAAATGGAATTGATTAATGTGTCCAGCGAAAAGAGGACGTAGCCTTCGTGTTATGACCCGCCCCTGTAGCTCAGCGGATAGAGCATCGGCTTCCGGAGCCGTGTGCGCAGGTTCGATTCCTGCCAGGGGCGCTAAAGGTAAATGGTTGTAAAAGCAAATAGGATACTATTAGATCCGAACCCAGATTAGAGAAGCACCAATAAATGACAGAAAAAAAGCAACCTCGATGGACTTTCCAGTGGAAAGAACTTTATGAAGAAGTCATAGATACGGGGCTTTGCACAGGTTGTGCGGGGTGTGTTATCTCATGCCCACATGATGTAATTGGCTATGAACATGCTCCTGGCGCTTACAAACCTTTTCATTTAGAAGAAGAGTTAGGGATAGACAACTGTGTACACGGTGAAAAAGGTTGCACTTCTTGCACACGAGCTTGTCCGAGATTTAGAGATTGGGAAACTGAAGCTGAAAAGCACCTTTTTGATCGCACACGTAAACCAGAAGAACTTTCCGGAGTTTACAAAGACGTTCTGCTGACCAGGGCTAGCGACTCAACAGTTCACGAACTCGGTCAAGACGGTGGCTTAGTTTCAGCAATACTCATATGGTGTCTGGAAAATGGGATTATTGACGGAGCTCTAACCTCACATCTCGAAAACGATGGGGAAAATGAAAATTCTTGGAAAGCTATTCCTGCTTTAGCCACTGACAAAGAATCTGTGTTAGCCGGAGCTGGAAGTAGGTACACATACTCTGCGAACACACTTGCAATAAATGAAGCTAGAGAAAAGAATCTAGAATCACTTGCTCTTGTCGGAATGAGCTGTCAAACCTCAATAGGTCCTGTCATGTGGAATCGTAAAGTAGGAAAAGCGGGAAAACCTATCAAGTTAAATATCGGCTTGCTGTGTTCCAAGTCTTTTGATGATTCAATTTTCGAAGAATTATTTTGGGCTAAATACAGACTTCCTAAGGAAGAAATGACAAAAATGAATATAAAAGGCGTCTTTCAAATATGGATGAAAAATGGTGATTATCATGAAATCAACCTTAAAGAATGCCACGCTTGGACACGAGAAGGTTGCAATCATTGTCCAGATTTTGCGGCTGAGCATGCTGACATATCCACAGGTGGTATTGGAAAATACAACGATTGGACTTTAACTGTTGTCCGCACTGAATTAGGACGTCAAATAATAATGAGAATGCTTGAAGAGGGTGTAATTGAGGGTAGACCAGGTGACAGTGACCCAGAAGCTATCGAATTGATGCACAAGCTAGCTGCCAAAAGCCGTTCCAGATGGCCTGACTGGGCAAATCCGTCAGCAAAAGTAGGGTTACCACAATTGCAGGGATAGCTAACTTAATTACAAACAGGCTTCACTTGAATCAGTCAACCACCCATAGTTTTCTGAAATCATTTGTGAGCTTATTTCATCCCTGTGTTTTCTAATAAAGTCGTCTAGCTCTTTAAACTTCTCGAATGTTACTGAATCTTGAACGCTTCTGATTACACACTCACAATAACTTTTTGCTTTTAATTCTGAAAGATCTGAATTTGACTCCTTGCAAGCTTCTACAAAGTTTCTCAATACCAGATCGTCTTGATCCTCCCAAGATTCTGGCTTGCCATCATTTGCACAGCCTGCAAACAATAAAGCACAAGCAAGAAGCCCTACGAACAAATTTCTTTTTATTAAAAATTTACCCACAGCGTGAGGTTAGCGTAATCCAAGCAATATCAATCGCCAGCAGCAATTTTGGCTCTTTTAATAACTGCATCGAACATTGATTCAGTTAATCGACCAGTAAAGGTATTTTGCTGACTGACATGATAAGAACAAAAAAGTTTTCTATTTTTACCAATATCTACTTCTAACCCATGAGAAAACTTCGGAACTGGCTTTAAACCGAACTCAGCTGCTGTCGACATATATCCAATTTGACCCAAGGCCACAACGACTCTTATTTGACTTAAAGCTGCAAGCTCCCTTTCGAAAAAAGGTCGACATCTAGTTCGCTCTTTTTGATTCGGTTTATTTGCAGGAGGTACACATTTTACGGGAGAAGTGATAAATACATTTTCTAATTTGAGTCCATCTTCCAAAGCAACTGATTCAGGTTGATTTGCGAGACCAGCCCTATAGAGAGCTCCATATAAAAAATCCCCTGATCTGTCACCTGTAAAAACTCTTCCTGTTCTATTAGCTCCATGCGCTCCTGGGGCTAATCCGACAATTAGTATTCTGGCCTGCGGATCCCCAAAACCTGGTACTGGTAATCCCCAGTATTTCTGGTCTTTATAAGATGCACGTTTTTCTTCAGAAACCTTTTCACGCCAAGAAACTAGACGCGGACAGGCCCTGCAAGAAATGACTTCCTTATTTATTGTCTCTAATTGAAGAACGGGATCCACATCTGAAGGGTAGGTTGAAGTATTAATGGCAGCTACTTTAATTCTCTTTGTCCGTCATGGGAAAACCCCTACGACAGGAAGCAAACTTCCGGGGAGGGCACCTAACCTTTACCTGTCAGAAGAAGGCATTTTACAAGCAGAAATAATCGCAAAAGAAATCAAGAAATCCTCAAAAAGTTTTATAGGCAAAAAAGTCTCAGCAGTTTACGCATCTCCTATGGAGCGCACTCAGCAAACTGCAAAACCAATCGCAACAAGTCTAAAATTACGCGTGCGAACTCTACAAGGGCTTAACGAGTGTGATTTTGGCGACTGGACCGGTCGAAAGTTGCGTGACCTCTCAAAACTGAAATCTTGGTCAGTAGTGCAAAAGCATCCTTCTAAATTCAGATTTCCTAATGGTGAATCATTCTCCGAAATGCAAGAACGAATGTTGAAAACGGTTAACAAAATAATTGACCGTCATGCTGGGGAAACAGTTGTATGTGTATCACATGCAGATCCGATAAAAGCTGTACTTGCTTCCGCAATCGGAACGCCCTTGGACCTATTCCAAAGAATAGTGATAGGCCCCTGTTCAGTTTCATCTGTGCTCTACACCAAAGAAAGGCCTCTAGTCCTAGCACTTAATTCAAATGGAAACCTTGATGGTTCCTTGGGTTCCTGAGAGTAACGAACTTATTTATTAGATCTCAAAAAAATTTGTACATAAAAGGTAGTGTCAATATTGATGGAACGTCCTGAAATAAATTGGAGTCATACTGATAGTTTTACCGCTGGTACAGTTGGGCCTCAGGGCAGACGCGTTTTTTACTTACAAGCCTGCAGCGAAGACCAAATCCTTTCTTTAAAAGTTGAAAAACAACAAATGGCTGGTCTTGCCGATTTTTTAAGCAGCATGCTTAACGACTTACCTCCCAGTGAAAACACTGATCTCTCAAACCAAACTACGGAAGAAACAAAATTTGTAGACCCTGTAGAAGCAGACTGGGTGATCGGAAGTTTAGGTGTCACATATGAGCAGTCAGGTGACCAACTAATACTTATCGCCGAAGAACTGATTAGAGAAGAAATCTCTGAACCAGCTCAAGTTCGATTTCCTTTAAGCAGGGCACAAGTTGAAAATTTTATTCAAACAGCCCAAGAACTAATTTCTAGTGGACGTCCCCCCTGCCCTTACTGTGGATCACCATTGGAACCAGATGCTGCTGGCTGGTGTCCGTGTTCCAACTAGAAGGAAGAAAGTCTTGAAAGAGGACCAAGAAACAGAAACTGAACAAAATCCTTTTAAAGACCGTGAACCCATAGGAACAGAACTAGCGGTAAAAATGCTGGCTTTTGGAGAAATCCAAATAGTTGGTCGGATGCCATGGGCCTCAAATGGGACCTTCTTAACGAACATAAAGCACGATGAGATAGAAATCCAAGGGATTTACAAACCAGCTAAAGGCGAAAGACCTTTGTACGATTTTCCACCAGGTATATACAAAAGAGAAGTGGCAGCATTTGAACTTGCTGACTATCTTGGCTGGGGTCTTATTCCACCCACAGTACTTAGAGAGGGACCTTTAGGAATTGGATCTTTGCAACTTTTCGTTCCCTGTGATTATGAAAAGAACTATTTCACTATTCATAAAGATCCAAAATTCAAAAATGATTTGGTCCGTCTTGCGACTTTTGACCTTCTGGCTAATAACACAGACAGGAAAGCAGGTCATGTCCTAGAGGGAAACGATGGTTCTATATGGGCTATCGACAACTCTCTATGCTTTCACGAAGACTTCAAAATCAGAACTGTTATCTGGGATTTCAGCGGAATAGAAATCCCAAAGAATCTTATTTCAGACATGAGTACTTTGACCGAAGAAGGAACGCCAGAAGAACTCAGCGGGTTGCTGAATGTTAATGAAATTGAAGCTCTCATTAACAGAGCCAACATTCTTATTACAAATGAATGTTTACCTCATGACCCTTCAGGAAGACAGGTTCCATGGCCGCTTCTATAAAACTTTTAGCCTTTAGCTTCGAGTGCCTCGATCAACTTAGGTAGAACTTTATGCACGTCACCGACTATACCAAGGTCTGCTATCCCAAAAATTGGTGCTTCCTCGTCTTTATTGATAGCGATAATGTTGGCCGAACCCTTCATACCTACTAAATGTTGTGTGGCTCCTGAAATGCCGCATGCAAGATAAACCGTCGGCTTAACCACTTTGCCTGTCTGTCCAACTTGATAAGAATAAGGAACCCAACCTGCATCCACAACAGCTCGAGATGCTCCTGGGGCTCCCTTCACCAAACTTGCTAGCTTTTCGATCATTTCGTACTTCTCAGGTTCTCCAAGACCCCTGCCACCTGACACGACGATATTCGCTTCATCCAAACGTGGTCCGCTACTTTCTTCAACAAATTGCTCTTTGACAACCGCACTTCCAGTCGTACCGAGCTCTCCAACTTGAAGATCTGCTACTGAAGCTGGACCTCCACCTGTAGCTTCAGATACAAAAGATTTTGGTCGTACCACAAAAATAGCTACACCTTCAACTGTGAATCCTGTGAAAACATCTTTAGTTCCACCGAACACAGGTTCATGTCCTATAAGGCGGTCTCCATCTTCTTTCAAATCAACAATATTGGTGATTACAGGAGCGTCGATCTTTGCGGAAAGTCGACCTGCTACATCACGTCCGTCGTAAGTTGTTCCACAAAGTAAAACATCTGGACCAGAACCCTGTGAGCAGGCTTCAGCTATAGCAGATGCAATTCGCGGACCGGCTAATCCGCCGTCAAGTGAGCCAATCGAATGCACTACCGAAGCTCCATGATTGCCTAGTTCTGCAGCAACTGATTCTGCGTCACCTGCCATGACGACTTCGACTGAATCTGCCAAATCACGAGCTTTAGCTAAAAGTTCAAGAGTAATAGAAGCTACAACACCATCACTCGCTTCACCATGAACCCATATTTTTGAAACACCCATTTAATGCCTCCTATAGAACCTTAAGTTCATCGAGAAAGGCCATTATTCGCTCATGAGCTTCGCCTTCATCAACAATTACTTCACCAGCCTCACGAGCTGGAGCATCTGCAATTTCAGTTATCTCTTGGCGGGCGCCCGCCCATCCAACTGTGGACGGGTCGATTTCCAATGCCGCCAGGTCAAGCTCCTCAACAGGCTTGTTCTTTGCCGCCATAATCCCCTTGAAGGACGGATACCGAGGTTCAACTACACCGGCCGTAACAGATACAACTGCTGGGAGAGGACATTCAACAACGTCATAACCAGATTCTGTCTGACGTTTGACTGTTGCTGTCCCTCCATCAACTGAAACTTCCTTACCGAAAGTCACGGATGGTAAACCCAATAGCTCTGCCATCTGTTCAGGCACTGTTCCGGTATAGCCATCGCTTGACTCGGTCGCTGTGAGAATTAAATCTGGATTCGAACGTTTGATAGCTGCGGCTAAAACTTTTGCTGTAGAGAGAGAGTCAGAACCAGCAAGAGCTTCATCACTTACCAAGATTGCACTCTCAGCTCCCATAGCGAGTGCTGTTCGCAAACCTCCAGTTTCTCCTCCTGATGCCATAGAAACAAGTCGAACTTCACCTGATCCAGCAGCGTCAACAAGCTGTAAAGCCATCTCGACCCCATACGAATCAGACTCGTCCAAAATTAACTTTGCATCTCTCTTCAAAGTTTTTGTATCTGGGTCCAACTCACCTGGGTCAGCCGGATCCGGAATCTGCTTAACACAAACAACTACATCCATTGCGCCATTTTGCCTTCCATATATACAAACTGGTACATCAAGTGACCAATTTCATTAGATTTTTTCCTCTTTAAGAAGTAAAGATTAGTTTATTTAAAATACTTCTTGAACACTTTTGCTTCAACATCGTTCCTTTGGCAAATCACAACTACTGTTATTCCAAGATGAAAGTTCTCCTAGTCGTAAACCCCTTGGCTTCCTCAGTAACAGGAAGAACGAGAGTTGTTATTCAAAAAGCACTATCTGCGGATCACCGTCTCGAGGTAGCTGTAACGCAGAGAAGAAATCACGCAACAAGAATTGCGCAAAACGCGGCTAAAGACGGCATAGACATAGTGGTAGTTCTTGGTGGCGATGGAACCTTAAATGAAGTCGCAAACGGATTAGTTGATTCTGGGACTGCTATCGCGGCCTTACCGGGCGGTTCTACAAATGTATTTGCGCACACTCTAGGTATTCCCGATGACCCTATAGAAGCAACAGGTTCACTTCTAGACTCGCTTGAAGTTGGTTCCATTCACCGGATAGGCCTTGGGTCAGTTAATGAAAGATACTTCCTTTTTCACGCTGGTATAGGTTTCGATGCTGCTGTAGTGGAACAAGTAGAGAAAAGAGCCGGAATTTTGAAGCGCTTTGCCGGACATCCACTTTTCGTTGTTGCTGCAGTGGGAACTTGGTTACGTCACTACGACAAAAAAAGACCGGTTTTTCGTGTTTCAACTCAAAAAGTAGACGAAGAAACGATAGGAGACATGGAAACTACAGGAGTTGAAGGGCTATTTGCAGTCTGTTTAAACACCGATCCCTATACATATCTCGGAACACGAAAAATTTCCTTGGCCCCAGATACAGATTTAGATACTCCATTAGCTATTGCAACATTCAAAAACCTAACTTTGAAAAAATTGCTTCCAGTTGTTCTAGGGTCTCTAGGAATAGGAAACACAACTACTTCATCCAGTCGAGTTGTTGATTTACGCACTGATCTGACGAAAGCAAAAGTGGACGCCTACGAGTTGACACCACTCCAAGTTGATGGCGATTTTCTGGGCAATTTCAAAGATTTTTATTTCAATTACGAACCGTCATGCCTTGACGTAGTATTACCAACCAAACCAAGCGAACATCAAAATTCTTGATCTAGAATTTCTACAGCTAACCCCGGAAAATTGGTAATTATTCCGTCAACTCCCCAGTCGCTTAATTCTAAGATCCTTCTTTCGTCATCAACAGTCCAGACATTCACAGCTAATCCACGAGAATGTGCTTGCTGAACCAAAGCTTCATCCACTAATCCATCCCAAGGATTTATAGAAGTATGGTTGTGAGCCTCCACTCGATCAAGTATTTGAATGCCATCACTTCTTTCTGCAACCAGCCATCCAGTGGGGATTGACTGATCAGTCTCTTTAATCCGATCTATTGAATTCATATCGAAAGATGAAACCAGAATTTTGTCATCCTCCCTATAAGCCCTAACTAATCCCACCACCGCTTCACAGACAAGATCGACTTCCTCAAAGTCTGGTTCGCCTGGCAAATGCTTTATTTCCACATTCACTCCCATGTTTTCAGACGCTTCAAAAGCTTCAGCTAGACTCGGAACTTCCTCCGGCAAAAGATTAGAATCCAAATCCCTTATTAGCCGACCATCCGACAGGTGAGCATCATGGTGAACGACCAAAACCCCGTCTTTTGATCGACGTACATCCAATTCGATCCAATCAGCACCCTGTTCAAAAGCACCTGAAAAAGCCTCCAAAGAATTTTCAGGAAAATCAGACGAAGCTCCCCTATGAGCAATCACCAAAGGACGTTTTTCGGGATTCATTCAACACCTTTGCCTTCATATTCATCTTCTGTAAAGAGTTTGTCTGATGGTAAACGAATTTGGAATCTCGCACCTTTAGTTTCTGGATGTGAAACTACATTAAGCGAACCTTCGAGTTCCTGTTGGATAAATGTCTTCACAATTGTAAGACCCAATCCGCCATCTTTTTCAATATCAAAGTCCTCGGGTAGTCCCACACCATTATCCGAAACCTCAACCATTACTGCTTCTTGATCTTTACTCAACAAGACATCAACTCTGCTGTCATCAATTTTTTCCTGTGTAACAAGTTTGAATCCATGGTCTAAAGCATTTTGAAGCAATTCAGTGACCACTACTGCAAGAGTCGTTGTCACCTCAGAAGGTAACAAACCGGTATCACCACTAACTTCTATGTCAATTGGTTTGACGGGCGAGCCTAAACCCTCTTTAACCAATTCGACAAGAGGTCTCATTATTTCACCGAAAGTAACTTCTCCTTCTTTACTCACCGCAAGAGTTTCATGCACTACTGCTATTGCACCTATACGTCTTACCGATTCATTCAATGCCATCTGCGCCTCATCCGAATCCAAACGTCTGCCTTGAATCCTCAATAAAGAAGAAATAGTTTGAAGATTGTTCTTAACTCGATGATGTATTTCACGAATCGTTGCATCTTTTGAAATCAACTGCCTGTCTCTACGTCGCAATTCGGTTACATCTCGAACCAAAACAGCGGCGCCTGTCGCTTTACCTGAATTCAAAAGCGGAAAGCAATGACTTACAACGCATGTTTTATCTTTGCGTTCCAACTCATCAGTAACAGAACCTTTATTACGAAACGCCCTGCTAAGAATTTTCGAACTTAGTCCAGTTTCTTCGAATCTTGATCCAACTACCGGTCGATGCCAACCAAGCCTATGCAATAAAGTAACTGCATTCGGAGAAGCAAATTCGATTTGACCTTCAGTATTTACCAAAAGTAAGCCATCTCCTAATCGTGGCATTCGGTGTCTAAAACGATCATCTTCGCCATAGGGAAACTCTCCTCGCTCGAACATCTCTGCAAATCGGTTGAAAATGCTTAAATAGGTTCTTTCCATTTCCGATCTTGGAGGTTCACCGATAAAAGTCTTCTCACTAACTAAAACTGCTACGGTTTCACCCTCCCAAATGACTGGTATCGCCATGACACTAATTTCACGATTGCCACCCATCGACACTTTCCCAAATGATATTTGTGCACTGTCAAAAGCTTCAGACACCAACGGTCGACTTTTAGCTTCAAATTTTTGGCCTACTAAGTCTGCTCTATACAGAGTCGTGGCGGTTGTAGGACGTATGTGTGCAAGTAAAACAAAATCAAGAAAACCTTCTCCTACCGGTAAATAAAGTAGTAAATCAGAAAACGAAAGGTCCGCCAAAAGCCCCCAGGACCTTGTTAAATCCTGAAAATAGGAAATTAGGTTGTCGTCTAAATCACTATTTTTCTTAACTAATTCTTCTAGAGATGCCATATAAAAAGATATTCTACGCTATCTCCGTTTTCACAAAGATTAACTGAAGCCCACAGGTCGACCTGAGTCCTGGATACCAATCTCGGTGTAGCCTATTTTGTTTCCTGGGATTCCAACTTCACGACCATTAATATCCGTTAACCAAATCATTCCTGTCTCACTTTCCAATGCTTGTTCCAAGTCAGACTTAAACGAATTCAAATCGAAGTCATCAGGCAGTTCAAGACTTATTTCCTTCTGTATGTGTGCTACTCCAATTCGTATGTCCACTTATTATCCCCTCTTTTAGTTAATTTTGAGTTCTCGATGACGTCGTTTAGAAGGTTTTAAATCTTCCTCAACTACTCTTGCAATCTCAGCAAAAATTGCTCCAATTTCAGTTGAAGGATCGGCAGCTACAGGATCACCATTATCCGAACCTTCTCTTAATTTCGGCACTAGCGGTATCTGACCAAGCAAAGGGACACCCAACTTCTCCGCAAGAGCTTTTCCTCCACCAGCACCAAAAAGTTCATAACGTTGACCATCATCTGCTGTAAACCAGGACATATTTTCTATTACCCCTTTGACCTCTAAATCAACTTTCTCAGCCATGAACGCTGCTCTCTGTGCAACTGCTTGTGCAGCTGCCTGTGGAGTTGTAACAACTAGCATCTCAGAATCTGGAAGAAATCCAGCAATCGATATAGCTGTATCTCCGGTTCCAGGAGGCAAATCGATCAGTAAAAAGTCAGGTTCATCCCAAGCGACATCAGTAAGAAACTGGTTCAGTGCTTTGTGGAGCATTGGACCACGCCAGATTACGGGTTGGTCTTCATCTGCGAAAAATCCCATCGAAATTGAACGAACTCCATGAGCGGAAGGAGGTACAAGCATGTCGTCAATCACACTTGGTGGTTCTGTAATACCTAACATCCTTGGTATAGAAAATCCCCAAACATCTGCATCAATTACAGCTACATCGTTTCCACGCTTCGAAAGTGCAACTGACAAATTAGTCGTTACCGAAGACTTGCCAACTCCACCCTTACCAGAAGCCACAAGAATGACTCGTGTTTTTACATTCGCTTCAAAAAAAGGAACGGGAGCATCTGTATGAGGTGCGACTTTTTGCTCTTGTATCTGAGATTCTTTATTCATCATTGAAAACTCTACTGCTAGTGTCATTTTTTTGGACATCAATAAGCACTCCTAATTTAAACTTGAACCCATTAAATTCGCTTCAAAATGAGGGCAGAAACACGACTAATCAGCTTCTAACAGCTATATTTAGCCCCCGCCAAAGTACTAATCGACGAGTTTAAGTAGAATAATCACATGGAAAATACTTCTCTCGATCACACAGAATTTGCTTCCATAGTGACAGCAATTACTGGAGCCTTCGGAGACCCGACAAGACGTGAAATTTACCTTTACATAAGAGAGCGAGAAGAAGGAACTAATGCCTCACAAGTCGCAGAAGCGTTCAGACTCCACCCCAACGTAGCTAGACATCACTTGGACAAACTACTTTCAGGTGGATACTTGGAAGTCTCTCTTCAAAAAAATACAGGGTCTTCCGCAGGGCGTCCTTCGAAAACATACAAGATTTCAAACCCTAACCAACCTCTCAGCATCGACGTAAGAAGAGATTCCATTCTTATTAGTCTTCTTGCTCGCACTCTTTCCCTTCTGCCCACCAAAGAAGCCGAACTACTCGCAGAAGAAGTCGGTTCGGAGGTAGGAAGTTCAATGGCTGAATCTCTTGGAATAAACGAAACTCAACGTTCGTTTCGAGCTGCTACCGATGCAATAATCGATGCACTTATATCTCATGGTTTTTCAGCTCGTGCTGAACTATCTGAAAACGGACAACTGAGAATTCTTTCCGACCACTGCCCTTTCGGCAGTATGCCTATTGAACATCCCGTCATCTGCGCAGTTGATCGAGGACTAGTTAGAGGCATGTTGAGTGTTTTGTACGGTGAAGCTCAAACAAACCTCACTTCTTCGTTGCCAATGGGCAATGAAATATGCGTCACAGAAGTTTCGATTTGACTTATACCTTCTCTCACTGAAGAGAACTTCTTTTTGATTATGACACACAAAAATCCATTATTATGAAAATTTTTGTCGTTCGTCATGCTTCAGCTGTCGAACGTTTTCTTTGGGATGGCGATGACTCGGAACGACCTATTGACGAAAAAGGTGTCAACCAATCATCACTAATTGCTCAATATTTTTCAACAATTCAAATTTCTTCTATTTTTTCCAGCATGGCAGTTAGATGTCAGCAAACAATTTGGCCAACTGCTAGACAGTCCGGTATTCAGGTCGAATTATCAGACTCACTCTTCGAAGGTTCCACTAGGCAAACTGGCGATTTAATCGAAAAACTTTTGAAAACAGAAAACACAGGAAGTTATCCAATTCTCTGTAGCCATGGAGATGTCATTAGTGAACTGATAAGGTCTCTGACTTTAAGTGGGATGCAAACACCTAAAGGAAAGGGGTTTGCAAAGGCATCGATTTGGGAACTTATTTTCTCAGATGGAAGAATCGAAAAGGGCTTCTACCACGAATCTCATTTGAATTGATGTCTTGAGAAACTTTACTTATTTATAAGCTCTTCCGTTCTCAAAAGTTCAACAAGCTCTATAGGCGGATTAGGGAGTGCTTTGAACTTTTCAACATATTCCTGAGCTGCATCTGACTTACCTAAAACTTTGTCTTGAAGCAAAGCCTTGTAAGCAATTGCATATGGATCTTCAGGATTGATCTCAAGAGAAATTTCCAGTGAAACTAAACTCAACTCTGCTAATTGTTGATCTCCGGAGGATATAAGTAACCACCCTCTGTGGGCGTAAAGCGAAGAATTATCAGGATCCTTTTCAACACCTGAATCAATGAGCTCAAGTGCTGCGAGCAATTCCCCACTTCGCGCTAGTTCACTTGAAACACTCTCTCTAAAGCGACTCGATGCAAGCAAGTCTTTGATAATAGGAGGCGGATCTAACGAATCCAATATCAAGAGGTCTGCAGAAGCTTCTCCGATTTTCCCTTCTCTGAAATTTATGATTGCACGGAAAGCCCTTGCGTCCGGGTAAGACGGGTCAAATTCTATAGAGCTTTCAATATCAGAAAAAGAATTTTGAGATTCCCCGCTAAGCCACAGTGTCCAGCCTCTGTAGGCAAGTGCTTCGGCATTTGAAGGTTGAAGCTCAAGAACCTGATTGTAAATTTCAACTGCTTCTTCTCGTGGAGCCACTGAAGCCTGGATCATCAAAGTCCTCGGCGACATTCTGATTTCTCCTGATAAGGCATCCCCAGAATTTCTGCTACCCGCTGTCCTAGCGACCAAAAAGCCTGAGCCGACTGCCAAAATACAAACCATTGCAATCCAAATCCATCGGGATGAATTTAGATTGCCCATTTTTTTACCAGTCGTTTTTTTATTAGTTTCGCCTCGTTCTAACCATGAAAATATGATGAATGCTGTTCCAGCAAGAGCTATTAGACCTGCTGCTACAGGAATCACCCAGACAAGTCCCGCAATACCTTCACTAGTTGGGTTGTAATCGATATCTTCACCAAATTTTGAAACCAGAAACCTTCTTATCTCTTCATCAGAAACACCGTCATCTACCATGGTTGAAATAGTTGTCCTGATTGTTTTAGCAACAGGAACATCTGATTCAGCTAGCGACTGACCTTCGCATACAGGGCATGCGAAATCAGCTGCCAAACTGCTGACTCTCTCAGAATTTGTTGAAGGTGGGCTGTCCGAGACTGCAGAAAAAACTAAAGATAAAACTGACACGCCAAGAAACAAAGCCCAAATCAAATAATGTGTTCTAACGCTCTTCATCAGATTTTCTTTTCGCTCTCAACAACAAGTTTTCTATCTCTGCCCGTTTAACTCCACCTACAATCTTTGCTGAAACAAATCCTGCAGGTGAGACAAGATATGACTCTGGAACTGCCACAACTCCCCAATCGACCGCTACTCGAGCTGTGTCACTAGCCAGGACCGGCCAATCACCTCCATTTTTTTCAAAAAAAGAAGCAACCGACTTAGCTGCGTCATCAAACGCAACACTCACTATTCTGACACCATTGTCTAGATTCTGACTTTCTGAGAAAGACACTAACTCTGGATGCTCCTCCAGACACGGAATACAAGTTGTGGAAAAAAAGTTAACTAGAACCCATCTCCCCTTTTCACTATCAAGGCTCCAGAAATCACCTTCAATTGTCATGCCTGAAACAGGTGGTGCTATTTCGCCCACAAGATGGGTTCGGATTCTTTCTACACCTGATTCCCTCGTTGCCAAAACAATGACTAAAAGTATCGTGAAAATACCAATTACTAATGAAGCGACTTTAGATGGAGTCATGTGTCTCCACTTCTTTAGTTTTTTCAGACTCTGCTGAATCAAGATCTTCGTGTCGAGACTTTTTCCTTGAGAACAAAGTGAATATGGTCCCCAAACTCATCAACCCTCCACCAAACCAAATCCACCAAACCATCGGCTGGATTGTGACGCGAATAACTGTGTTTCCCTGTTCACTTTCGTCCGGAATGGCCAATAAAGCTAGTTGAACATCATCTTTCCAAGTTGAACGTGTTGTTGGAGTTCCGATACTTCTATCTCCAAAGGGAAACTGATTTATAGAGGGTTGAAATAATTCATCATCGATATATACATTCGCGATTATTTTGTTCTTTTCTTTAAGTTCCACATATTCAATTCCTTCAAATCTGAACTCATGGTTTCCTAATGTCGCTTGGTCACCTACTTGTTCAAACTTAAATTCAGCCTGCCTGATGAAAGAAGATGAACTTGCCAATGCCACTGCCAAGATGACTACACCCAAATGAACTACCATCCCACCACCAGTTCTTCCGAGAATTCCACGGAATTTACCCGCTCTCGAAACAAGTAGAATTTGTCTAAAGGCGCTACCAGCTGCGAACCCCCCAAAACCCAAAGCCAAAGTAGGCACAAAACCACGACTACCTACAACGACCCCTAAAAGCATTGCTATTGATGCACAAACTACGGAAGGAGTGAGTCGCTTCAAAATAACCTCTGCTTGTGTCTTCCCCCATGACAATGCTGGAGCTACAGCCATCATGAACAGCAATGCAAAACCGATAGGTGTCGACATTTTCACAAAGTAAGGATTACCGACCGAAATCCGATCGCCATTTAGGGCTTCCACTATCAACGGAAAAACTGTTCCAAGGAAAACTATAAAAGCGAAACAAGCAAATAAAAGATTGTTGAGTAAAAACGCTCCTGTCCTCGACAGAGGAGAACTGATCGAACCTGGGCTTCGTAGACTTTCGCCTCTCCACCCAATCAAACCAACGCTTACAACAACTATCGCAAGAAAAAATCCAAGTAACAAAGGGCCAATACCTGATTCGGTAAATGAATGAACTGACTCAAGGACACCCGAACGAGTGATAAAAGTACCGAGAATGGTCAATGAAAATGTTGCACAAAGAAGGGACAAATTCCATACCCTCAACATCCCCTTCTTCTCTTGAATCATCACTGAATGCAAAAACGCTGTACACGTTAGCCATGGCAAAAAAGAGGCATTCTCAACCGGATCCCAGGCCCAGTAACCTCCCCATCCAAGAATTTCATAGGACCACCACGCTCCAAGAATGATTCCTAAGGACAGACAACCCCAAGCAACAAGAGTCCATTTTCTGGTCTGCAGTAACCAACCTTCACCAAATCTTCCTGTTACCAAAGCAGCTATCGCAAAGGAAAACGGAACCGTCATACCCACATAACCCAAATACAGAATTGGAGGATGGAACGCCATCAAAATGTGATTTTGCAATAGTGGATTCGGGCCCGGCCCATCAAAGCCTGGCCATGGATTGAACTCTCCAAAAGGAAATGCGGGCCCTATTAATAGAACAAAAAAGAAAACACAAACTATCGACATTACGGCTATTGCCCAAGCAACTAAAGGATCTGTAAGGCGGTTCCTGAACCTCAAAACTACTAAAGCCAAGTAACCGACAAGAATCAGTACCCATAGAAGAATTGAACCTTCAAGCGCCGACCAAAGAGTAGCAATGTTGAATAAAGGAGGTGTTCTGGTACTGCCATTTTGGGCAACATATGCGACTGTAAAATCACGGGTTATTAAAGCTCGCTCCATTACAAAAACTTGACCTATAGAAGCAATCAACATAACAAATACCGGTATTCGGACCCGTGACAACAACTCTGTTCTTTTCGTCATGAGACCATATAGCTGGTTGCCTACAGCAATTAAAGCTGAAGCCAAGCCAAGAGCAACAAATACCGTTCCCAAGTCTGTATTCATAATTGATAATTAGCTAGAAGGCTTACTTTCGTCCTAAACATTCTAACCACTGTCACAAGACTCTAATTCCGCGCGATCTGAGCGGTAGTCATTGTCATGTTTAACCACCATGCTGTCAGTTTTTATGTGCCAACCGTCCTTTGCAGGATTTAAAAGTTTTTCCAGATCCGGTGGATCATTTTCTATCCAAACTCCCTGTAAAACAACGGGAACACCTGGATTAAACAATTCAGCAGGATCGCCTTCATGAACCACGTCAGCAAAAACGTCACCCTCACAAAGTGTAAATACAATAACCTGCACACCTCCTAACACTGTCTCAACAATTCCCGGTTGGGGCACACCTATTACACGAAAACGTCTATCTTGAAGTTCAACTCTTTTTTCAACTGCTTCGTCAACTGGATAGAAGAAAAGCGAAGCGTTACCCAAAGTCTTAAATAGTACAATTGCTACTGCTATCAGAAGCAAAACTCCTGCCAGTTTTGGCAACAGCTTCGAGTTCTTCTTATGGATTCGATCTTGTCTTGGTGTTAATTCTTCCAAAAAATTTCATCCACCATTTTGTCTTGGAGAACTTATCCAACGAGCATGTTCAGCTGGAACTCGCTCTGATAATCGTGCTCCTCTTTTCAATAGTCGAAAGGCGTATAAAAGAATTGCTAATGAAGACAACCCCCAACCCGCAACTAAATATCCTAGATGTGTCATCTCTGGTTTTCCTTACTATCTATCTGACGGCGCTCTTCAATTGCAGCCTGTACTCCCTGTTCAAATTCGACGTGTTCCAACCATGCAATCCTGAATCTATGCAAAATTAACCAAGTCATTACAAGTAATGAAATCAGAATTCCAAACATCAGAGTAAAAAGAGTCAGGTCTTCAATTTTGAACTCAGACAATGTTGATTTTTGATGAAGCGTCCTATTCCCCCACCATTCTACAGACCGGTTTATTAAAGGAATATCTAGAACTGCAATTAACGCTACAACCGCAGCAGGACGTGCTGCGCGTTGTGGGCTTTCAAAAGCTCTACGCAAAGCAAGGTATCCAAGAAACAAAAGAAAAAGAATAAGAGTGCTCATAATTCTGACATCCCCCCACTCCCACCAGGTGTTCCAAACAGGCCGTCCCCAAATCGATCCTGTGACAAGAACTAAAGCGCAAGTGAGAGTGCCGACTTCTGCAGATGAATGAGCCAGAGAGTCCCACCAGAGTGTTCGTCGAAACAAATATCCGGCACTCGCTATTGCGCAAATTATGAACGCGAGATATGTAACAGAAATCAAAGGCACATGTAAATATAGAAGTCTAACTGCATCAAACTGACCGAACTCTTCTCCGGTCTCGGGATGGAATCTGATGTCGGGGTCTGTCAGAAAAAAGGCTAAGACAAGCAAAACTGCAAATCCTACTAGCGATGAAGTGCCTAAAATTTTCGAACCTTTTGATGAAGTATTTTTTAAGTCAGCCATTTGAACATTTCCAGTCATTTCAGTTCTCAACAATAAAGTAATTCGCTGCTACCCCAACTCCTGTGAGGATAACCGTAAGACCTGCCACGAAAGCAAACCAGTTCCAACCATTTACAGCCGCCACACCCAAAGCATCATCGAAAGCTCTGCTCGCTCCGATAAGTAAAGGTAGAAGTAATGGTAGAAGAAGAATCGGCAGAAGAGTTTCACGAACTCCTAATCCTGAAGCCAGAAAACCGAAAATGGTGCCTAAAGCGGATACAGCTATACATGCAAACAGACCAGTTGAGATAAGTAACCATAAATCTTCAACTTCAGATCCATACAACAAGATTATGCCCACGCCCAAAAAGACTTCAAGAACTAACAATTGTATTGCTATAGCACATGCCTTGCCCAGAAATATTCCAGAAGGGTCTACACCGGAGAGATTTAAACCAACCAATGCTCCGTCATCGCGTTCAATAGTCATCGATCTAGCGATAGCCATGAGCGCACAAAGTAAAACAGAAATCCAGAAGAGTCCTGGGGCAAAGTTTTTTAAGGACTTTTGATCAGCATCAAGTGCAATTCCAAATAAAACTAAAATAATTAAGGCAAACGGGGCCACTTGGTTTATAAGAACTCTTGAACGCATCTCGATCTTCAAATCTTTGCTTGCGATCAGCCAAATATCAGTCAAAATTCTTCTCAAGTTTTTCTCCAACAATCAAACATCTGCTACTGAACCTCCGGAGAGATTTACAACTCTTGTTGAAAGGTCTAAAACACGATCTAAGTCATGGGAAGCAACAATTACTGTAGCTCCGGCTTTTGCTGATTCTTTAATAAGTTCATCTACAATTTCCCTGCCCTCTTGGTCAAGTCCGGCATGCGGTTCATCCAAAAGCCACAAACTCGGTCTACGAACTATAAAAACCGCTAAGGATGCTCTTCGTTTTTGTCCTACTGACAAAGAGCGCACTTTTTGATTTTCAAGTTTGCTATCTAAGTCCATTCTCTTCAAAGCCCATGAAATGCGTCTTTCAATTTCCGATTTTTCGACCCCTGCAATCTGAGTCCAAAAAATTATGTTTTCTAGAACTGTAAGATCCCCATACAGACCATTGCCATGTGAAAGAAGTCCAGCTTTTTTCCTAATTTCAGTTCTTTCTGACCATAGATCATGCCCCATTACCGAACCATTTCCCTCTTTTGGCTGTATGAGTCCTGCACATAGGTGGAGCAAGGTTGTTTTTCCAGCCCCATTAGGACCTTTAACAAAAATTATTTCACCAGCTTCAACATCAAGATCAACACCTGTTAAAGCTGGAAAACCTTCTAAAAGAGCCACTAAGCCATCAAGTTTTACAACAGACACGAGCCCACGGTAGCGCCAGATCGACTCTGCCCCCTAACCTTGACTTGTGTTTAAATTAATCTCTTTTCGAAAGAGAAAAAGCAATTTTTTGGCCCTGTTTTTGTCTGCAGCTTTTTTTGCCGTTGCCTGTTCGGAAACAACTGAAGATGTCAGTCAAGCTACGCCAATCAACAGTACAACGAGTGCTGTTGAAGTGAAGCCAACAGTAACTTCGAAATCTGCGCCCGACTGGATCGGAGAAGTAGTAAATGTCCATAATCTTTCTTCAAACGACTGCTTCAATCATTACTCTTGGACAAATACGGAACGGCTAGTCGAGATAGACACAAAAGTTTCATGCGAAGGACCGCACCAGCATGAAATTTATTACAGGGTAGAACATCCAGCTGGACCTGGAGCACCTTGGCCTGGAGATCAAGAGATGCAAACTTTTGCAACTTCGGTTTGCTACGAAGAATTTGAAGATTTTGTTGGGGAGATTTATGAATTATCTGAACTTGAATTGGGTTTCCTGACTCCAAACCGGACCAACTTCGAAGACTCTAAAGCTCGTTTCAGAGGAATTCACTGTTATGTATTTAAAAATGGTGAAGAACTTATTGGCACAGCACGTGGTTCAAAGGAGTGAAATTGAAAGAGTCAGATGATTTAGAATCACTTGAATCGCGACGCAAAAAAGCCGCATTTGTCGCCAATACCGGCAGGAAAATCGGGTATTCGATTTTTTTTCTTTCTCTAATTATTTTCGCTGTAGGGCTTACTGTCGAATTCAATAATTTAGTTGCCAAAACTTTAGTAACTCTTTTAATTGTGGGGTCAGCAGTTCTTGCACCGTCAATTTTGCTTCACTATGCAGTTCGAGGTGCGGAAAAAGAGGAGAGAGAACAAAATTACTAGCTGTTAGAAAAATTACTAGCTGTTAGAAAACTATTACTGATCTAATTTCATCGGAGAAATATCAATTGGCTCAGAAGGAAGGTCTCCTGAAATTATCGGAGTTATGTGTTCTCGAAGCAAAGTTGGTAAAACTGGTTCTTCTGATTTAAGAAGATCCCCTACATCCCACCACTTAGCACCTAAAAATGCAGCCGCTTCTAAAGCTTCAAGATGCTTAGGTCGGTATTCCCCTCCGTCACACCATGCAACGTGGATTTTTTCATAACTGTCAAAGAAATAACCGCCAAAAGTGAATTGGACATGTTGAGTCCATATAACAGGCCCCATTTCAATCGAATCAATACCTGTTTCTTCGTACAGTTCACGAGCTGCGGCAACAGCACTATCTTCCCCTCTGCTAATACCCCCACCTGGGATTTCCCACCATGGATCTTTAAAAGGATCTATAGGATCTTCCGCATTGACAAGAAAAATTCTTTTTTGACCATCAAGAAGAACAACTCGAGCTGCATTACGTTTGAGAAACAAAATTACCTGCTATTTCTAGGAACACTTATGACAACGACCTTGCAAATCCAACGTGTGACCTTCAACCAAAAATCCCTTCTTAGCTAAGTCCGCCTCGATTTCAAGAATCTCTTTTTCGAAATACTCAGGCACTTCAAAGTCCTCAATGTTTCCACAAATCAAGCATACGAAATGATGATGGTGACCAATTATTGAATCGTCTAGTTCAAAACGGTTATGGTCATTTCCAGAAGCTAGACGCTTTACAACACCGGCTTCTACAAGTTCAGTCGCATTTCGGTAAACAGAACTCTGTGCCAAATCATTGTCCGCTTCGAAAGCCAAAACTTCATCAAGTGTCAAAGGCCTCCCTGCCATTGCCAAAACTTCTACAATTGCTTTACGAGACTTGCTATAACGCATGCCAGCCGCTCTTAGACGTCGAGACGCTAAAAGGTGCAACTCTTCGCTCATTTTCTGTTCTAGTGCCACATCAAGAGTTTACGGCGACATTCTCAAGCTAAATTCAATAAAACTTCAAAAATTTCTATTTGACCGCGCTACGGTTCTAATTATGAAGATTGACGGCGGCCTAGGAGCTGCATTCCCAACCTCGCTGGAAGGTGGATTCCAGCCAATAATTGATTCTGCAAAACAACTTGAAGCCAAAGGATATTCAGGTGCATGGACTGCAGAAACAAGCCATGATCCATTCTTTCCTCATATGATCGCAGCGGAGCATACTGAGCGAATAGAACTAGGAACCTCAATTGCTGTGGCGTTCGCCCGTAATCCGATGATTCTTGCAAACATTGGTTATGACCTTCAGAACTACAGTAAAGGACGTTTTATTCTTGGACTTGGAACCCAAATAAAGCCACACATAACCAAACGATTTTCGATGGAATGGTCCAAACCCGCAGCTCGTATGCGCGAAATGGTTGCTGCAATTCGGGCAATTTGGGACTCTTGGCAAGAAGGCTCAAAACTAGACTTCAGAGGCGACTTTTATACGCATACGCTGATGTCACCTTTTTTCAATCCAGGACCTAGTAGTCATGGTCATCCAAAAATATTTATCTCAGCAGTCGGTCCTCTAATGTCCGAAGTTGCCGGAGAGGTGTGCGACGGAATTATCTGCCATGCTTTCAGTACCGAACGTTACTTAAAAGAAGTTACTATTCCTGCGGTGCAACGAGGCTTGGACAAATCAGGACGCAGTCTAGATTCTTTTGAAATCGTTGGACCCGGCTTTGTAGTCACGGGGAACGATGAAAAGGCAATTGAAAATTCTGCGGCTGCTATTCGGCAACAAATAGCTTTCTACGGTTCCACACCTGCCTATCGTCCAGTTCTTGACCTTCATGGTTG
Organism: Actinomycetota bacterium; assembly: GCA_002721755.1. GTDB lineage: Bacteria > Actinomycetota > Acidimicrobiia > Acidimicrobiales > MedAcidi-G1 > MedAcidi-G1. Next base: position 53,384 of record PBLL01000025.1, read on the forward strand.
GGGCGACGCTCAAGACGAACTTAACAGAATGTCGAAAGAAGGGGCTTGGCAAGAAATGGCCACAATAATCGATGATGAGATGTTGGAAACCTTCGCAGTTGTAGGAGAACCTGACAAAATAGCGCCAGGTGTTATTGAAAGATACGGCAACGTTGTAGACAGAATGGCCTTTTATTCCCTTGGTTCATCCAGCGATTCTTCAATGTGGGACGGTATAGCTGCTGACTTTTCAACTTGATGAAGTCAAATATAGCTGTTTAATCAACTGACTATTACCTCTTAAAGAGGTAGTTTGGAGGTATGGCAGAAGAACACCCTCCGGAGTTTGAATACACAGATCTTCTTCCCCTGTTGAGCGACCCTTATGAGATAACAGAATTTAAACATTTGGGAAATTCAGGAGTATCAACATTAGAGGGGCCTGACGGTAGAAATTTTCTTAAAGTTGAACAAGAAGCCATACAACTTCTCACCTCAACAGCGATGCGTGATATAGCTCATTTGTTCCGTTCAAGCCACCTGTCACAACTAGCTGAAATACTAAAAGACCCAGAAGCATCAGAAAACGACCGTTTTGTTGCACTCGAGTTACTCCACAACGCAAATATCTCAGCTGGAGGTGTACTGCCCTCATGTCAAGATACTGGTACTGCTCTAATCATCGCCAAAAAAGGACAACAAGTTCTAACTGACATAGACGACAAAAAGGTCATATCTCAGGGTGTTTACGACACCTATACGACTTCTAACCTTAGATATTCTCAACTTGCTCCTTTAGATATGTTCACTGAAAGAAATACTGGGACAAACTTGCCTGCACAGATCGAGATTGAAGCCGTCCCGGGCGACTCATACAAATTTCTTTTTCTGGCGAAGGGAGGAGGGTCTGCTAACAAAAGTTTTCTCTTTCAAGAAACTCGAGCCCTCCTGGAACCAGATCGCTTAATTAGTTTTCTTGATGAAAAATTAAGAACCCTTGGAACTGCAGCATGCCCGCCTTACCACTTGTCTGTCGTTATTGGTGGAACTTCTGCAGAATTCAATCTGAAGGTGGCAAAATATGCCTCCGCTCGCTATTTGGATCATCTACCAACTGAGGGAAGCGAAAGCGGACATGGGTTTCGGGATCTTGAATGGGAGCAAAAGATTTTAGATTTGACACGAGAATTCGGCATAGGCGCTCAATTCGGCGGTAAATACTTCTGTCATGATGTAAGAGTTATTCGACTTCCTCGCCATGCAGCATCAAATCCTGTAGGTGTAGCAGTTTCCTGTTCCGCTGATAGGCAAGCTTTAGGCAAAATAACATCTGAGGGGATTTTTTTAGAGCAACTTGAAGAAGATCCAGCTCGTTTTCTCCCTGAGACACTTGAAGACGAACTCTCCGGTGATGTTGTTCCAATTGATTTAAACAGACCTATGAAGGAAATAAGGTCTGAGTTAAGCAAATACCCTGTCAAGACACGTCTAGCTCTGACTGGAACTTTAGTTGTAGCAAGGGATGTAGCTCATGCAGCTATTGCGAAACGCTTAGATTCTGGTGAACCAATGCCTGAATACCTTATAGATCATCCGGTCTACTATGCAGGTCCAGCGAAAACTCCTGAAGGCTACGCTTCAGGTTCATTTGGTCCAACTACTGCGGGCCGTATGGACACATACGTGGAAAAGTTCCAATCTAAA